>CAYZIY010000001.1:0-146456 GCA_964478715.1 uncultured Planctomycetales bacterium
TGATCATCGATGTGATGTTTGTGGCCGCCGGTTTTCAAGTACGAATTTGGGCCGGATCAATGGCGGTGGGGATTCTGCCATCGGCGTGGCTGCAGATGTGTGTTTTTCTTTTGGCTCTTTATCTTGGATTTACGAAGAGGCGTTATGAACTCTCCGAGTTGCAGGAAAATGCGCCAGGACACCGCAGTGTCCTGGCGCATTATACGTCCTATCTTTTGGACCAAATTATTATTATTTGCTCTACGTTGACGGTCGTTTTCTATGGGCTCTATGTTCTTTCTTCGGATATTATTCTGCGTGTGGGCAAGCCGTATGTGGTGTATTCCATGGTTTTTGTGATTTATGGCGTCTTTCGGTATCTTTACTTGATTCATGTCAAGCACTCAGGGGATGATCCGGGCGAAATCTTGTTTACTGACGGACCGCTTTTGATTAGCGTTCTTTTGTGGATTTTGTTTATGTTCACCCTGCTGTATTATTAATCATCATAAGTCATTTATGAAAATCGGAATTTTTGATATTCTTCGCTCTTCAGGTTCAATCAGAATCAAAGCGATTAAGCTTTTTGATTATTGGGCGGGATCGATCATATTCTTTTTTTCAAAACCAAGAAAAGATAGAGATATTGATTGGCGCCAGATCAAAAAGATTCTTATCATCAGACCCGGCGGAATCGGGGATGCTGTTTTTTTGCTCCCTGTGATTCGTGCACTCAAAAAGCAGTATCCACCGCTTGAGATTGATGTTCTTTGCGAGAGAAGAAATTCGCAAATCTTTAGTTCACAAAAAGATCTTTCATTAGGGATTTATCAGTACGATCAATGCAATTCTCTACGAAAAATATTTTACAATCAGTATGACGTGGTTTTTGACACAGAGCAGTGGCATTATTTAAGCGCTGTTATCGCTTCAAGATTTCTGGATGCCTGTTGTGCGGGTTTCTCGACACGCCCGTGGCGCTCTAAGTTCTATCATCAAAAGGTAAGCTATGGGAAGAACGTTTATGAATTGATGAATTTCATCAATCTCTTTCGATGCGTCTTTCAAGATCTTTCCGACCAAATAGCTTTAGAAGGCAGTTTTCATATTCCCGATGATGCCATGCAATGGGCTGAGGATAATGGAAGCCAAAACAATATCAGCTTGTTTGTGGGCGCCAGCATTGCTGAAAGGCGTTTAACCAGCGAACAGTCTTTAGCGATAATCAAATATCTTGATCAACGAGGATGTCATGTTGCTCTTTGTGGAGGAAAGGATAGCTTCAGTCAAGTGCGACGGATCGATCAGAATCTTCAAGGACTCAACGTAACTAATTTTGTCGGAAAGACAACGCTTATACAGAGCTCAGCTCTCATTAAAACCAGCAAATTATTTATCGGTCCGGATTCCGGGCTCTTGCATTTGGCTGTTGCTATCGGAGCGCCAACGGTTGGAATTTTTGGACCAGGTAATAAAGAAAAATGGGCTCCCAGAGGAAGTCGTCATTCTATTTTCACGAAAGATATGGAGTGTTCTCCCTGCACCCATTACGGTTATACAATCACTCATTGCCTAGGCCGCTATCCTTGTATGCGTGAACTCAATATTGAAGAGTTACTCCAATGCGTAGAACAGAAAGTGAACAGTTAGTATGAAGGTTTCTATTATTGTGGCGGTTTTTAATCGGGAAAATTTCATTGGCGCTTGCGTCGAGTCTCTTTTAAAGCAATCCATAGAAGATTATGAAGTGATCATCGTGGATGACGGTTCGAGCGATCGGACAGTTGAGATTCTAAGAAATTTCCAAGCCTCCAACCTAAAGGTTCTAATCAATGAAACAAATAAAGGGAAAACGTATTCACTGAATAAGGGATTGAGAGAAGCGCAGGGCCGGTTCATTGCCATAACCGATTCGGATTGTGTTGCAGATTCAGATTGGATTAGAGAACTCACAAAACCTTTCGAGATGGATGAGCAAATTATGATTACCGGCGGGCGCATTATTGATCCGCCCCCAAAAACATATTGGGAAATGGTCAACAAAGGGATCAATTTCGTAGCGGACAAAAGTTGCTATGTGAAAGAAATCGTTGGATGCAATATGGCTTTTCGCAAGGAGTTTCTCGATGAGCATCGATTTGACGAAAATATAAAGTGCGCAGCAGCCGACGAATTGGATCTGTGTTTTCAATGCCTCAAAGAGGAAAAGAAGATTTATTATCATGATACAGCCATTGTGACTCATTTCCACCGCTCGACATTGATCGGGACCTTAAAGCAACAATTTAATTATGGATTTATGAATGTTCAGGTAGCCATAAAAAACGGCAGCTGGAGCTTTTTTTTAAATTATCTTTTTTGGGCAATCATTATTATTCTCATGATTGTAAGTTGGCAGATTTATTTTTCTCATTTTTCATTTTGGATTTTGTTTATCTGGGGCGTGTTTTTTTATTGTTTGGGAGTGGCTTATTTTAGCTTGAAACCCAGCGTAAAGACTTGGCGCGAATATGGTGTAAGTTTGCCAGGTCAGATCTTATGTCATATGGCTCATTCTCTGGGTAGGGCAATTTCTCTGACTTATCGCATCTTAATTTTTCACGGATTCTTTAAAAAAATCAAACAATTTTATTCAAAAATGAAAGTCTGTCAAAATAATCAGAAATCTCAATATAATTTATTTCTTCGACTCGTTGGACGCAGTTTATTCAGTCCAAAGTATTGCATAGGAAAATTCTATATCTGCAATCTATATTACGAGAAGGAGAAGCATGTTTATACCGATACAGAAGAGGCAGCCGCTCAGTACCAAATCAGAGTTTACGAATTTGCCCGCAATATCATCGTGCGTGATCATTTGGAGAGCGTGGTCGATATCGGTTGCGGACTGGGAATAAAATTGAAGGATTACATCTATCCTGTCTGTCAACACATTACCGGTATTGATACCATTGAAACGATTTCGAAATGTCGTCAAAAATATCACTGGGGAATATGGATAGACGACAATATTGAATTTCCCCTTTATCGTCCTCAAAAGTCGTTTGATTGCATTATTTGTTCGGATATTATTGAACACCTTTTTAATCCCGATAGACTTTTTGATTATATTGAGCCATTAATGGACAGAAAGACTCGAGTGATTCTTTCGACACCCGAGCGGGATAATAAAAGAGGCGAAGATGATTGCGGCCCTCCGGATAATCCAGCTCATGTTAGGGAATGGAACTTTGAAGAATTCCGAGATTACATCAGAAGCAAGAATTTGACAATTAAGGAACATTTTACGGTTGAAGACAAAAAAGGTAGAAATAATCATGCCTGCCAGGTCCTTTTATGTATGAAGAGCACCACATGAAGAAACCACAGATACCTCTTTTTCAACGTGTTGTTAGTGGCACGTTTTGGGTATTTGCCGGGCGCGTTGTTGAGAAGGCATTGCATTTCGTTAAAATTATTATCCTAGCCAGACTACTCGCACCGGCACATTTCGGGTTGATGGGGATTGCGCTGCTGGCTATGGAAACGCTGGAGGCTTTTACCCAAACGGGATTTCAGAAAGCATTGATTCAAAAAGATATTGATGTCGAGGGCTATATCTCTTCAGTGTGGATGGCAACTATCGGACGGGGTATCGTTCTATTCGGCGTTCTCTATATTGCAGGTCCTTGGATAGCTCATTTCTTTGAAGAGCCTCGTGCCGCATCTCTGATCCGAGTTGTGGCCTTTTCTCTGCTGATTCATTCGTTTACCAATGTCCGTACAGTTTATTTCCAGAAATATCTCCAATTTTCAAAACAAATACTTTACAGTTTAAGCGGGACAGTCGCGGATTTTAGCGTTTCGATTTATGTGGCCCTGGCTTATCGCAGTGTTTGGGCTTTGGTCTTTGGCTTGCTGGCCGGCCAAGTGATCAGATTGTGTATTAGTTACTTTCTTATTCCTGCTCGCCTTTCCTTACGATTCGATTTCAAACAAGTCCGAAAACTCTTTGCATTCGGCCAGTGGATATTCGGCTCTTCTATCATTATGTTTTTGGTTACAAAAGGTGACGATGTGATTGTCGGAAAATTTCTGGGAATCCAGGCGCTCGGGTTTTATCAAATGGCTTATGCGATTTCTAATTTACCAGCTACTGAAATAACGCACTTAATCTCTCAGGTTACGTTTCCGGCCTATGCCGAATTGCAGAAGCATACTCAGCGTCTTAAGGATGCGTATTTTAAAGTTCTCCAAACGACGGCTTTTCTTTCCATCCCTCTGGCTGGTCTGGTCTATATTTTTGCCTTAGAATTTACACAGATTTTCTTAGGAAAAAAATGGTTACCTATGACGTCTGCTCTTAAAATACTAGCTCTTTGGGGCGCTGTCCGGTCTCTTGGGGCGACAACAGGACCGATGTTTCAGGCAACAGGAAATCCGAAGACCGCAACAAAGCTTCAGCTGTTTCAGCTCATTCTTTTGGGCTGCCTCATCTTCCCGTTGATGTTTAAATGGGGCTTGATGGGCGTAGCCTTGGCGGTTGTTATTGCCGCATTTGTTCCCAACATTTTTTCCTTTATAGCGGTTTGCCGCATTGTGGATTGTCCATTGGCCAAGGTGGGAAAGACACTTTTCCCATCGGTCCTTAGTACATTATTGACAGTAGGGATCATTGGTTTCATAAAACACGCTTGGGTAGATACCGTTGGGTTTTTGGAACTCATTAGCCTGATGGCGTGTTCTGTTGTCTTGTATCTGGGGGCAATGAAACTAAGCGATAAGTATTGTGCCTTCAAACTTGCAGACATCTTTCGTTCGCTTAAACAAGAGATATGGCTTAAAGAAAAAAAGTAGCCGCGATGAATATTTCAGTGAACATAGCAACTTGGAATAATTGCGATCGTTTATCTAGGACTCTGGAATCATTCTGTCATTGCACGATTCCCCATGGAGTCTCCTGGGAGCTTGTTTTGGTGAATAACAATTGCAGTGATCGAACCGATCAAATTATAAGTAGTTTTGTCAATCGACTCCCGATCGTCTACGTCCATCAACCCATTCAGGGATTGAGCGTTGCGCGCAATGCCGGTATTCAAGCGGCCAGAGGGGAGTTAATTCTCTTTACGGATGATGATGTTACTCCGTCTAAGGAATGGATCAGTGCCTACTGGGAGGCTTTTGTGCGAAAATCAAAGCAATATTTCTTTGGAGGGCCGATCCTATCGCAATATGAAAAACAAGAACCAGACAAGAGAATTTTGGAGCTTGCTCCCCGTTCGGTGAGGGGCTATCACTATGGTTCCGTAGATAAGGAATTTTATGAATCTGTTTTTCTGGGTCCCAATTGGGCTTGTCCGATGAAAGCTCTTAATCAAGTAGGCTATTTTGATATTTACAAGGGTTTAGACGCATCCTTAGGGCGGATGCGAGCCGGAGAAGAGATTGATCTAATGGAGCGCTTACTGAAAGCGGGGTATTTAGCCTGGTATGTTGCCAAAGCGAGCTTAAAGCATTTTGTTCCCGAGGAAAAATGTTCATACATGCATATTGCCTTCAGACAAGAAGCGAGTCTCTATGAACGGGTGCTTATCGAAAAGCGTAGGGGAATTGGATCCGGCATATTTCATCTGATTGTCTCTTATGTAAAATTAACTAGAGCCTGGATTACCAAAAAGAATTTTGAGCCTTCGTTTATTTGTTATCGGATGGCCTTAGGAAATGCGCGTGGCTTAATAGCCGTGAAAAAAGAATTTTTGAGAAGAATTTTTTTAAAAAGAAATGACAATTGCTGATTTTATCAATGAGTGTTCCCTCAGGGCGTTAGCCAAACAGAATCGTAATGGATCATGGGATGCCGGACATAACGGGCCCTATCACGATATGGAAACTCCTGTTCGCAATACGGCACACTGGTTGATGGCTTGCTCTAAGAGCTATCGTTTAACAGCGAGAAGTGAATATTTAGATGCTGTAGCCAGCGCGTCTCGTTTTCTATTAAGAAAAGAACTGAGGCCGAAAGGACAGGCCTTTTATCTACGCGAAAGCCAAACGAAAGACAGATGCAATGGCCTCATCGGTCAGGCCTGGGTCATGGAGGCATTGATTCAAGCATCAAAAATATTAGGTGATTCGAAATACCAAGAAGTTGCAAAAGACGTATTTTTTCTGCATGAGTTTTCTCAAGAGAACAAGCTTTGGCGCAGGAGAGACATAGGTGGCGAATGCCTGGACATTGACCCTACCTTCAATCATCAGTTGTGGTTTGCGGCCGTTGCTTCTGCTCTGATGAAAAAAAACGGTGTGATTTTTCAAAGAGTCCAGGATTTTATGAACAATCTTCAGAGACAAATGTCCGTTAGTCAAAGCGGGCTCATTTTGCATTTGATCAAAACGATTTCTCCAGCCCAGTTTGAACTTTCTCTTATCGATATATTCAACAAGTTGTTAGGTAAGTTTTCATTCAATAAAAGAGTTGCAAATAGAAAGTCTATCGATGAGAAGGCTCTTGGATATCATTCTTTTAATATGTACGGCTTTGCGATGTTGAAAATAAATTTTCCGAATCATTCCTTCTGGGAATCTAAAAAGATGCAGATGGCCTGTCAATTTATGATGGGAGAGGATTACAAAAGGTTGCTAGAAACTAATCCATATGGCTACCCTTATAATCCTCCTGGATTTGAGGTTCCTTTTGCTTTGAGTGTTTTTGCTTCTTTCGAAGAATCAAAAATGATCGATATTTCCCGGCAATGGATTCATCGGCAACTGCAGCGGAGTTTCAATCGGGAAACCTTTGGCATGGATTATAACACAGAGGATGCATTAGTTCTGACTTCCCGCATTTACGAATTGACGCGTTGGCCGAATCACTTACTCAATCAAGTAGTTTTAGATAAAGAAATTTTCTAAGCCTATGATATTTGTTTCTGTTATCATTCCCGTTTATAACGACTGTAGAAGATTGAGACTATGCTTGGAGGGCTTGCAAAACCAGAGCTACTCTGTCAATGATTATGAAGTTATTGTGGTCGATAATGTTTCAACCGAGGATATCAGAAGTATCGTAGAGGAATTTACGTGTTGTCAATATGCCACAGAGAAGAAAAAAAGCTCTTATGCGGCCCGCAATAAAGGGATCTCTTTAGCAAAGGGGAAGATTCTGGCTTTTACCGACTCTGATTGTATTCCAGATATTGATTGGATAGAAAAAGGCGCCGCATATTTTCAAAACAATCAGAATTTAGATATCGTAGGAGGAGAAATAGAATTCATTTATTATCGCCAGCAACCCAACTTATTTGAGCTCTATGATGCGACTTCGTATTTACAACAAAAGACTTATGTGAATGATGTGCGTTTTGCGGCTACGGCCAACATGTTTTGCCGTAAAGAATCAATCGATAGGATTGGGTTGTTTAATGATGAGCTTCAATCGGGAGGTGATTTGGAATGGGGTAAGAGGGCTTACCGCGAAGGCTGTACGATGGTTTACAGTTACGATGCTTGCGTCAAGCATCCTGCCCGCAAAACGTTTTCGGGAATTCTTAAAAAAGATCGGAGAGTTATTGAGGGTATTTTCAAGATCAGAGCATTATGGAGTCAAACTTCTCGCAAATTGATGTTATCAATTTTCCTAGATGCCTTGCCGCCCCTGTTTTATATTATATCTTTAAGCAAAAAGCACGATATCAAGGCGGGCTATCTGCTGCTACTCTTTTTTCTTAAGTGGATATTAAAATGGTTTCATATGATAGTGAAATTGAAATTGGTCTTTCTATATTGGAAACAAAACAAAATCCAAAACATGAAGAGGTAGCATGGATAATAGCCGAGTGAGTTGTCTCAGCGTCATCATTCGGGTTTATAATCGTTTTGATTTCTTGCCTCAAGCCATTGAAAGCATTTTGAATCAGAGCTATAAGCCGATTGAAATCTGTATTATCGATGATGGTTCAACAAAAGACATTTCTCCTGTCGTTAATCAATTTAAGAATCAAGACATCCGAGTCGTTCGCATTGATCATCAGGGACGATCGGCGGCACTCAATGCAGGTATTTGGGAAGCAGGAGGAGAATATCTTCTTGTGCTTGATGACGATGATCTGATTGATTTAAAAATGATTTCCAAATGCATGGATGTTGCAAAAAGAACGAGAGCGGATATCGTAACCGTTAACTATCAGTTCTTTATAGGAAAAATGCCAGGATTTTCAAATGGAGAGGTGGTTTCCACGAAAGCCGATGATCTGGTTCAATATCTTGTTTCGGGAAACTTCTTATCGCCGAGCTCTGTGATTTTCAAGAAAGATCTGGCCCAAAAGACAAATGTTCATGATGCAAAGTTTGAGCCTTGTGAAGATTTAAATCTGTGGATGAGTATGCTTTTAACCAAGCCGCATGTTGAGCATGTTGATGAGTGCCTCTCATTTGTGAGAGTTCACGATACCAATATCAGCGCCAACGATGCGCATGTCCAGCAGGGTCGTTTGCGTGTTTTTGAAAATCTTGAACAAAATCTCGAAAATGATATTAAGGAAAAATATAAAATCAGCCAAGTCATAATGGTTCGCTTGATTACGACCGGATGGTATATGATTCTTGAGCGAAAGAAGAAAGAAGGGCGGCAGCTATTGCTTAGAGCGGGTTTGAAAAAATTCCTGATTTGGCCTCTCGCTCTTGTGTTATGGGTATCATCATTTCTTTCTGCGGGCTTCTTGAGATGGCTGACGTTCAAAGTAGAAACACTTTCAAATCGAAGAAATCGTTATCGTGAGCTTCAAATGAAAAATGAAGCGGCATCGATAAGTTGAAAAAGCACATGCATCTTACTATTATCAGACATTCAATTCGAAATCGCGGAGCCGACAAGCTTTTGCTGGATTATAGTAAATATTTGGTTAATCAGGGGCACACGATTACATATTGGACCAATGAAATAAAAACTGCTTTTGACATCGATTCTCGTATTCAAAGAAAGAAAATTCCGCTGTCGACACCTTTGGGAACTATTGTTTTTACGCTTTTTTTTCAATGTAAAACAGATGTGTTGCTGGTTGATTTGATTGTGATGGCTTTTTTTGCCGGTTTGAGGAATAAAAAGAAATTGGTATATTTTGCCCAGGATCACGATGTTGAATATTATGCTTCACCAATTTTAAGGAGTCTTACTCAAAAGCTTTATCAGCATGCTGCTTGTTCGATGGATCTTCTGGTTATTTGCGTGTCGAATCGCTTGGCCAAAACTTTAAGGCCTTATGGTTTTAAGAAAATCAAGGTGGTGACTAATGGAATTGATCTGGAGAAATTCTATATTGATGATCAATCGGCTTATTTTAAAGAAAAGCAAAAAGATGTGGTGATTGTTATCTATGCAAGAAAAGACTATCGCAAGGGGCTAAATACCGCAATCAAAGCAATTGAAGAACTTCAAAGAATGAACTGCAAACGTACTTGGAAAGTTTGGTTGATCGGAGAGAGGATAAGCTCGAGTTCTTTTAGCGATCATTTTAGCAAAAAGCTAGGTTTTTTAACGGAAGGACAACTCAGATCTGTGTTAAGCGCCGGAGATGTTTTTGTATGTGCTTCCCGTCATGAAGGATTTGGGCTGCTTCCTCTCCAGGCGATGGCTTGTGGATGTGCGATTGCCGCAACTGATACCTTGGATTTTGTTGTTCACGGAGAAACAGCCCTTGTATCTCGTGTTGATGATGAAAAAGAATTAGCTCAAAACATAGCTTGTCTAATCGACGATAGTCAGTTGATGGAAAAACTAAAGAGAAAAGCTTTTCAGGAATCTCAGAAATATGATATTGGTGCGAGTTGCTCTATTTTTGAATCCGCTCTTAAAGAAGCTTCCGAGGCATTATGAAAAAGGTAAAAATCATAAAGTTTTTAAATGGCATCGGCTTGTTTAATGTTGGCCGATCCATCTGCTATTGGCTAGAGTCTTTTAATCCTCGCCTTATAGGGTTTTATGGCCTTTTTATTCAAAGGGGGAATCTTTGCTTTGATATTGGGGCAAACATCGGAAGAAAGATCGATATTTATTTACGACTGGGAGCAAGAGTTGTCGCTCTTGAGCCACATCCTGAGTGTGCACAATTCTTGAGACGGAAATATCGATGGAACAAGAATGTTACAATTATTCAAAAAGCCCTTGATGCGAAAGAAGGGACGAATGATCTACGAATGTGTGAAACAAATTCCTTATCGACACTTTCAGGGACATGGAGCGAAGCATGCAAAAAAAGTGGACGTTATAAAGATTTTCACTGGGATCAGAAAATACATGTTGAAACGATAACACTAGACCAATTAATTGAGCAATACGGTATTCCAGATTATTGCAAAATTGATGTTGAAGGGCATGAGCTCAATGTTTTAAAAGGATTAACGAAGAACGTGCCAAAATTATCTTTTGAAATTTCAGAAGAAACGATTCAATCAGCGATCGCCTGTATTCGGTATCTTGACTCAGCAGGAAAAATTGTTTTTAATTTTGCCCACGGAGATATTCCGCAGTTTTATTATCCTGAATGGCTGAGAGCGGATATTATGATTCAGAAAATTGAAGAAATGCCCGAAGATCAAATGTACGGTGATATTTATGCGGAATCTATAAATAAACCTCCTAAGGAAGAAGAATGAAGCTAGCCATATTTGATTTTGACGGGACGATGACGGAAAAAGACAGTTTTGTGGAATTTATTGTTTTCGCTGTGGGGCGCACAAGATTTCTTTTGGGATTGACAGTTCTTTTTCCTCCCTTGATAGCCTATAAACTTGGCTGGTTATCCAATGCAAAGGCCAAAGAAGCCGTTCTGAGGTATTATTTTAGAGGGTGGGAGCGTCAGAGATTTGACAAAATGGCCGATGATTTTGCGATTTCCCAGATCGACTCCTTATTAAGGCCTGAAGCCAGGGAGAAAATTCTTTGGCATAAGAGCCAGGGGCATCATGTAGCGGTTGTTACCGCCAGTCCGGAGAATTATCTCAAGCTTTGGTGTAGTCAAAATTCTTTTGATTTGATTGCCACCCGGCTTGAGATTGATGATGAGCGGCTGACCGGAAAAATCAGAGGCCTTAACTGCCACGGACAGGAAAAGCTAGAGAGGATCAAAGAGAAGTATACATTAGAAGACTTTTCTGATATATATGTTTACGGGGATAGTCCAGGTGATTTAGCGCTTAAAGAGATCGCGACGCATTTTTTCTACCAGGCTTTCTCTAAAAAATAGAAAAAGGCTATTGAAGAAATCGTAAAAATGCGAAGAATTGTTATTCTTGCCGTTCTTATAGCTGGATTAATCGGTTGTTTTCAAAATCATCATCAGGGAGATTTTGCCTTGGAGAGAAAAGAAATGGTTCAAAGTCAAATTGAAAGGCGGGGGGTGAGCGACCCGCTGGTCCTTAAGGCCATAGAGAAAGTTCCCCGGCATCTCTTTGTCGATGAGGCTGATCAATCAGCGGCTTACGGCGATCATCCTCTGGGCATCGGTTATGGGCAGACGATTTCCCAGCCGTATATCGTGGCTTTTATGACCGAGGCGGCCGGACTTCAAGAAGATGACCAGGTTTTGGAAATCGGCACGGGAAGTGGCTATCAGGCTGCGGTTTTAAGTAGGATCGTTGATCAAGTTTATACGATAGAAATTATTCCCGAATTGGCTCAACAGGCCAAAAAGAGACTCAGAGATTTGGGGTACGAAAACATAGAAGTTAGACAAGGGGACGGATATCAGGGATGGCCCAAGCAGGCCCCTTTTGATGCGGTTATTGTGACGGCGGCGCCTCCCAAGCTTCCGCAAGAACTGATTTCTCAGCTCAAAACAGGGGGTCGCATGATTATTCCTGTGGGAGATTTTTACCAGGAGCTGATCCGGATTGTAAAGACGCAAGAGGGATATGAAAAGGAAAAGCTTCTGCCTGTTAGATTTGTGCCTATGGTCAGGGGCAAGGATAAAAGAGAATAAGGGCGCAATTCGAAGAATGATTCATTGACAGCTCACCGGAGAATCAGTATATTAAAAATAAGTCATAAATCACCTTAATAAGGAGGAAACAATGGAAGAGCACTCTCAGCCTCAACCGCAGACTCAGCCGCAGCCCCAACCGCAACCGCAGTCCTCATCCGGCGGCGGGAATCAAGACAAAATGAATGCGATGCTTTGCCATCTTCTGGCTCTGCTGGGATTTATCGGGATTCCTTTTGGCAATGTTCTGGGTCCCCTGGTCATGTGGCTGGTCAAGAAAGACAGCAGTCCGCTGGTGGATGAAAATGGAAAGGAGTCGCTGAATTTTCAGATTTCGATGACAATCTACTTCATTATATCGTTTGCTTTGACCTTTATTCTCATCGGGATTCCTTTGATGATCCTTTTGGCGATCGCCGATCTCGTTTTGGTGATCATGGCATCCGTGAAAGTGAATAACGGTGAATCGTATCAATATCCGATGACGATTCGATTGATTAAGTAATGGATTCTTCGGGAGTTTCGTTTTGATTGAGGGCAATCTTCCGCGAAAAGCTAAGAGAAACGAAAGCGGAAGATTGCCCTTTTTATGTGAAAGGAGAACGCTAGGAATGAAAAGATCAATTATATTAGGATTTACTTTTTGTATGATCGTTATTTCCCCTGGCCTTTTATTCGCCCAGACGATGGGAGAGAAGCTCCAGAAAATGTTTGATTTTGAACTGGGAAGCGAAATGTTCTGGTATCAATATGAAGAGCCGGGGGTTATGGAAAATGAAGGTCTTTTTGGAGGAATTAACGGATCCATTGCAACATGGTTTTCTCTCTTTAATGCAGAAAGCACAACCGATCAGGATATGCTCAGATTGGAAACTGCTTTTGCCTGGGGTCAGGTAGACTATGATTCCGAAACCACCGGAAGCATGGATGACATTGACGACTGGCTGGTTGAAATCCGAGGCCTTTTTGGTCATCAATGGCAGATGAAGGAAGGTGTTCTTCTCACTCCCTACACCGGAATTGCCTATCGTTATTTCAATGATGATAGCGGGGGCCGGACCACTACCACTAATCATGCCGGCTATGAGAGAGAATCAAATTATTACTATAGTCCTTTCGGTATTGATCTCGTGGTCGATCTTGATCAAAAGTGGTCGATTGGCGGCAATCTCGAATATGATCTGTTCTGGTTTGGCCAACAAAAAAGTCATTTGGGTGATGCTGTGGCTGGTTTGGATACCGTTGAAAACGATCAGACCAAAGGCTATGGCTACCGCGTCTCATTGAAGGTGATTTATAAAAGCGAGAACTTCGATTTTCTTTTTGAGCCTTATTACCGTTATTGGGATATCGAAAAAAGCGAAGAATCGCCGGTCACATACAGCGGTGTTGCCGTTGGATATGGCTGGGAGCCGCAGAATAATACCCAGCAGATTGGCATGAAATCCGCCATCCTTTTTTGATCACATCGCTTAATTATTATTTTAAGCTTTCATTTACGGCCCAAAAATAAGGGTGCAGCCGATGCTCTCTTTGTCGACAGCTTATCATTATTCAACCAGTTCGGATATGTGCGCTATGCTAAGCCGCACCAAGGAGCTGGGTTTTGATTTTTTAGAGCTGGGATACCAAATCAGCGGTACGCATTTAAAGGAAATTATTCGCCTTCTTCCTGAGTTTGATCTGGGTGTTTCGGATGTGCACAACTATTGTCCAGTTCCCGATGACGGACCATCAAGAAATCATACATCTAATTATTATTATTTATCCTCCCGTGATGATCAAGAGCGTCAAAAGGCGGTCCATTGGACAAAGGAATCCATTCATACGGCCAAGCGCCTGGGAGCCAAAGCGGTTGTTATCCACGCCGGAACTATTGAGTGGGATAATAATGAAATTTCTCTTTTCATGGACTGGGCACGAGCTGGTCGAATCCATACACCCGAGTTTGATGAATTGCGCAAAAAGATATTGGATAAAAGAGAAAAACGCAAAAATCCTTTTATGGACGCGCTTGAGGCAAGTCTTCAAGAGCTTTTGCCTTTTGCGCAAAAGCAGGGTGTTTTTATCGGCCTTGAGACCCGCTACTATCCTCATGAAATTCCCGACTCTCAGGAGATCGGCTATTTTCTTGAAAAATTTTCAGATTGTCGTTTACGCTACTGGCATGATATCGGTCACGGAGAGGTGATTGAGCGTTTTGGTATCGGCTCTCATCAAGACATATTAAAGAATTATCAAAAGCATTTGATCGGCGTTCATTTACACGGCATGAGAGGTATCGATGATCATGGCGCCCCCTTTCAGGGAGATTTTGATCTTAAGCCGTATCTAAAATATTTTCCGGATCATCTGATTCGGGTGATTGAAGCGCATCCTAAAGCAAGTTCGCAGCATATCAAGGAAGCCGTTTGCGAGCTTTCATAAAAAAAGAATAGAGAAAAAATTTCATGATGCTCTATATCGTTCGACATGGACAGGCCCATTCAAAGCAGGAAGATCCAGAGAGACGTCTCACCCTCAAAGGCAGAGAGGATGTGAGAAAGGTCACCTTGGTTCTGCAGAAGCAAAATCCCGCCATCGATGCGATTTATCACAGCGGTAAAACCAGGGCCCAAGAGACGGCTGATATTATCTATAAGCAGCTTGGTCTCCATTGTTTGCTGATGCGAAAAGATCATTTAAATGCGGATGACGATATTCAGGGTATTTATCAAAAGATCAAAGAGACCTCTCAAAATATCATGATCGTCGGACATCTGCCTTTTGTGGCGAAGCTGACTTGTCAATTGATCTGCGGCCAGAGAGAAGGCCAGACTCTTCCCTTTAGCGCAGGATCGATGGCAGTGCTTAAGCGCAAAGATGAACTCTGGAAACTGGCCGATTTTATTTCCCCTTCAAGTATTAACGCATGAGAGATTTTCCGCAAAAGTTTTGTGATCGCTTACGAGAGATTATACCTGACGAAGAAGCCGACTCTGTCTTGTCCTCTCTGCGGCAGAAGGAAAAGATCGCTGTTCGGGTTAATACTTTGAGAATATCAGGCACGCAGGCCTGGAACATTCTCAGGGAAGCCGGTATTTCCTTTCAAGAAATCCCTTCCATAAAAAATGCTTTTTGGATGGATTCCAAGGATATGGAGAAGGAAATATTAAGCGATGCTTTTCATCAGGGATGGTTCTACAGGCAAAGTATTTCCAGCATGCTGGCGTCGTTAATTCTCAATCCGCAGCCGCAAGACCGTGTCTTGGATCTGTGCGCGGCTCCGGGTAGTAAAGCCACCCAGATGGCTGCCCTGATGAACAATACCGGGCAGATTGTGGCGATTGAGAAAGTTAAGTCACGGTTTTATAAATTGCAGACTGTCTGTCGGCAGATGGGAGTTGAAAATATAAAGTTTAAATGCATGGATGCCAGGCATTTTCGCCCTCAAGAGGGCTTGTTTGATAAAGTGTTGGCGGATGTCCCCTGCAGTTGTGAGGGGCGATTTCAAAAAGAACACCCGAAGACTTATGCCTATTGGAGCTTAAGAAAGATCAAAGAAATGAAACGCAAACAGAAGGGATTGCTTTTATCTGCCGGTCGTTGTCTTAAACCCGGTGGGCATATTGTGTATTCTACCTGCACTTTTGCTCCGGAAGAAAACGAAGCGGTGGTCGACTGGTTCCTTAAAAAGACTGAAGGTTGTTTTGAGCTTAAACCGATTTCGATCAAAGGGATAAAGACTTATGGTCCGCTTTCGCATTGGAAAAATAAATCATTTGGCGATCAAATAGCATATAGTCTGCGAATTCTTCCTGACGATTATGGGGACGCTTTTTTTATGGCTAAATTTATAAAAATCGAAAAAAAATTAATAAAACAGGAGAGACAGAGATGGATTCCATCCCCGCAATATTTCAAACCATAGGTTTATTTGCTGCTGTTGTCTTGCCGATGTGGAATATCCCTTTTATTATCCGTATTTGTCGCCGGAAGTCTTCCGAAGATGTTAGCCTGTATTGGGCTTTGGGTGTCTGGACGTGCTTGGTTTTGATGGCGCCTTCGGGTTTTATTTCCAAAGATGTGGTCTGGCGCACGTTTAATATTGTCAATTTGATCCTTTTCAGTCTCCTTGTGATCGTTGTGCTGTATTATAGAAAAGGCGAAAGACAGAAATATGAAGAATAAAAAAAGAAAGAAAATTCTCCGATGAGTCAAATCGGGATAGCCCTGATTCTCTCTTACGCGCTTTATATCGATGCCCGTCTTCTGCAAAAGCAGGATCAACGGCTTTATCAGACTTATCTGAAATCTGATCCTTTTCAGTGGGTGGCGGCTTTTTTGATTCATGTTGGTATTTCTTTTCTTTTTTATTTATGGATTGAAAAGATTCTACTCTTTCCGCTTATCGTCGTTTCTGTCTATCTTTTTAGACGCAAACCGTTTCAGACAGAATTTCAAAAACAAATTTCCAAAGACGATGTGCTGAACTTTTCTCATCTGGCCAGAATATCTAACGCCAGCGCAGTGATTCTCAAATGGGCATTATGTCTGGGTTTTCTTATCAGTTTCATCGCTGCGGTTCCCGGTCTTAAGAAAACAATGAAATCCTCGAGTGAAATTTTTATTTTGCTTCAAATTATACCGACTACTTTGGTGATCTTTTTTATTTCTCGCCTGCGATACACATTTCCATATGAACCATTCGCGCATCAGGTCGGATTTTTAAAACCGCGTGCTGGCTTATGGAAGATGATCGTGATCGCAATTGTCTTTGCGGTTATTTTTGCCGCCATATCGTCGATAATTATTCTAAAGCGCGACGTGACGCCGTCCACGCCAATGAGTCAGACTCTGCAGTCGATTAGCTCGCCGATTTCTTTGGTTTCGTTTATGATTCTGGCGCTTTTTATTGCCCCTTTGGTCGAGGAGCTGATTTTTCGGGGTTATTTTTTTAATGTGCTTGAACTTTCCAGGGGAACACTCTGGGCGGTTGTGGGCATGGCTGCGGTTTTTACCGTTTTACATGTTGGTCAATATTGGGGCGATTGGGCGGCTGTCGTGATGGTCGGTTCCTTGGGTCTGGGGTTAAGCGGATTAAGGGCCTTAAGCGGATCTGTCGTTCCCGGCATTGTGGCCCATTACAGTTACAATATTCTGGTTGCGACTATTCCGGTTATCGTTCTTATGGTCAGCAATAACGCTTATATAAAATATACCCAGCAGTATCAATTCCTCACTGATGCGCAAAAAGAACAGCTTTTAATTGAAAGCATCGAGAATCGCCCGGAATTTATTGTTTCCTATAATGAACTGGCTTGGATTTATGCGCGGCAGGGACGCAAACTTGAAAAGGCTTTGGAATTGATTAATAGGGCCCTTGAACATGACGCCAAAAATCCGGCTTATCTCGATACCAAAGCCGAAGTTCTTTATCGTCTTGGGCGCAACAGAAAAGCGGCAGAAATCGAGAAGAACTTGGTGGAGAAATTTCCTCACAATAAAGGATTTCAAAAACAACTGCAGAAGTTCAGAAGAGCTTTAAGGTCTGATAGAAATTAGCTTCGAGATGCCAGGATTTGCATGCGGCGAATCAGTTTTTGCGGGTCGACAGGCTTGGTGATAAAATCGTCCCAGCCCATATTATAGTTTTCCATCAGAGAATCTTTGTAGGCTGTGACCATCAGAATACGCGAATGTTTTTCCGAGGTGTGGTCTGCCGTTTCCTCAAAACCGCGGATAAAACGAAGGACTTCGAATCCGTCGATGCCGGGCAGAGTGATATCCAGAAGAATAAAATCGTAACATTTCTTCTTTTTGGATAATTTTTTGTATTCCTCGATGGCTTTTTCACCTGTGCCAACAGTTGTGCAGGTGGCATGGGGCTGAAGATGCTTCAGCAGTTGAGCCCGGGTTTCCAGATCGTCTTCGGCCAGGAGGACTTGCCATTTTTTTGAGGAACGTTTCTTCCGAGGTGCCATATTATTAGATTATCCAATCGCTGATAGGTTGTCAAGCAAAAGAGAGAATCATGCGCCTTTGCTGAAAAAACCGTTTTCCAATCTGATCCAGCGAGTTTTTACTTGTACTGGTTGTGATCAACGGTTAAAATAATCTAAAATGAACTAATGCGGGGAAAATATGAGCGGATTTCTTGATCAATTCAGAAAAAAAGTGAGGGTCTCTCTCCACAAAGAGAATCAACCCTTTCAAAAAATGGTGATTGATGACAAAATAGCCCTGGGTGTTTTACTTTGGGCCGTGGCTCAGGCCGATGATATGTTGAGGAAGAGAGAAATCGCGAAGATCGAAGAGATTTTAGTTTCCTTTGGACATATCCGGCAGGAAGAGATGCCCATCGTAATCGAGTCTATCAAAGAGGCGGACAAAAACAGAATTGATTTCTATCGATTTACTAGTGAAATTAAAAAGGATCTTTCTTATCAGGCAAAGACAGAAATTATCGAGAATCTTTTTCGAGTGGCCTGTGCGGACCGTGATCTGGCCTACGCAGAAGAGGAAATGATTCGTAAACTTTCCGGTCTTTTAGGCATCGGCCACAAAGAATATATTGGATCCAAAATTAAAATCAAAAAAGAATTTGGTATTTAACCGGCAGTCTCAAAGAGCGAGGGAGGATGTATGAGCATTGGAATTTGGGAACTACTATTGATTTTCGGAGTGATCCTTATTCTTTTTGGCGCCAGCCGTTTACCTGAAATCGGGCGGGCTCTGGGAAAAGCCATTAATGAATTTAAGAAAGCGGGGAAGGAACCTACGGATAATACCGAGGAAAGCGCGGGGAATGGGAAGCCAGAAAGCAAGCACTGAGCCTTTGAGTTTTGTGGGGCATTTGGAAGAACTCAGATCCCGTCTTATTATTTCATTTATTAGTTTTAGTTGTGCCTGTTTAGCTGTTTTCTTTGTCGCGAAAGATATTCTCTCTTATCTGATTAAGCCGATTGGTTTTCTGATTTTTACCTCTCCTTTGGAATCCTTTGGCGCGCATATGACTATTGTTTTTGCCGGAGGATTGATTCTTGCCTTTCCCGTTTTTCTTTATCAGCTTTGGCAGTTTATGTCGTCCGCTTTAACCCCGGCAGAAAAAAAGTTATCCCAAATGGGCATTCCGGTATCGATAGCTTTCTTTCTGATCGGTGCTGTTTTTGCCTTTGAGATGGTCTTACCCCTCGCATTGAAATTTTTAATGAGCTTTTCATCTTCCCGCATTCATCCGATGATCACAATTGGTCATTATGTTTCTTTTGTGGCCGTTCTTGTTTTGGGTTTTGGTATTTTGTTTGAGTTACCGGTTATTATTGTAATGGGTGTTCGGTTGGGTTTGATCGAGGTATCGTTTCTTTCGCATTATCGAAAAAATGTTATTGTCTGCATCTTTATTCTTAGCGCTTTTTTAACACCACCGGATTGTTTGACGCAGATTCTTCTGGCCTTGCCGCTTGTGTTCTTATATGAAATATCCGTTTTGGCAGTCCGTTTGTTAAACATTGCATCTAAAAAAGGAAATCACATCCATGAAAAGATTTAATACCTTTGAAGGTGTTTTTACACCCAGTATTTTGAGCATTCTCGGCGCGATCATGTACTTACGCCTAGGCTGGGTTGTGGGACAGGTCGGTTTGGCGCAGGCTCTTGTGATCATTGTGATCGCCAACAGTATTTCCATATTAACGGCTTTGTCGATGTCTTCGATTGTGACTAATATTCGCATCGGGACCGGCGGGGCCTATTCGATCATCACAAAATCTTTGGGCGTGGAAGTCGGGGGCTCAATCGGCATTCCGCTTTATCTGTCTCAGGCGATTTCGGTGGCGTTTTACATTGTCGGTTTTAGTGAATGTTGGGGCATGCTTTTCCCCGGCCATCCCGCTTTACTTGTGTCGCTTACCACCTGGTTGATGCTTCTCATCGTTTCTTATGTTAGCGCCCGGCTGGCCTTTCGGCTTCAGTTCGGCGTGATGGCTTTGATTGCTATTTCTTTTTTCTCCATCTTCTTAAGCCAAAGACCAGCGGTTGAGACACCTGATCTATGGCGCCATTTCGAGGCGGGAAATTTTTGGGTGGTTTTTGCGGTTTTCTTTCCGGCCGTGACTGGTTTACTCGCCGGGGCGACTATGTCAGGAGAACTTAGAGATCCTAAAAAAAGCATTCCTCTGGGAACCATGGCAGCTATTTTGCTAGGATTTACCATTTATCTTGGGCTGGCGGTTTGGCTGGGATTTCACGGTACATCATCTGAGTTGACCAGCCGGAGTTCGTTTTTAATTGATGTGAGCCGTTGGCGGTGGATGGTCGTTGCCGGCCTGATGGGGGCGACGCTTTCATCGGCCTTGAGTATGTTCGTGGCATCCCCCAGAACTTTGCTGGCCTTAAGCAAAAATCAAAGCATTCCGCTTTTCGGCCAGTTCTCCCGTATTAACAAGAAAGGAGAACCGACAACCGCCATTCTTTTTACGGCCCTGCTCGCTTTGGTCACTTTGATGTTTGGATCTCTGAATCAGGTCGCCGGTTTACTGACAATGTTTTTTCTGATCACGTATGCCATGATCAACTGTTCAGTTTTTATCGAGCAGTCGATCGGGCTAGCCAGCTTCAGGCCGAGTTTTCGAATTCCAACGGTTATTTCCTTATTGGGGAGTCTAGCCTGCATTATTTTGATGATTGTGATTAATCCCGTTTTTAGCTTTATTGCGATCATCAGCATTTATTTTATTTATTGGATGCTGCTAAAAAGAGAAATTCGGATCTATTCGCCGGATGTTCGAAGCGGACTCTTGGTTTTTATGGCCGAACATCTCGCCAAGACCGCTGCCAAGCTTCCTTATCATCCTAAGATTTGGAAGCCTAATATGTTGGTTTCTGTCGCCAGCCCGGAGGAGCTACAAAAAATCAGTGAATTGTTGAGAGTCTCTACGTTGCCCAACGGACGCATTACGGTTTTTCACGTGATTGAAAAAGGCATTTTAGAAAGATTTGTTCATCAAAAAGAGCAGAAGCGCAAAGACGACAAACGGCTGTCCTATAAGGATGAAGTCCGTGTGAAATTTGATGATGTCGTTAAGCCCCTCAGAGAAGAGGGGATCTACGTTGCTCAGTCGATCACCGAATCGCCGGAATATTTCAATGCGGCCTCGATCGTGATCCAGACGCTAAAAGGAACATTTTTTCCGCCGAATATTTTCTTTTTCACCATTTCCGATGATCCAAATAAAGATAAGATGGTTGAGGCGATCATCGCAAAGGCCGAAGAGGAAAATTTGGGGGTGATCGTTTTTTTATCGGATAGTAAAAAAGAATGTGGCCGCGCAAGCGATGCGAATCTCTGGATTCGTCAGAAAAGTCCCAACCTTGATCTCTCTATATTGATGGCCTTGCAAATTGCCAGGAATTGGGAGACGCGCATTCGGATTATTCAAGTCGTTGAAGATGTCGCGGTTCAAGATGAAGCCCGACATTATTTGCTTAAACTCAAGGGCTTGATGCGCATGCCCTTGGAGACGGAGATTCATATTATGACGGGAATATTTAAGGAAGTGGTTAAAGAGGCGCCGCCGGCGGGAATCAATATTTTCGGCATGCCTCAAGAGCCCGATCTTTCCAGCATGCGCGAAATCAACGGTTTGATTGAATCTCCCGTTTTGTTTCTAAGAGATTCTCAGCAGGAGAAAGCGACAGCCTAGGTAAGATCTGCTTTGAAATTTGTATTGCATTTTCAGAAAATCGGAAATACAATATCTTCCAGCATGCAGAGAGCGATCAATAGAAAATAGCGGGAGGACAATTATGAATATCAAAGAATTGAAATGGTTGCTTAAGGACAAGCGTGTTCAGGAAGAAATCCACAAGCATTTGTGGATTGAAAGCCAGAAAGCGGGTTATGATATCGGCATTGCCTGCGCAACTGATGAGTGGTTGCGGCTTTATTCCGAAGGCTGGATGAAGCATCACATGCCTGAGCAATTGAAAAAGAAAAAAACGGCAGCTGTTTCCAAGACGAAAAAAAAGAAAACGACTGCCACAAAAAGAAAAAAGAAATAGAAGATTTTAGAATTTTTGATTCATAGCTAAAATGAAAAACCTCCCGAAAATTTTGGGAGGTTTTTCATAATGATAAAAGCCTGAACAGTCTTATTTCTTTTTCTTCTTGGCTGTCTTTTTCTTTGCTGTCTTTTTCTTTGCTGTTTTTTTCTTTGCTGTTTTCTTTTTCTTCTTGACGACCATGTTCTCACCCCTTTCCTTGTAATTTAAAAAATTTTAAATAACGTATCTATGTTTTATATTATCATACGTGATTCATTATGCAAAAGTTATTTTAATATTTTTTCCATAAGAGAAAAATACTATGATAAGTTATGACAAGATGAAAGCAAAGTGATGAGCGAGAAATGCACCAGTCTCTATATTCATATCCCTTTTTGTCGACGGAAATGTCATTACTGTTCTTTTTCTGTTTCCGTTGCGACAACTGCATACATTGACCGCTATTTGAAATGCCTTGATCAAGAAATGAGAAGAAACAAAATAAAAAAAATTTCTTCGATTTATATTGGCGGCGGAACACCTTCGCTTTTATCTGATGAACAAATAAAAATTTTAAGATATATGATCGAAGTAAATTTTGAATTTCGATTTGATTGCGAACAAACTGTAGAATTCAATCCCGAGGATTGTACAAAAGAAAAAATAGGGGTGTTCCAGCAAGCGGGATTCAACAGAATCAGTCTGGGTCTGCAGACTTTCGATAATCCGACATTGAGATTTCTGGGACGCCGGCATACTTCCGGAGATAATAGTAAAGCCATTGAGAATTGTCAAAAACTGAATGTAAAAAACATTAGCGTTGATCTGATGATAGGGTTTCCCTCTCAGAATCTAAAACAGTTAAGACGTGACATAAAAGAAATAGCTCAATCCAATGTGCAGCATTGCTCGGTCTATCAGCTGGGGATTGAAAAAGAAAGTCTTTTTTATATTCAAAAAAAGAAATGTCCAAATGAAAACAAACAGATACTGTTCTATAGAACCGTTAGGGAATTTCTTGAAAGATATCGCTTCAGCCAATACGAAGTCAGCAATTATGCCAGAGGCGATTTTGCATCCCGCCATAATATGATGTATTGGAAAGGGGGCGATTATATCGGTATGGGGATGGCCGCCCATTCCCGAAAAAATCATAAAAGATTTTGGAAAACTTCCAGACTCCTTGATTATTTAAAGAAGATCGAAAGCGGTCTCTCGCCGATTGCTGGTCATCAGCAACTGAATCGGTTCGAGCAATTGTGTGAGGCTCTTTGTTTCGGATTACGGATGAATCGAGGCGTCGATCTGAGTGAATTGCAAGAACGCTTTCAAACAAAGATGGATCAATCGCGGCTTGATTATATGAAGATGCTGGTTCAAGATGGTATACTTGAAAGAGAGGGATCGCGTATCCGCGCGACACCCCGGGGGCAGCTTGTTTGCGATGAGATCAGCGCCCGGTTAATCTGAGAAATCAGATAACAGGACGGTCGATACCGTATTGGCCGGCGATCCGTTTACTTTGATCGAAGAGTTTTTCAAGGGATTGCCAGATCAGCGATCGGTAGGGTTCTTTCAGGGAAAGGGACAGATAAATCTTATTGGCTTGCGTTAGCAAACGTTTGGTTTTATCGATGGCATAATTAAGACTTCCCGATCGAAAAAATAGACTGCGGATTTTTCTTAGATCAGCATAGTCAATGCGATCTTTCTTAAAAATCTCCAGTAATTGCTTTCTTTGACGGCCTTTTAGGTGACGATATGCATGAGCGGTCAGAATCGTTTTTTTGGCTTCGGCCAGATCGCTTAAAATCGATTTTCCAATGTTTTTCTCGTTTGCATAGATTCCGAGAATATCGTCCTGGATTTGGAAAGCCTGGCCTGAGAGTTGTCCGAGACGGGAGAGTCGGTCGACCTCGCTTTTTTTAGCGCCAGCGAGGATGGCGCCGATGACCAAAGGACATTCAAAAGTGTAGCGAGCCGTCTTAAGAGAATAATTCAAAAAAACGTCTTTTTCTTTTACCTGGGAAATTTTTTTGACTCCGTTGACAATATCGAAAAATTCTCCCATGGCCGTAAAGGCAGCCGTTTGCACAAAATACTTCAGAGCTTTTTCTTTCCGCCAGGGGTCTTCTTTGATAGAAAGAAAGGCATCGATGGCTAAAGCATAAACGATATCGCCGGCGATAATGCTTAAATCATTGCCGAGTTTTTTTGGATGGGAACAAGCGGTCGTTTTCTTAAGCAGGCGGTGCATGGTCGGTTTACCGCGCCTGAGATGTGAGCAGTCGATCAAGTCATCGTGAATCAGCATAAAGATATGCAGAAGCTCAATGCAGCTGGCCGCGCGGTAGAGGCTGGCGTTTGGACGCGCGTTTTGTTTTTGATGGGAAAGATAACTTAAAATTAAAAAAATAGGCCTTAAGCGTTTTCCTTTACGCAAAGCGAATTCTTCGATACTGTTATAGAGAATCGGATCGACCAGACGAAATTGAAAATCGTGCTTGACGCTGCGCAGATATTTCTTGAGGCTTAAATCGATGTTTTTTTTAATACGCTCGATCATCGGATGTATGGTAGCATAGAGATTTTTCGGACGCAATGAATGATTTCTCTTTGCGGTTGTTTCAAATGTGAGTTTTTTGCCGATGATCAAAAATATTGTATTCATTTGACCTGACTACCAACATTCTTTACAATGAAATCAAAAGGAGATGATTTTATGAAAAGATACTATCTAGCTTTAATGATGATTTTCTTTTTGACGAATCTGTCTTTAGCCGAGACCATTTATTTGAAAGACGGCAGAAAAATTGAAGGTACCATTACCCGGCAGACGGATGAATTGATTAAAGTCGATGTTTACGGCGTGGAACTTACCTATTATCGTGATGAGATTTCACAAATTATCGGTGACACGGAAGCTTTTCAACCAACCCGGGAAAGAAAACAGCCCCTTAGCCCGGGTCTGTTGCCCACCACAAGACAAAAACCCTATTCTTTGCCGGAATCCACTTTTGAATCCTATTCTCCGGGATCTGAGTCCTCAGATTATGACTCAAGAGATAAAAGCGATGTGGTGCGTGATGTTATGGATGCTACCGGGGTTAAGGAAAGCGTAACCAATACGCTGCGTAAGATCATTCAAAACGCTCCGGCCGAAGATGCTAATAAGCTGCAACAGGCGATTGATGTCAATGAAATGCTCGATGAGCTGGTTCCGGTTTATGAAAAATATTTTACCGAACAGGAATTACGGGATCTGGCTAATTTTTACCGCTCCTCGGCAGGCAAAAAATTGCTGAAAGCTACTCCCTTGATTTTGCAGGACAGCGTGGCTGCGATTTTCAGCTATGTCCAAAGAAAAGGACAGGGATTGTAAACGCCTTGAAATCCATCAAACGCAGGAAGAAAATTGTTCTGGCCGAAGGCGAGTCGATCATTGCCGATATCCTGCCCCGGTTTTTAAGACCCTTCGGTTATGAAATGATCGTTGTTCCCGACGGTAAGCAGGCGCTCGAGCTTATCAAGAAAGAGCTGCCCGATCTGATCATTATTGACAGTCGTTTGGAAATCATCGATGGTTTTCAATTAAGCCAAATTTTAAAAAGCGATTTTCTCACCAGCTATATCCCCATTATCATTCTGATTGAAAAAAAGCAGATCCGCAAACGGATTCTGGAAATTCAAGAAGGGATTGATGATTATATCATCAAGCCGCCGGATCCAATCGATTTACAGGTCCGCCTAGAGATGGCCTTAAGGCGAACCGATCATACTGTTCACGCCAATTCCTTAACGCGCCTGCCGGGCAACAAAGACATTGAAACCATGGCCAAGAAATATATCAAAAGCCGCCAGCCGTTTTCATTTTTGTATCTGGATATTAACCGCTTTAAATCGTTTAATGATACTTATGGTTACTTAAGAGGCGATGGCGTGATTATGCAAACGGCGCGCCTTATTACCAATGCGGTCAAGATTTTTGGAAATAAAGGGGATTTTGTCGGGCATGTCGGAGGGGATGATTTCGTCGTGATCACTACCCCCCCAGCGTGAAAAAGCCGTGGCTGATCAGATTATTAAAGAATTTAACCGCTTGATCCCCCTTCACTATAATAAGGAAGACCGCCTGGCAGGATATCTGAAAGTCAGCGATCGCCAGGATCATGAAGTCAAGGCGCCTTTGATGGGTATTTCGGTGGCGATTGTCAATAATGTCAGCCGCAGAATTCATAATATTATCGAACTGACAGAAATTGCCTCGGAAATCAAAAAGCATCTTAAGACGCTCAAAGGCAGTCATTATTTAATCAATCGGCGGACCAATACCGGCAAACATTTCGATGAGCAGGGTTTAGAAAAAGAATATGCGCAGGCTCAGCCGATCTCTCTCAATTATGATGATCAATATCGGGAAACGCTACCCTTGGGGCAAATTTTACTGAAAGAAAAACTCATTACAGAAAAAGAGCTTCAAGAAGCTCTTTTTGAACACTGGAGTTCCCGCCAGCTCTTAGGACAAACTCTTCTTAAAATGAATCTCATTTCGGAAGAAAAATTGGAGCCATTCCTCGAAAAATCCTCAGAAAACTAAAAAAATTAAGAATTCTCTCAAAATACCATAAATATATAATTCACAATAAGATAAGTTGTATTTAGGGTGAATATTTAATCGTCTTTCCTCCTAATATGATTGACCCCTTGGATATTTTTTGATATATTATGTGAGTTCGAATCCGCAAAAGCCGCGAAAAATCAAAAAAGGAGAAGAAAAGAATGATTGATCGCTACACATTATCCCGCATGGGAAGCATTTGGTCAGAAAAACATAAACTGGATATCATGCTCAAGATTGAGGTTCTGGCCTGCGAAGCCATATCAAAATTGGGCATGATACCCAAACAGGCTTTGGAAAAAATAAAGAAGAAAGCCAAATATGATATCGATCAGGTTAAGCGCATTGAAGAAAAAACCAAACACGATGTTGTGGCTTTAATTGTGAATATTGGCGAACACTTGGGTCCCGAAGCGCGTTATTTGCATATGGGATTAACGAGTTCGGATCTTTTGGACACTTCGCTTTCGGTTCAGTGCGTTGAAGCTTGCGATATTTTGATTTCAGATTTGAAAAAACTTCTGGCTGTTTTAAAATCGAAAGCCAAGAAATATAGAGACACCGTTTGCGTGGCCCGGACGCACGGCGTGCATGCCGAACCGACTACATTCGGCTTGAAGGTTCTGGTTTGGTATGATGAGTGCCGCCGGAATCTCGAACGTCTGGAGCAGGCCAGAGAAATCATGCGTATTGGAAAATTATCTGGAGCGGTAGGTACATATGCCAATGTCGATCCCAGCGTGGAAGAATATGTCTGCAAGAAACTTGACTTGAAATCGGCCAATGTGGCCACTCAAATTATCCAGAGAGATCATCATTGCCAATTTATCAATACCTTGGCGATTATCGGTTGTACATTGAACAAAATCGCCACTGAAATTAGATTGTTGCAGAAAACCGAAGTCTTGGAAGTCGAAGAACCATTCTTCAAAGGGCAGATCGGTTCATCCGCTATGCCGCACAAAAGGAACCCGGTTACTTGCGAGAGAATTACTGGTCTTTCCCGATTGCTGCGCTCCAATGCCCAGGCTGCTTTTGAGAATATTAACTTATGGCATGAGCGAGATATCAGTCATTCGTCGGTAGAGAGAGTGATTATTCCCGACAGTACAGTCATTCTCAATTATATGTTCCATAAATTGACTCCTGTTCTTGACGGTCTGCTTGTCTATCCGAAAAATATGATTGCCTCTTTGACCAAAACCCGTGGTCTGATTCATTCTCAGCGAGTTCTCTTGGAATTGATGAAAAAGGGACTGACCCGCGATGAAGCTTATGGAATTATTCAACGTTGCGCGATGCAGGTCTGGCAGGAAACTTCGCATTTTAAGGATGTTTTGGTGCGTGATCGCAAAATCCGCAAACATCTTAGCGGTACCGAAATCGACAAGTGTTTTGACATCAAGTATTATATCCGTCACAAAGACAAAATTTATAAGAAAGTAGGGTTCTGATGGAAAAGAAAGAAAAAATATACGAAGGCAAGGCCAAGATCCTTTATCAAACTGACGATGAAAATTATCTCATTCAGTATTTCAAAGATGATGCCACGGCTTTTAATGCCGCCAAGAAGGGTACGATTAAAGAAAAGGGGATTATCAATAACCAGATTTCATCCAAGATTTTTCAGTATTTGGAATCGGAGGGGATTCCCACCCATTTCGTTAAGAAGCTTAGTGACCGCGAGATGCTCATCAAGAATGTCAAAATCGTTCCGCTGGAAGTGATTATCCGCAATGTCGCGGCTGGGTCCTTATGCCGCCTACTGAATCTGGAAGAAGGAAGAGCTCTGGCCTGTCCGACTTTCGAGCTTTGCTACAAGGAAGATTCTCTTAATGATCCTCTGATCAACGAGTATCATGTTCGGGCTCTCGGGCTGGCGGAAGATAAGGAACTGAAGATCATGAAGGATTACAGCTTTAAGATTAATGAACTGATGAAAAAGTTTTTTTCGGCAGTCAATGTCGATCTCGTTGATTTTAAACTGGAGTTTGGCCGTTATCAAGGTGAGATTATTCTGGCTGACGAAATTTCTCCCGATACCTGCCGCTTGTGGGAGAAAGGGACGGGACGCAAGCTGGATAAGGATCGCTTCCGCAAAGATCTCGGAAATATCGAGGAGGCCTACCAGGAAATTTTAAGCCGAGTCAGTCCGTAGAAATTCCTTCTTTGGCAGTACATCTTAAATAATTTCATTTCTTAACAGTCATAAAGGGTATCATGATCTGGCGCGTTGAAATAAAAGAGCAAGCCGGTGTTGTCGACTCTGTCGGTGAGGGGCTCTTAAAAGATATTCAGGATTGTGGGATTCGCGGCATCAAGCGGGTGAACGTTTTTCCGGTCTATCTGGTTGACGGAGAACTGGACTATGGGCAGATCGAGAGGATTGCCCGCGATCTTTTTGTGGATCCTGTCATCGAAAACTATTTGATTGAGCCTGCCTCCGAAGTCCGATTCCAAGAAACAACAGAAGAGAAAATAATCGAGATTGCCTATAATCCGGGTGTTATGGATCCGGTGGAAGCGTCCACTTTAAAAGGAATCCGTGATTTGGGAATCCAGGGGGTGCGCAGTATCCGTACCGCCAAAAAATATGTTTTAGCCGGACGGATTAATAAAAAAGAACTCAGGATTATCATCGGCAAAGTCCTCTCCAATAAACTAATTCAATATCAAATTGATCTTCAAAAAAAAGACCGTTACCAATTTTCTCTCGGGTGTTCACCAAGAGGATGGAAGCTTAAGCATGTTGATCTGCTTCAAGCCGGTGACCGTAAACTCAAAGAGATCAGCCGTCGGGGACAACTGTTTTTAAATCTCGATGAAATGAAGGCTATCCAGAAATATTTCAAAAAGATTAAACGCGACCCCACCGATTGCGAGCTTGAGACGATTGCGCAGACCTGGAGCGAACACTGCCATCACAAAACGTTCCGCGGAAACATTCAGTATACGGTTAAGGAGAACGGCCGGATCAAAAAAAAGATGATCCGCAATTTGCTGAAGTCAACGATTATGAAAGCGACCCAGAAGATCAATAAATCCTGGTGTGTTTCTGTTTTTCACGACAATGCCGGGGTAATCGAATTTGATCGAAAGAATCATGTTTGTTTCAAGGTGGAGACCCATAATCATCCATCGGCTTTGGAGCCTTTTGGCGGTGCCAATACGGGAATCGGAGGGGTGATCCGCGATATTCTGGGAACCGGTTTAGGCGGCCGGCCGATTTGCAATACCGATGTATTCTGCTTTGCGCCGCCGGAATATCCTTACCGGAAGCTTCCTCAGGGGACGCTTCATCCCAAAAGAGTGATGAAAGGGGTTGTGAGCGGGGTGAGAGATTACGGCAACAAAATGGGTATTCCTACCGTTAACGGGGCGATTCTTTTTGATGAACGGTTTGTCGGCAATCCTTTGGTTTATTGCGGCACCGTGGGTTTAATTCCTAAAAATCGTGTTCATAAAAAAGCGTGCAAAGGCGATTTGATTGTGGTCTTAGGTGGGCGCACCGGCCGTGACGGGATTCATGGAGCTACTTTCTCTTCCGGAGAGTTAACGCATGAGTCTGAGACGGTGTCTTCCGGAGCCGTTCAGATCGGTGATCCCATTCAGGAAAAGAAAACGCTGGATGCTCTGATGCAGGCACGCGACAGGGGGCTTTACACCGCTGTAACCGATTGCGGAGCGGGAGGACTTTCTTCAGCTGTCGGAGAGATGGCGCAGAAATTGGGCGCCCAGGTGGATCTGGAAAAGGCCCCTCTGAAATACGAGGGTTTAAGTTATGATGAAATATGGATTTCCGAATCGCAGGAACGTATGGTGTTGGCGGTTCATCCTTCCAAGCTGAAAGCTCTCTTGAAGATTTGCAAAAAAGAAAATGTAGAAGCGGCCGTTATCGGCACATTCACAGGATCCAAACGTCTGGAACTTTATTTTCATGGTGTTTGTGTAACTAATTTAGATATGGGCTTTCTCCATGACGGTATTCCCAAAACAATCAAAAAGGCTCAATGGAAACCTCGGCGGATGCATGAACCAAAATTATCATGCCCCAGAGATTTGACGGATGCTTTGCATAGATCTTTACATCATCTCAATATTTGTTCCAAGGAATGGGTGATTCGTCAATATGATCATGAAGTCCAGGGGGCGAGTGTCATTAAGCCTTTATGCGGTATTAAGGCTGATGGGCCGTCGGATGCCAGCGTGCTTCAACCGGATCGAAAATCATCCAAGGGACTAGCGGTCGCCAACGGAATCAATATTTCTTATGGCAAGATCGATCCTTTTTGGATGGCGGTTTCCTGTATTGACGAGGCGATTCGTCAAATTGTGGCTTCGGGAGGATCTCTGGATCGTATCGCCATTTTAGATAATTTTTGCTGGGGTAATCCGGATAAGCCGGATCGCCTGGGGGCCTTGGTTCGTGCCTCTTACGGGTGCCTGGAAGCATCTCTGAAATACAAAACACCCTTTATCTCCGGGAAAGACAGTTTGAATAATGAATACACGTATCAGAGAAAGTCCATATCGATTCCCGGGACCTTGTTGATTTCGGCCATTGGCGTGGTTGATGATGTTGATAAATGCCTAACGGTGGATTTGAAATCCCCGGGTAATTTGATCTATTTGATGGGACAGACAAAAAACGAATTGGGCGGTTCGATTTATTATGATCTTCATAAACTTTTAGGCAAGAATGTGCCGAAGGTCGATTTCAGCCAGGGGATAAAGATATTTCGCCTTATCGAGAAAGCCGTAGCCCGTGGATGGCTGGCTGCCGCGCATGATTGTTCGGATGGCGGTCTGGCTGTGGCATTGGCCGAGATGGCCTTTAGCGGGGATTTAGGTGTAACCGTTTTCTTAAAAGAAGTTCCCTTCCAGGGAAGATCAGCGCGCAATGACACGCTTCTTTTCTCCGAATCAAATTCGCGCTTTGTGGTCGAAGTCAAAAGAGAACATCAAAAAGAATTTGAGAAATTGTGCAAGAATTTGCCGTGCGGCCTCATCGGCTGTGTGGATGAAAGAAATCTGTTTACTGTTTATGGATTGGATGGTAAGGTTTGTATTCAAGAGAAAATAGAAGCTTTCAAAACAAGTTGGAAAAGAAGATTGGAGTGGTAGTCTATGCGCAATCGTCGTCGTGGCAAAGATGATTTAAGAATGGAGGATCCCTGGAGGGTTTTTCGTATTATGGCGGAGTTTGTCGACGGGTTTGATACGCTTTCAAGAATTGGTCCGGCGGTAACGATGTTCGGTAGCGCCCGTTTAAAACCCAGCCACAAGGCCTATCGTCAGGCAGAAAAAACCGCTTACCTGTTAGCCAAAGAGAAATACGCGGTGATCACAGGCGGCGGTCCGGGCATTATGGAGGCCGCCAACAAAGGAGCGTATAAAGCTAAAGGAGCATCAGTCGGTTTAAATATCGATTTGCCTTATGAGCAGGTGCCCAATGCTTACTTAAGCACGGTGATGGGATTTCACTATTTCTTTTGCCGGAAAGTGATGTTTGTCAAATACGCCAGGGCCTTTGTTATTTTTCCCGGCGGTTTCGGTACTTTGGATGAATTCTTTGAAAGCATTACTCTCATTCAGACCAAGCGCATGGGGCGATTTCCCGTTATTCTTTTTGGACAAGATTACTGGCAGGGGCTTGTCGTGTGGCTCAAAGAGACAGTGTTAAGAGAAAAATGTATTGACGCGGATGATTTCGATATTTTCAGAATTGTTAACCGGCCCGAAGATGTCGTCAAAGAAATAAAAAGATTTTACCGCAAGAAACGTTAACCCATGATCCGGAAAGTTTCCGTTGTCGTTTTAAGAACCGCAGGAACGAATTGTGATGCCGAGACGGTCTTTGCCTTTCAGTCGGTCGGTGCCCAGGTTGATTTGATTCATATGAATCAGATTCTCAGCCGTGAGAAGACCCTTGATGATTATCAGATCCTGGCTTTGCCCGGTGGATTCACTTATGGCGATGACATTGCGGCAGGACGCATTTTAGCTAATGAACTGCGGCTGAAATTAAGCGACAAGCTGAGACAATTTCTTTCAGCAGGCAAATTGATTATCGGAATCTGCAACGGTTTTCAGGTGATGGTTAAGGCCGGACTGTTGCCAAATACGAATGCCGGTTGCAAGCAGGGAACATTTCACCAAACGGTGACCTTAATGCGCAATGATTCGGCGAAATTCGAGGATCGCTGGGTTCATTTGAAATGTTCCGGCCGCTGTCAGTGGACCAAAAATATTGATCGGGTGGTCCGCTTTCCCGTGGCTCATGGAGAGGGGAAGTTTGTCGTCAGAGATAAGAGCATGTTAAGAAAGCTCAAGGAAAATAATCAGATTGTGTTTCGTTACTGCTCGCCTGATGGTTTGCCGGCCGCTTATCCGGATAATCCCAATGGCTCAGACGGCGATATTGCCGGCATTACGGATCCGACCGGCCGATGCTTAGGCTTGATGCCCCATCCTGAACGTCATTTTCTTTTTTCCCAGCATCCCTCCTGGAGCAGGAGAAAGAAAACTTCGCGTTTTGGCGATGGAGCCCTTATCTTTCAAAATGGCGTTGATTATGTGAAAGAGGCGCTTCTCTCATGAAAAAGAAAGCGACTTATAAGGAAAGCGGTGTTGATATTAAGAAAGCGGATCGGTTCGTGCGATCGATTGCCCGTATGAACCGTTCCTTGCAAAAGAAATCGGGCAAAAAACTTCAGGCTCCGTTCGGCTCTTTATATCCCCTGGAGCTTAAAAAATATCGTCAACCGGTTTTGGTTTCCTCATCAGACGGTGTGGGGACAAAATTGATGGTGGCCCATTTGGTCGGGAGGCACGATAGCGTTGGGATCGATTGCGTGGCCATGAATGTCAATGATATTCTTTGCTGCGGCGCGCGGCCTCTTTTTTTTCTCGATTATATTGCCTGTGGTCGTTTAAGACCAAAAATTCTTAATCAGGTAATGCGCAGCGTTATTGAGGGCTGCCGGCAGGCTGGTTGTCTTTTGCTCGGTGGAGAAACCGCCGAGATGCCGGGGATATATCACAAGGATGATTATGATCTGGCTGGTTTTGCTTGCGGCATTGTTGAGCGTGGCAAAATCGTCGATGGATCGCGGATTAAAAAAGGTGATCTTGTTTTGGGATTAGCTTCCAGCGGTCCGCACTCCAACGGTTTTTCTCTTTTGCGAAAAGTCTTGAGTAAGAAACAAAAAAAGCAATACGCCTCGGCTATTTTGGAGCCGACGCGAATTTATGTCAAACCGGTGGTCAATTTGTTTCAGAAATATTCGCTTAAGGGTATGGCGCATATTACCGGAGGCGCTTTTTATGAAAAGTTGGGAAAGATTATTCCTCGGGGACTTTGTGCGCGAATCGATATTTCATCCTGGGAGATTCCCGAAATTTTCCAGGTCATTCAAAAACAGGGAAATATTACCAAAAGAGAAATGTTTAGCACCTTCAATATGGGTATCGGATTTGTCTGCGTGGTGGCTTCATCGGATGCCAAAAAGATTCAGAGATCTTTGAGCCGGCAGAAAGTGGCATCCTGGGTGATCGGGGAAATTATTATCAATAAAATCAAACGGATTGTTTTATGAATGTTTTCATTGTCGGCTCCGGTGGTCGCGAACATGTTTTGGCTTGGAAAATCAAGCCATCTTCTCTCGTTGACCGGATTTTCTGCGTGCCGGGAAACGGCGGCATGGCCCAGATATCGACGTGTGAAGATATTAAAGCCGATGATATTAAGGGATTATTAGACTTTGCCAAGAAAAATAAGGTGGATTTGACCGTAGTGGGTCCTGAGGTGAGCTTGGCTGCAGGTATAGTGGATATTTTTGAGAAAGAGGGATTAAAGATTTTTGGGCCGAGTCAGAAAGCCGCTCGTCTAGAATCCAGCAAGATATTTGCCAAAGAATTTATGAAAAAATATGCGATTCCCACAGCGTGCTTTGAGCGGTTCGATGATCCGCAGGATGCCTATCAATATCTTGATCAGGCTCAATTTCCCGTTGTGATCAAGGCGGACGGTTTGGCTGCAGGTAAGGGTGTGATTATTGCCGATGACAAAAAGCAGGCCCGGGCGGGGGTTGAAGACATGATGGAGAAAAAGATTTTTCAAGAGGCGGGCCGTTCCATCATCATCGAAGAATGCTTGAAGGGCCAGGAGGCTTCGATTTTGGCTATCAGCGACGGGGATCATTTCGTTCTTTTGGATTCCTCTCAGGATCATAAGAGGATTTTTGACCAGGACCAAGGACCGAACACCGGTGGGATGGGAGCTTATTCTCCGGCTCCGATTGTAACCGATCGGCTTATCGGTGATATTGAAAAAACAATCATCGCGCCGGTGATTGAAGGAATGAAAAAAGAAGGTACTCCTTTTAAAGGAGTTTTATATGCGGGATTAATGATCACTGATCAGGGGCCGAAGGTATTGGAATTCAATGTTCGCTTCGGGGATCCGGAGGCGCAGGCGGTGATTCCCCGGATTCAAAGCGATTTGGTGGAGATTCTTCTGGCGGCATGCGAGGGTCGTTTAGATCAGATCAATATCCGCTGGGATCCTCGATTTTGTGTTTGCGTTGTTATGAGTTCTGCAGGCTACCCCGGTGCGTATGAGAAGAAGAAAGAGATAGCGGGATTGGAGCATTTTTTGAAAGCGGAGGATGTTGTTGTTTTTCATGCCGGAACAAAAAGACAGGAGGAAAAGATTATTACATCCGGAGGACGCGTTCTCGGAGTGACCGCTCTGGGTGAAGATATCGAAAAGGCGATCGAACGGGTTTATCAGGCTGTGGAAAAAATTCATTTTGACGGGTGTTATTTCAGACGGGATATCGCGGCCAAGGCATTGGCGGGCATAGGTAACAGAAAGGAGTTGCGATGTTGGTTCAAGTAGCGATTTTAATGGGCAGCGAATCGGATCTGCCGACCATGAGCGAAGCGGGAAAAATTTTAAAGGAATTTGGCGTGGGTTTTGAAGTGCGCGTTCTTTCGGCTCATCGCACGCCGGATGAAACCGCGCAGTATGCGAAAGATTTAAAGAGTCGGGGCGTTAAGGTGGTTATTGCCGGTGCAGGCGGTTCGGCCGCTTTGGCCGGATTTCTTGCCTCGGTCAGCCCGCTTCCGGTCATCGGCGTGCCCATTGAAACCTCGGCCTTAAACGGATTAGATTCTTTGTTATCGACTGTGCAAATGCCTCCGGGTGTTCCGGTGGGGAGTGTGGCCATTGGTAAACCCGGAGCCAAAAACGCTGCTCTTTTAGCTTTACGCATTATGGCTTTAAGCGATGAGGGAATAACAAAGAAGCTGGAGCAATACAAGAAGGTCAGAGCGGAAAGAATTTTAAAGACAAAGGTTGAAATTTGAAAACCAAAGTTCTTTTGATTCATCCGAATTTTCCGGAAAATGACAAAATCGCCCAGTGCGCCAAAGTTTTGCAAAAGGGCGGGTTGGTTGTTTTTCCGACGGAGACTGTTTACGGCATCGCCGCCAATTATCGTCATCAAAAGGCCCTGAATCGACTCCGAAAGATTAAAGACAGGGAAGAAGACAAGCCGTTTTCTGTCTTGGTGTCAAAAAAAGAAGATGCCGATGAGTTGGCTGATATCAAAAATTACCGCGCTTATAAGCTGATTGATCAGTATTGGCCCGGCCCCTTGACGATTGTGGCAGACTCTAAAGAAGAGGGGCAAACAATCGGATTGCGCATGCCGCATAATATCATTGCGCTTTATTTGGCCCGTCAGGCCGAGTGTTCCCTGGTGGCTCCTTCGGCTAATCGCCGGGGGCAAAAACCGCCTTCGACCTGTCAGGAGGCTTTGGCTAATCTGGAGGGGGAAGTGGAGCTGGCGATCGACGGAGGTCCGGCCGACTTCGGGGAATCCTCGACGGTTGTGAGGATGACAAGGAGTGAGCCGGAGATTCTGCGGCCCGGTCCTGTGACTCTTGAGGCGATCAAAAAAACAGTGGACAAAAAGAATATCCTTTTTGTTTGTACCGGCAACAGTTGCCGGTCGGTGATGGCGGAATATCTTTTAAGAAAAAGACTGGCCGGTCGTAATGATGCTGAGGTGGCTTCGGCCGGCACGAGTGTTTTTGTCAGCATCAATGCGTCCCGGGAAACCGTCGCGCTTTTAAAGGAAATCGGTATGAATGCCAAAGAACATCATTCCAAACCGATTCAGCCGATTCAGCTTAAGAAAAGCGATTTGATTTTTGTTATGACCCGTTCGCAGAGGCAGCATATTATTTCTCAGGTGCCGGCGGTGGCTCATCGGGTTTTTTTGCTTAAGGAATTCGACAATGAATCCGTTGTCAGCGAAGAAGATCTGGATATTCCGGACCCGGTTGGTCAGTCGATGGATGTTTACAGGGAATGTTTTGGAGTGATTAATGAATCAATGGAAAGGATTATGAAGCTGATATGACACTTTTTATCGGGGCGGATCATCGCGGATTTCAATTCAAAAAGAAATTAATAACGAAGCTGCAAAACGAAGGATACCGTTGCATGGACACAGGGGCATTCAATGAAAAGGAATCTTCGGATTATCCTGTTTTTGCCTTCGATGTGTCAAAGCGGGTGGCTGCCGCCAAAAAAACGCGAGGGATTCTGATCTGCATGACCGGTATCGGAAATGCCATTGCGGCTAATAAAGTGTGCGGTATCCGGGCGGCGCTTTGCTATAATGAAGAGGCCGCCCGGCTTTCCAGAGCGCACAATGACGCCAATGTGCTGGTTCTGCCGGCTAAGTTTGTCTCTTTTTCCAAGGCTCTTAAGATATGCAAGGCATGGCTGAAGGCGTCTTTTGAAGGCGGGCGACATGCCAGAAGGGTCAATATGATTAAGCGTTACGAAAAAAGCAAAACGAAAAGAAAATAAATTGAAAGCATTGGTATCAAGACGGAGGAATCATGCAGCAGCTTAAGAAAACGGACAGAGAAATTTATCAGGCGATAGTTAAAGAGATTAAAAGACAGAATGAGAATATCGAGCTGATCGCTTCTGAGAATTTCGTTTCTCCGGCGGTTTTAGAAGCCCAAGGATGCGTTATGACCAATAAGTACGCCGAAGGATATCCGGCAGCCCGGTGGTATCACGGTTGCGAAAATGTGGATCGGGCCGAAGTGCTGGCTATCGAGAGGGCCAAAAAACTTTTCGGTGCTCAGCATGTCAATGTCCAGCCGCATTCCGGTTCGCAGGCCAATATGGCGGTCTATTATTCGGTCTTAAAGCACGGGGACACTTTGATGGCGATGGATCTGGCCTGCGGCGGACATCTGACACACGGCCACCGGATCAATTTCAGCGGTCGCAGTTATAAGATTGTGACTTACGGCGTGAACCCTCAAAACGAAATGATTGACTTTGACGAAATCCGCGCCAAAGCCAAGAAATTCAAGCCGCAGATGATCATGGCCGGGGCCTCCGCTTATTCGCGGATCATCGATTTCAAGCAATTTCGAAAAATATGCGATGAGATCGGTGCCTATTTTGCCGTGGACATGGCTCACATCGCCGGGTTGGTTGTGGCCGGATTGCATCCTAATCCGGCAGAGGTGGCTGATTTTGTCACGACTACCACCCATAAGACTCTGCGGGGCCCCCGGGGCGGTATGATTCTCTGCAAACAAGAATTCGCGAAGCAAATCGACATGAATGTTTTTCCCGGGATTCAAGGCGGGCCCCTGATGCATGTGATTGCCGCCAAGGCGGTCAGTTTTAAAGAGGCCATAAAAAGTGATTTTAAAAAATACCAGAAACAGATTGTTAAAAATGCCCAAGCGCTTAGCAGCGAGCTGGAGCGTTTGGGCTTTCGGATTGTGGCCGGAGGAACAGATAATCATCTGTTGATGGTTGATCTGCGCTTTAAAAACATTACCGGCAAAGAGGCCGCCGATGTGCTGGATCGGGTCAAGATTACCGTGAACAAAAATCTGATTCCCTTTGATTCTCAGTCACCTATGGTGACAAGCGGAATTCGTTTAGGGACTCCCGCGATGACTACCCGCGGGATGAAGGAAAAAGAAATGCGTCTGATTGCCTCCTGCATCGAAGAGGCGATTGCTCATCGCACAAGCACGAAAAAACTAAAAGGGGTACTGGCTAAGGTCAAGCGTTTGACTGGCCGCTTTCCCATTTACCGGTCGCTGGGAATATGAAATGCCCGTCTTGTTCATACAAAGAGACCAAGGTGATCGATTCCCGTTTAGTGACTGACGGAAGTTCGATCCGGCGCCGGCGCGAATGCTTAAAATGCGGCCGGCGATTTACCACCTACGAATATGTGGAAGACGTTCCCCTGATGGTGGTTAAAAGCGACGGCCGGCGTCAGCCATTTGACCGCAATAAAATCATCACCGGTATTGTCAAGGCCTGCGAAAAGCGTCCGGTGAGTATTGATGAGATCGAAAATATGACGACCGCCATTGAGCGTAATATTCAAAAAAGATTTGAGAAGGAAGTAAACACCAAAGCGGTGGGGGAAATGATTATGGAAAAACTGGCCGCCGTCGATGATGTAGCCTATGTCCGGTTTGCTTCGGTGTACCGGCAGTTCCGGGATGTGAATCAGTTTATGAATGAGCTGCAGCACATTTTGAATAAAGAGAAGAAGGGATGATGTGATGGTTCAGGTTGAATTGACAAAAATCATTATTGACGAAAAAAGGCAGGAGCAGATCATTGTCCTTAAAGAAAAAGAAGGAACCCGTCAGTTTCCGATTGTAATCGGCTTCCTGGAGGCCTCAAGCATCAAGATCAAGCTCTCTAATACCAAAATACCCCGGCCCATGGCCCATGATTTACTGGTTTCGATTATCAAAGAGCTCGGCGGACAGTTGGAAAGAGTGGTGATCGACCAGCTGAAGGATAATACCTTTCATGCCAAGTTGATGATTTGTACCCCCCAGGGGAAAACCAAGGCTGTTGACTCCCGCCCATCGGATGCCATTGCCGTGGCCGTGCGTACCCACACGCCTCTTTTTGCCCGAGAAGAGGTTATCAAAAAAGCCGCTTTTTTTAAAACGTAAATGACTGGCGAGGTTTAAAGCATGAGCGTTTTTGGCAAACTCAATTCTGCGATTCGGTCTCTCAAGAAATTATCTCAAAAAGAAAAAAAAAGAGTTTTTCTCATCGGGGGCTTTTTGCGTGATTCTCTGCTGGGCCGTTCAAGTCGCGATCTTGATTTTACTCTAGAAAAAGATGCGATTAAGCTGGCTGGGAAATTTGCCAGAACGATTCGCGGGGTTTTTGTTCTGCTCGATGAAGATTTCGGCTGCGCACGGGTAGTGAAAAAAATCGATGATCAGATTTACACTTTTGACTTTGCGGATTTCAAAGGGGTTACGCTTGCCGAAGATTTGAAACGTCGGGATTTCACGATCAATACTTTTACTTGTCCGCTTGAAGATTTTGAGGCCGGGCGGTCGGTGTTTGAGCTTCTCAAAGATCAAAAAAAGCCTTTGCGGGATTTGAAATCAAAGACGATCCGGATGGTTTCAGCGAAGAGTTTGCGCTTAGATCCTTTGCGGTGTCTGCGCGCTTTCAGCCTGCGAGCCCAGCTTGGGTTTACGATCGAGACAAAGACTCTGGCACGGATAAAGAAAGATAGCTCGCAGTTGAAGCGCGTTTCCGCTGAGCGAATTCGTGATGAACTTTTTAAAATTCTCAAAGAGCCGAGGGCTGCTGTTCACGTTGAAGAAATGAAACGTCTCGGACTTCTTGAGCAAGTGATTCCGCAGGTGCACGTGATGTTTGGGGTTCACCAGGGCGGGTATCATCATCTGGATGTCTGGAAGCATTCGCTGGAGACTTTGCGTCAGCTTGAGAAACTGGAGGATGAAATTCACAAAGACAAGCGGCTGAAGGACTATTTGTGTGAGACCTTGGCCAGCGGCCGCAGCCGGTTTACCCTGATGAAATTGGCTGCGCTTTTACACGACATCGGCAAGCCCGAGGCCAAAATCCGCAAGGGTAAACGAACGCTTTTTTACGGTCACGAACGGATCAGCAAGGGCATTGTGCACGAGATTTGCCACCAGTTAAAACTGGCGGTTAAAGAACGTCACGCGCTGGAGGATATGGTTCTTTGGCACCTGCGTCCGGGATATCTTTCCAATTTTAAAGTTCCCAGCGAGCGGATGAAATTCCGGTTTTTGCGCGACGCTAAGGACGAAGCGGTCAGCATTCTTTTTCTGTCTTTAGCGGATCAGCGTGCGACCCGGGGCCCTTTGACCACAAAGAAGCACGTTCGCCATCACGAGGCCATTGTCAGAGAGTTGGTAGAGCAACGTTTTCGTAAATGCAATGAGAAGCCCTTCCTCCGGCTGATTAACGGTTACGATTTAATTAACAAATTAAAGCTTAAACCTTCGCCGCTTTTTGCTACAATTTTAAAAGAAGTCGAGGAGGCCCAGGTGACAGGTCAGATCAAAACGAAACGCGAGGCCCTGGCTCTGGCCCGCAAAGTAAAAGCCAAAAAGAAAAAATGAAAATCAAAGAAACTGATTTTCGATTTGCAAGCAGCTTGAGCGAGAATCTCGATAGCGATTGCGTGATTCGCTTCGGCCAAGCCGTTTCGGGGGATTCTCACCATCGGATCATTGATGCCCTCAGCGAAAAAGAGGCAAAACCTCTCAATGAAATAACCCTGCGGCAGGCCTACGAAAGAGCGCTTAAGGAAGCAGTCGAGGACGGGGGTGCTTCTTTGGATATTATGATTCCGCAATCAGATCAAGTTAAACTGCCGGTTGTGGCCGCGGCGAAAATTCTTTCTCAGGAGCTGATCAAGGCGTTGCGCGGGGGTTCTCCTTGGAAAACGATTACTCTTTGCGGCCCGGATGAAAAAACAAACGATAATTATTCTCGCATTATCAACGGTTACCTCGGACACATTCTGGATCCGCTTAAACAGCCATACCTGACCGTTGACGTCATCATTGAAATGCCCGCAGGCGTTGTGATTATCAAGCGCAGCAATCCGCCTTACGGTTGGGCCTTGCCCGGGGGATTTGTCGATTACGGCGAGAGCCTGGATGAGTGCGTGGTCCGGGAAGCCAAAGAGGAGACCAATTTGACACTCAGCGACTTGCGCCAGATGCACACTTATTCCCGGCCGGGACGCGATGTTCGCTTTCACACAGTGACAACCGTTTTTATCGCCAAAGGAAGCGGCGAGGCGCACGCCGGCGACGATGCAGCTGATCTGAAAATCGTAGACTACAAGGAGCTTGTGAATCAGGAATATGCTTTCAATCACAAAGAGATCCTGGGGGATTATCTACGGTGTAAAGAATCTCAAGACAAAATAAAATAGAGGGGGGCAAAATGAGTCAGGCCAAGATATTGATTGCCGATGATGAGACCGAGGTTTTAGGTGTCATGCAAAAACGAATTGCCAAGGAAGGTTACCGGGTAATCACCGCACAAGACGGCGAGCAGGCTTGGGAGAAAATCAAAAGCGATGATCCGGACGTGATCCTTCTGGATCTGCGCATGCCCAAAATGGACGGCTTAACGGTTTTAAAAAATTTGCGCGAAAATCCGCCGACTGCCAAATGGCAGCCGGTGATCATTGTCTCGGCGATGGGGGAGATTGAGGATATGAAAAAAGGATTCGACCTGGAGGCGGATCACTACATCACCAAACCCTGTCAGATGGAAGATGTGATTAAAAGCATTCATCTGATGTTGACTTTGATTCCGGCCCGGCGATCCAAATTCGAAACCCAGGATTAACAAAGGATATGTTGTGAAAATCGGCATTATCGGATTACCCAATGTGGGCAAAAAAACACTTTTTGAGCTTTTGACCGGCGAGAAAATCGAAGAGAATTTCTCGGCCAAATCCGGGACGAAAATCGGTCTGGCCGTTATCCGCGATTCTCGCTTTGATCAATTGGTCCAGATGTATCAACCCAAAAAAGTAGTTCCCGCTACGATTGAGGTTGTTCTTCTTCCGAAATTCGATAAAGAGACCGTCCAAAGCGGCGAATTCATAAGATCTTTGGAAAACTGCGACGCTCTTTGTCAGGTCGTGCGCGGCTTTCAGGATGAGACCATCTTCCACGTCGAAGGATCAATCGATCCCCTTCGGGATATCGACAATGTGATGACCGAATTGATTTTGGGTGATTTGATTTTAGTCGAGAAGCGACTGGGGCGGCTCACCAAGGAGCTCATGAATAAAAAGACACCCCAGCAGGAGAAAGAAAAAGAGATTCTTATCCGGATGAAAAGTTTCTTAGATGACCAGCGGCCCTTAAGTGTCTTAGAACTTTCCGACGAGGAGAGAAAAGGCATGGCCACCTATAAATTTTTAACCCGCAAGCCTATGATTATTGTTCTCAATGTTGACGATCAGAAGCTCAACGACAAGCAATTGCCAGATCAACTCCTTAGCGCTCATCAAGATGCCGATCTCAAAGTCATGCAGATTTCCGCCAAGATCGAGGCGGAGATCTCCTCGCTGGATGAAGAAGAACGTGAAGTCTTCTTAAATGACCTGAATATCAAAGAATCCGCTCTTAACCGCTTAACCCGGCTGTGTTATGAGTCTTTAGGGTTAATGACATTTTTTACTGTTGGGCCGACGGAAGTTCATGCCTGGATCACCAAAAAAGGCTCCCGTACACCGGTGGCGGCCGGGGTGATTCACTCGGATATGCAGCGGGGTTTTATCCGGGCCGAGATTATGAAATCTGACGAACTGATTGAAGCCCAAAGCGAATCTCAATTAAAGGAAGAGGGAAAAGTTTATCTCAAAGGGAAAGATTATGTCCTTGAAGACGGGGATGTGATGTTTGTCCGTTTCAATGTTTAAACATACCCAGAGCGCCATGAAATTAATTTCCTTGATTCTTTTTGCCTTTATCGTTTTTGTATTTTTTGTCCGCTATCTGGAAGCAACCGGCATCTTTTATCCGTCACGTACGGTTAATAGCACTCCCGCGGATATCAATCTGAATTTCCACGATATTTATTTCAAGACTTCAGACGGAATCAAGCTTAATGGCTGGTTTGTTTTAGCTGATGAAAACGCCCCAACGGTTTTATTTTTTCACGGAAACGCTGGTGATATCGGCGATCGGCTGGAAAAAATTTTGCTCCTTAATCACTTAAAGGCCAATATCTTTATCATTGATTATCGCGGATACGGACGCAGTGAAGGCCGTCCCAGCGAGGCCGGGCTTTACCGGGACGCGCTGGGAGCCTATGATTATCTGATCGAGCAAAGAAATATCAGTCCCCAGAAAATTGTTGTCTACGGAACATCCTTAGGTGGAGTGCCGGCCATTGATCTAGCCTCCCAAAAAGAAATCGGCGGCTTGATTATTGAGTCAAGCTTTTCAAACGCGGCTGATATGTGCCGGATCATTTATCCGTTTATTCCTACGTTTTTGCTTCAGTCAAGAATGGATAACGTCGGGAAAATCAAAAACGTAAAGGCGCCGAAACTCTTTTTCCATAGCCAGAGCGATGAAATCGTTCCCATGGAACTGGGCCGCAAAGTGTTCGATAAAGCCAAAGAACCCAAGCGATGGGTTTCTTTGAAAGGAGGGCATAATGTCTCTTGCGAAGAGTCGAAAGAGACCTATCGGGGAGCCCTCAAAGAATTCTTGGAGGATATCCGTCGATGAAGACCGATTTTCTGAAAACAAAATCCACGCAAATTGTTGACTGTCGCGGTTGTAATATCACGCTTAAAGGGATCAACTTGGGCGGCTGGCTGATGATGGAGGCCTATTTTTTGCACGCGCCTAATGAACCGGTTCAGATATTTAAAAAGAATTTTATCCGGCATCTGGGTGCAAAAGCCCTGAAGGAATTCGAAGATGCCTACAGAAAGAATTTTATCACCCGTCAGGATATCCGTCAGATTGCCGATTGGGGATTTAATTGCCTGCGGGTTCCCTTTCATTATCGTTTGATTGAAAGACGGCCTTATGTTTATGATCAAAAGGGCTTGAGTATTCTGGATAAACTGATGGGCTGGGCTCAACGAGAGGGTTTGTGGATTATTCTAGACCTGCACGCCGCACCGGGCAGTCAGAATTGCGATTGGCATTCGGACAGCTTGGGAGCGGCCCGTCTATGGGGCAATCCGCAGTATCAAAAACGCGTGGCTCGTTTGTGGAATTTTCTGGCAGATCGATATCAAAACCACAGCCAGCTGGCCGGCTATGACATTCTCAATGAAGCGGTGGTGAATCATGAGGGGATTTTAAACCGCCTCTATCGTAAGATCATCCGCGCGATTCGTCAGGTCGATTCTCATCACATTATTTTTGTCGAGGGTAATCGCTGGGGCATGGATCTCGATTGCCTGGATCGTTTTGAAGACGATAATCTGGCTTTAAGTATTCACACCTATCAGCCTTTGGAATTCACGTTCAATTTTATTCCCCAGATACGTTATCCGATTGTCGGTAAGAAAACGCGCTGGGATCAGGCCGCGATGGAAACTTACATAAGGCCGTATGCCCGTTGGGCCCAAAAAAGAAAACGGCCGGTTTTAGTCGGGGAATTCGGCGTCAACAACCGCCGGGGTCTTTATGGCGAAGACCTGTGGCTGAAGGATATCCTGAAATGCTTTAATGATTTTGGATTCCATTGGACATACTGGACCTACAAAGCCGTCAAAAATAGTATCTTTCCCGACGGGATATACAGTTATTTTCCCAATCCGGCCTGGGTTAACCGCCAGGGACCGCTCACCGGTTGGCAGACTTATTATCGTCATTGGCCTAAGAAAAAGGCGGCCATGATTGACTCCTGGAAAACCAAAAACTTTACGCTTAATCAAAGAATATTGAAACAACTGCGTCATGCCCTACGCTGAAACTATCACCAGTACAAAAAACAAGCGGATTAAAGACGTTTACGCTTTGCGTGATCATCGTCAGAGACAAAAGACAGGATGCACCCTCATTGAGGGCACCAAAGAAATAACACTGGCGCTGAATGCCGGTGTTCAATTGAAAGAAGTTTTCCTCTGCCCTGATTATTTAAAAACAGCGCCCAGAAAGAGTTTAGAGAAAAAGATTCGCTGTCTTTCTATCCCAACGACGATCGTTTCTAAGAATGTTTTTCAAAAGATGGCTTTCGGTGATCGGCATGAGGGACTGCTCGCCATAGCCCAGACGCCTGAACGTCATCTTAAAGATTTTGAGCTGAAGAAAAATCCGCTGATTGTTGTTCTTGAGGATATCGAAAAACCCGGAAATCTGGGGGCAGTCTTGCGGACTTGCGATGCGGTCGGGGTGGATGCTGTTTTGGCCTGCCGCTGTCCTACAGATTTGTATAATCCCAATATCATCCGAGCGTCTTTGGGTTCTGTTTTCAGCGTTCCGGTGGCAGCATGTTCTAACAGGGATGCCCTTGATTTCTTAAAGAAAAATCGAATAAAAATATACGCTGCCGCCATTGATGCTTCCAATCTTTATGACCGGGTTTCGTATGCCGGTTCGGCCATCGTCTTGGGCAGTGAACAAAAAGGATTGAGCGTCTTCTGGATGAAGGCCTGCGATCAGGTCGTCACAATTCCTATGCGCGGGCGTGTGAATTCCCTCAACATTGCCATTTCGGCATCCGTCTTGATTTATGAAGCAGACCGGCAACAAAGACAATAAGATCAGGCTTCAGAAATATCTCGCTCAGTGCGGGGCCTGTTCGCGGCGCAAGGCCATGGAATGGATATTCCAAGGGCAAGTTGCTATCAACGGTGAAATCAACCGGGAGCCTTCAACGGCCGTTGACCCTGAGACCGATCGGGTGGAATTAAACGGCCGGTCACTGAATCTTAAAAAATATGAATATCTTCTTTTGAATAAACCCGCCGGAATAATCACCAGTGCCTCTGATCCGCACGCGAGCCGCACTGTCTTTGATCTTTTGCCTGCGCATTTGCGTCATTTACAAGCGGTCGGCCGGCTGGACAAAAATACCGAAGGCTTGCTGTTTTTTACCAATGACGGGGAGCTCGCGCATCGGCTGATGCATCCGAAATTCGAGATCGACAAGCGGTATTTTGTGCGTCTGAAAGGAGCACTGAAATCCGACGATTGTAAAAAAATGGAAAAAGGGATAATGCTTGAAGGCCGCAAAACATCACCGGCTGAAATTCGCCGTGTACAAATCTGCGGATTAAAGACCGAATGTGAAATCATCCTTCACGAAGGCCGCAAGCGTCAGATCAGAAAAATGTTTAGTCAACTGGGATACCATGTTGTCTTTTTAAAAAGGATTCAGCAGGGGTCTCTCGCTTTGGGATCATTACCTAAAGGCAAGTGGCGTCCTCTCAGTCAAGCAGAAATTACCCGATTAAAAACCAGTCTCAGCCGATGATTACTGTTTCAAACCTCTCAAAAAATTTTGACCAAAGATTGCTTTTTAAAGATGTCTCTTTAGGTATTTTTCCCAATGAGAAAATAGGCCTCACCGGACCTAACGGAGCAGGAAAATCCACATTGTTTGCTCTGATCCTGGGCGAGCTTGAGCCTTCGGCGGGAACAGTGCAGATTCAAAAGAATATCCGCATGGCCCATCTTCCTCAAGAACATCAATTTCACTCTCAGAGAACAGTTTTGGAAGAGGTGACCGAAGGGGATCCTTTGATTCGAAAACTCAAGGAAGAAAAATTCCGCCTCGAAGAACAACATAAAGCCGATAGCCAGCGCTACGGAGATATTCTTCTCAAGCTGGAAACCCTCGGTATTTATGAAATCGAACACAAGGCTGAAAAAATTTTGAGTGGTCTGGGATTTCAAAAAAAAGACATCGACAGGCCAGTTAATCAATTAAGCGGCGGCTGGCAAATACGCACGCTTTTAGCTAAGCTTCTTGTTCATCAGTATGATATTTTACTTTTGGATGAGCCGACCAATCATCTGGATTTGCCCGCAACGCTTTGGCTCAAAGATTTCTTAAGCGGTTATATGAGCGCTTATATTATTATTTCCCACGACAAAATATTTCTCAATGAAGTAACCAGCCATACGATTATTCTCGAAGATGGAAGGCTTACCAAAGTCAAAGGCAACTATGCCCAGTACGAAGCTACCAGAGAGCAGCATGTCAAATACTTAGAGAGAAAGAAAAAGGAAGTGGATAAAAAACGCCAACAGCTGGAGCGTTTCACCCAGAGATTCCACGCCCAGCCTAACCGGGCGGCGGCCGTGCGAAATAAACGCAAAATGATCGAGCGTTTAGAGCAGATCGATCTGCCCGAAGATAAAAAGAGCATTGAAGATTTTCAGTTTCCTCAAACCGAGCGAAGCGGATATAATGTCGTATCGCTTAACGGGGTGAGCAAAACTTACGGGGACATCAAAGTATACGAGAAGTTTAATTTTGAACTCTTGCGCCAACAGAGAGTCTGCTTGATTGGCGCCAATGGGGCTGGTAAATCCACTTTGCTTAAAATGCTTGCGGGAGTGGTGGAACCCGATACCGGCAAAAGACGGGTCGGACACAAAGTAGAAGTGGGCTATTTCTCCCAGACCCGTTTAGATGTGCTTAATCCGAATCGGACCGTTTTGGATGAAGTGGCATCTACCGCTCAGGGTAGCATTCCCGGCGTGCAGGTGCGCACGCTTCTGGGACTTTTTCATTTCCGCGGCGATGATGTTTTTAAGTTGGTAAAGGTTTTATCCGGCGGTGAAAAAAGCCGGGTGATTCTGGCTAAGCTCTTGATCAATCCTCCGAATTGCATTTTTCTGGATGAACCGACAACGCATTTGGACATCGACGGTGTAGAAGCCCTCACCAGAGCTTTTAGCAATTATCAAGGGACGCTTTGTTTTATCAGCCATGATCTCTTTTTTATCCGGGAGATTGCCACCCAGATTGTCGAGATCAAAAAGGGAGCCAAGAGGGTTTTTCCGGGCGGCCTCGATTATTATTTGTCCAAAAACCAGGAAACCATCGAGGCCGCCCGCAAGGAAAGCAAAAAACAAAAATCAGCCAAAAAAGAGACGAAAGAAAAAGAGAAGAAAAAAACCAGTGAGGTCGCTGAGCGATTGCAGGCCAAACACCAGGCCGCGGTCAAAAGGATTAAAGAAATCAAGAAAGAAATCAAGGTGCTGGAAAAAGAGAAAAGCGAGTTGGAAACAGAAAACTATGTAAAAGCCCGTGTTTTAAGCGAGCCGTTTAAAACTCGCGATAAAGAGCTTCTCAAAGAATATGGCCAGCGCTTAAAATTCATCCAGAAACGCTCGCGGGAAATCGACGTTTTGATCACGGAATTAGAAAAAGAGCGCGAGGGCATTCAAAATGCTTGATGAAACACCTAAACGTTATCTTTTTATCGAAATAATATCTCAAAACGAAATCTTTATTAAAATTCATTGTTGTATTACAATAGAAAAGGCATTAACGAAAATATGAGGTAGTAAATGAAAAGGAATTTTGTTTTATTGATCGCCTTCATTTTTTTAAGCGGCTGCGCTAAACTCACCCATTTGCAGGAGCTTCTTACTCTCAAATCCTATTCGGATGATCAAGCCTTGCAGGATCGCTATATCGAAAGGCAGGACCGGCAGTTTGAAGAGTTGCTTCAAACCGTCCAAGGCAAGAAAGGCCTTAGCGAATATCCCACAAAGACAAGCTTCATGCGTCATTTCGGAGAACCTATTTATATCAAAGCAATGGAGAAAAACGGTCAGGTTTTGGAGCAGTGGCTTTATCGCTATCAAATGAAGTACTTTGAATCGGATAAAGTTTATGTTTATTTTGATTCGCAGGGCAATCTTGTGGACTGGATCTATGTCCCGGCTTTAGAAAAGGAGATAAGCTGATGGCTGATGTTCTTATTGAAAGGATCAATGAGCAGAAGAAAAAAGATTTAGACATTCCCGAGAGCCCAAAGGAGACCGATCAATGGTCGGTCTGGGAGTGCGAGCCGTCTGTCTTTGATTGGGAATACAACAGTCAAGAGCTGGCTTTTGTTTATCAGGGAGAGGCCAAAGTGACGGCTGGTTTAAAGGAATACGACATCAAAGCCGGAGATTTTGTGACTTTTCCCAAGGGCTTGCGCTGTCAGTGGAATGTTCTTGAGAAAATTATCAAAGTCTATCAGATGCGCTGATTAGATGGGGGTAGGTAAGTCATGTCCAAACGATCCAAGAAACAAAAATACCGACTGGACTCCAAAAAATTTGAAGCGGAGCCCGGAAAAAAGAAGAAAGAAAAAGACTGGGGCGGGTCGGATATTTTTAATGAAATCCGCAGAAGCAAACCGCACAGACGGTAATAAATTTTTGTTGACCAAGCGCCTTCTGAAAAAAATTTATACCGTTCTTTTCCGTCGTTTCGGCCCTCAAGGTTGGTGGCCGGCCGAAACCCGTTTTGAAGTTATGGTCGGAGCTATTCTCACTCAAAATACCAATTGGGGAAATGTGGAGAAAGCGATCCGTAATCTCAAAGCCCAAAAGATTCTCACTCCCGAAAGACTCCGTCGGCTCAAGCGATCCTCGCTGGCCCGGGCCATTAAACCCGCCGGTTATTACCATATTAAAGCCAAAAGGCTTAAGAACTTCCTTGTATATTTTCAAAAACAATACGATTCGAGCGTAAATAAAATGAAGCGCGCGTCCCTTTCAGGTGTCCGGCAAGGGTTGCTTTCGGTTAATGGAATCGGAGAGGAGACTGCCGATTCCATCATCCTGTATGCTCTGGGCAAACCGATCTTTGTGGTGGATGCCTATACCCAAAGAATTCTTTCGCGTCACGGACTCATCAAACCACATGCCGATTATGAGTCCACTCAGAAATTATTTATGGATTCTCTGAAAGAAGACACGCGGATGTTTAACGAGTATCACGCGCTTTTGGTCTTCATCGGGAAGGAATTCTGCCGCGCAAAACCTTGTTGCGAAAAATGTCCTTTAAATCAAGCGGTATTGTTTACAACATCGGACAAGAGCTTGTAGTCCGGCTCAATCTCACCTAAAAATCGCAGGTTCAGAACTCTAAAGAAGACCGGCAAGGGCACAAACATCATCTGGATAAAAAATCCCAGAATCATGAAAGCAATAATCCCGATGGCGCCCATGCTAACGGCAAAGACCGTTTGTATTCCCCCGGGAAGAGCTTGGGCGATCAGAGTGAACATCACCATCAGAATGAGTCCGATCAAACCCACCGTCAGCCAGATAATGAGCGTGATGATCCCGGCCGCAATTCCCAGGGCAATCCCCAGACCCATTAACAAAAGCAGATAGACGACGACTTCTTGAAGGTTTTGTCCTATGCAGCTGATTGCTCTTTTACAGGCGGGGATGATACTGATTCTTTGCTTCATCATAATCGGTAGGGCGAAATCCCGGACGGACCAATTGATCAGGCCGGCCACGATCATGAGTCCTATCAGAGCCGCAACATAGATGAGGATCTCAGGGAACGCATTGGGAAAGTTGGGGGTGTTTCCGATCACATCCTTTGCTTTAAGAACCCGGTAGCCGCCTATCCCGATGAGTGTCAGAGTGGCTAAAATGATCAAGCTGAAAATGAAATTAAAAATGAAATAAGAATTACCCAGAGGCATATGAGTCCGAAATGGTATTTTTAGCTCGGCTTTATTCTCAATGAGGTCATCGAGAAAAACAAAATAAAAAACCGAACCGATCCATCCGAAAAGAAGAAACAAGGATACAAAACCCAGGCCGATTACGACAATAATAGCAATTGTGCTTTTGGGAATATTTTCTCTTTGAAAGAAGTTATCGATGCGGGAAGAGACGGTTTGAAAATCATGTGAGGATTGACCGAAGGTACTCACAAAATGAACCACATGATTATTGCTCTGACGAAGACTTTGCTGCTGGGCCGGCGGTTGGCTAAGATCACCTAGATTACCGGTGGGGAAACTCCCGCCTCCACCGCCAACGGAAAGCTGGCCCGAAAGCCAGGCCACAAAACCAAGGATAATCCATTTCCTGAAATTAAAGGGTTTTATAAGAATATCTTTAGTTCGCTCAAAAGACAGTGAGATCAGATTCCCGAATTCGACTTTCATTAAGATTATCTTAGCATTTTACCTGCAAACTGCAATAAAATGTTGCCCTCTTTTGACCTATTGTTTCGAGTCTCATTATTTGCTATAATCCTTCTGAATTGAAGGAGATCAAGGAGTAAGACTTGAAAAAGATCAAAATTTTAATCGGAGACATTCAGCTTCAGGCAAAGCTGAACGGTTCGGAGACAGCCGGAAAGATTTGGGATGCTCTTCCGATCAAATCATTTGCCAGTCTTTGGGGTGAAGAAGTTTATTTTCAGATTCCTGTTAAGACAGAAATCGAAGAGGGTTTTTCTCAGGATGTGGCCGATGTGGGAGATGTCGCCTACTGGCCTGAAGGAAGCTGTTTCTGCCTTTTCTTTGGCATGACGCCGGTCAGCAAGCATGGTGAAATCCGGCCGGCTAGCACGGTAAATATTATCGGTAAGATCGAAGGAGATTGGGAAATTCTTAAAACCGTCAAAGAGGACGAAACGGTTTTGTTGGAAGAACTGGAATAAATTTTTTAGATCAAAAAGGGCTGCTTGATGAGTATCGCATCCATTATTATTCTCTGTTTTTCTTTTTTGATGATTGCCTTTGGGGCTGTTGCGCTGGTCTTTTTTATCCAGAAAAGCCAGAGACAATTCTCCGATCAGATGACGGCATCTCTTGACAGGCAACTGGATATTATGCGTCAAGATCTGAATGTCCGGCTTCAGGAGACATCCAAGGCGGTCAGCGACACACATAGGGCTGTCGGTGAAAGACTGGATAGCGCGACCAAGGTCTTTGGCAGTGTGGCCACCAGCCTCGGGCAGTTGCAAGAAGCTAATAGAAGACTTTTGGAGGTCGGTCAGGATATTTCCAGCCTGCAGGAGCTTTTGCGAGCGCCGAAGTTTCGCGGAGAACTTGGCGAGACTATGCTTGAGAATATTCTGGCTCAAGTGTTGCCGGCGGATCATTACAGTCTGCAGTATCATTTCAAATCGGGGGAGGCCGTAGATGCGGTGATCAAGCTGGCCGATCATCTGGTACCGGTAGATTCCAAATTTTCCTACGAAAACTTCCGCAAGATGATAGAAGCCGAGAATGAAGATGAAAGAAATTCTCATCAGAAAAGGTTCATGAAAGATATCAAAAACAGAATTGATGAAATTTCCAGGAAATATATTCTTCCCGGTGAAGGCACTTTTGATTTTGCACTGATGTATATTATGGCCGAAAATGTTTATTACGAAACAACGGTCAAAGGCGATTTGCTCAACTATGCTCTGAGAAAAAAAGTGATTCCGGTTTCTCCGAATACCTTTTATGCCTATCTGCAGGTGATTTGCCTGGGTCTGCGGGGCATGAAAGTGGAAAGCAATGTCAAAAAAATTATTGCCAGCTTGAGCCAGCTGCATGTGGACCTTAAGAAGTTTGATGAATCCTTTCGGGTTGTGGGAAGCCATATCCGTAATGCCTTTACCAAATATACAGAAGCCGAAAAAAAACTGGAACGATTTTCCGATAAACTTAGTAACGTGGAGCAGAGCCAGAAAATTGATATGCTCTAATTATTTTTCTGAGCATGTTTTGGGCCCTTCGGTTGTTACCTGCGTTAGTGACCGACGATTAGATTTTTCCCTTAATAAAAGCACTCCTTTTTTAACCCGCCCGCAAAGAGAATATCTTAACAAGGCTTGCGGATTTTCTCTGCCTGCTGTTGTCAACATACGTCAAATTCACGGGGTTCGCGTGCTTTGTATCGGATGCAGATTCTTGAAAGGCCAGAGAAGTAAAAAGGATTATCAAAAAGCCGATGCGTTGATCACCAATCGACCCGCAATCCCTCTGGCTGTGCGCACGGCGGATTGTCTAAGCATTTTTTTTTATGATCCCGAAAATCGGGCGATTGGTCTATGTCATGCAGGCTGGCGTTCCACACACAAGCAGATTGCGGTCAAAACAGTGCGAGCCATGAAAAAAAGATACGGTACGCAACCAAAAAATCTTAAAATTGGTTTTGGTCCCTGTATTCGGCCCTGCTGCTATGAAGTGGGTGAGAATATGAAAAAAATGTTTTCGCGGGATGTTCAAAAGCGCAGGAGCAAATTCTTTTTAAACCTGCCCCGAGTTAATCGGCGGCAATTATTATCTTGCGGAGTCAGGCCGGGAAATATTCTTGACCACAAAGAATGTACCTGCTGTAACAAGAAATATTATTCTTTCCGCCGACAAGGAAAAAAAGCCGGACGCATGTTTTCATTAATGATGATCCGCCCCTAAAGAGTCGGATGGATGGGGTCGATTGATTTTTCTTTTGGGAAACAGCCTTCTCAGGTTATAATAATTCCTTATTAAAGGGAAGGAAGAAATCGAAATGGCGATCATTGTTTTGATAACCTCAAAAAATAAAAGTGAAGCCAAAAAGATTGCCCGCTTTCTGCTTGAGAAGAGATTGGCCGCTTGCGTTAATATTGTACCTCGGGTCACATCATTGTTCTGGTGGGAAGGGAAAATTGATCAGACCGCCGAGACTCTTTTGATCGTTAAAACCAAAAAGAAAGTGTTTTGCGAACTTAGCGCAGCGGTAAAGTCGGCGCACAGCTATAGCGTTCCGGAGATTATCGCGGTTTCCATTAAAGACGGTTTGCCGGATTATTTGAAATGGATCGATGATTCTCTGAAAGTTAAGAAAAAGTAAGATGATAAAAAGACCTTTGGCTCTTATCTTTTGTCTGTGGATCGCAGGCGCACTGCTGATGGAGATTCGCTCCGCAGATGCGCAGTGGTATCTTCTCTTTCAAAATCCGATGGAAGACAAGCCGGCTCCCGATTTTACGCTATCAACGACTGGCGGAAAGACTTTCAACTTTACGTCTTATCGAAAAGGGGATCGTGCGCTTTTGTTTTTCTGGGCGACCTGGTGTCCGCATTGCCGTCAAGCGCTTAATGATCTGCAGAAGCGTTATTCTACCCTGCAGGCGCAGGGAATCCGCGTTATCGCCATTGATATTGGAGAAAAAAGAGAAACCGTTGAACGGTTTCTTAAGCGCCACGATATTTCTTTTGAAGTCTGGCTTGATGAGCAAACAAAAGTGGCCGGAGATTATCAAGTTAGCGGTGTGCCCAGCTATGTTTTTGTTGACCGCCGGGGAATCGTCAAGGCGGTTGAAAACTTTCTGCCCGCCCGCCTGGATCATATCTTTAAAGAGTAAGATTTATTCCTGAGGGGATTGCTGCTGTTTTCTCAACTCGGAAATATTATCTTCTAGATTGGCTTTCAGCCTTAAGTTTGTAATAAAGCGTTGGAACGCCTCTCCTTTTTTCTTAGCCAAAAGCTCTTGTCGGAGAGTTTCCTTTTCTTTTTCAAATTTCTCCTTATCGATCGGGAAAAACTGATCGAGTGCGATCAGGCAATAACCGCCGCGGGTGGCCACTGCCTCACTGATTGGATCATCTTCTGTTAAAGAAAAGGCGGTCTCGAAGAATTCCTGAGAAGGTCCGATTTTAGGGACATATTCGCCGCGGGTTAATGGCGGGGTGGTTTCCACTTCCAGATTCAAAGACTGGGCGATGGGGGGGAAGTTTTTATCCGGTTGCGCTTTTCTGGTTTTCTGAATCAGAGCGAAGGCTTGCTTGGCTTTGGATTGAGCCAGCTGATCAGCCTTTTGATGGAGAACATCTTTTTCGACTTCTTCGCGAACCTCATCCCATTTCGGCAAACGGGATTCTTCGCGTTCTTTCATTTTCAGAATATAATATCCATTGCGCGTCTCAAGCGGTTCGCTGATCTGGCCGACATCCAATTCAAAAGATTTGATCAGTAACTGGGCCGACCATCCCACTTTGAGATTCGGCTGGCGGCGGCTGTAGGGGCCGGTTTCTTCAAGGATCAAATTATACTGCTTAGCCGCTTCCTCAAGAGTGACGCCTTCTTTTAACTTTCCAGAGATCTCTTGCATTGATTCGGCGGTCTCTTGTTTTTGTTCGTCCGTCGCTTCAGAGGGAAATTTCTTATAGAGATAACGCACATTGTATGTTTTTGGCAGACGAAAATTTTCTTTATTATTTTCAAAATGTGCGCGGATTTCTTCCGGGGTTGTTTGGACTTGATCTAGGTAATCCTGCGGTTTAAAAATCACATAATGCACCTGAATTTTTTCATTCTGTTTTTGGTATTGTTCCAGGAGTTCTTCGTTGGAAATGGTGATGTTTTGGGTTTCATGCTCAAAAAGGCGGGCGAAGATTAATGTTTCACGGACACTTTCTTCGAAATCCCGGGGACGGGTTTGAAAGACATAACGTAATATTTTCTCATACATTTGTTGGTCAAAACGTCCCTGAACGTTAAAGGTCGGCATCTCACGGATGGTTTGAATGACTTCGCTGTCGTCAATTTTGATTCGCCTTTTTCTGGCTTCGCGCAGAAGGATTAAACGGTCCCAGGCCTCCTGATCGAGATTCAGATAATCTTTCATTCTGTGAAAATCTTCCCCGTAACGCATGAGGGCTTGAAAATAGGCATACCGCAGGGATTTTTCAAATTCGTCAAAATCAACCGTGCGTCCGAAAATTTTTCCAGCATGGGAGATCTTTCTGCCGCGATTCAGATAGTTGGCCCGTCCCAAGAATCCGAAAGAAATAATAATAACAACGGCCAACACCCAGAGAATTTTCTTCATGACACCTTTTTTACGGATAATTTTTAGCATAAGGACTCCTTATCTTTGTCATTAACAGAATCCAATTATACCTTCCTATTTACGCTTTGACAAGCTCTTTGTCGCATGCTAGACTACAGGCGAATAATTTGTCGTCGAGAATAATGGAAAATAATACGTCTGCTAAAAAAAAGATAATCTTGATTCAGCTGGCGGGATTAGGAGATCTGGTTTTGGCTTCGGGCGCTATCGCCGCTCTGGCCAAGAAATATCCGCGGGCCTCCATCGACTTACTCACTTACCGCAGTAATGCTCTCCTTGTTAAAGACTGTTATTTGATTAATCGGATATTCTGCTTTGATCATTTTTTGACACGCCAAACAATTCAAACTCTGAAAGATTTAAGCGCGATTCACTATGATGAGGCTATTAATCTCTTTCGGATTCACACCTGGCGGGGCTCAATCAATATGAATGTTCTTTTTAAGCTGATCAGCTTTTCGGAATCAATCGGCCGTAATACGAATAACAAAGGTTATTTTTATACCCAAAGAGTTGATGAAAATTATCCCATGCACATTCATGAAACGGAGACTCATAAAAAACTGTTGGCCTTAGCCGGTGTTCATCAAATGGAGCCGCCTTGTCTTTGGATCAAGAGCGACCGGGAAGGTCTTCAGGATTTTTTAAAGAAAGAGGCCAAGGGGTCCGTTCGAGAGTTAATTTGTCTGCATATCGGAGCACGGAAAGTTTCTCATCAATGGGGCGCCGAGCGTTTTGCCCAATTGACCAAACTGATTCATGACAATAATAAGGGAAGGGTTATTTTAACAGGCGGTCAACAAGATAAAGCAATCGCTAAGCGCATCAAGGTGTTGACTCAAAGGAAAATCATCGATGCCACCGGCTGCCTTTCGTTGGCTCAGTGGGTAGCCCTGATTGATACCTGCCGCATGGTGGTTACCAATGAGACCGGCCCCATGCATTTGGCAGCATTGAGAGAAACTCCTTTAGTTATTCTTTCTGGAAATAGTCCGGATGAATTTTTGCCTCTTAAACGTGATCAGATGATTATTTTGAAGAAAGAAAGCTGCCAGCCAAGAAACCGCTGTAGTGGTCTTAGGCAGATTACTCCTGTTGATGTTTTCGAGGTGATGGAAAAGCTTTTGAGCCGCGATCCGGATCTGGTCGCAGGCTGTGTTGATCTCAAGGAAAGAACCAAAGTTTTGCATGTTCACACCCGGGCCATTGTGGCCGGTTCCAGTAAAAATATGAAAACCGTATTAAAGAATTGTCCATTGGAATTTTATGAAAAACATATAGCCTGCGGTCTGCAGGGATACTGGAGTAATTTTCGCACAGAGTTTGAAGAAACGGGTATTGTTCTTCATGCCCAAAGGCATCTGAGAAATCCAATTCATCCGATTTGGGATTTGCGTTCATTGATTGATTTGATCAAACTTATACAGAGAGAACAATTTCGAATTGTTCATACTCATAATTCGAAGGCTGGTGTTTTGGGACGCTTGGCAGCCAAACTATGCGGGGTTCCCGTTATCATCCATACCCATCACAGTTGTCATTTTCATTATGAAGGGCTTTCCCCTTTTAAAGTGCTTCTTTATCGTCAGATCGAACGATTTATGGGTATATTGACAGACAGCTGCATTGCCGTAAGCCGGCATATTAGAGAGGAGTATCTCAAGTACCGATTAATTTCTCCGGAGAAAATCGTACTTATCTATGGGGGCGTGGATATAGGGGCATTGCAAAAAGAAGCGGGTGCGAGTCAGACAAGAAAAGAATTGGACCTTGATGATCGGTATCGTCTGATCGGCGTGATAGCCCGTTGCGAAGAGGAAAAAGGACAGAGAGATATTTTGCAGGCTATACCGGCGGTTGTTTATCTATATCCGGAAACCATATTTCTTTTTGTGGGCGATGGAAGTAAAAGAAACGAGTTTGAAGATATGGCACGAAAAATGAAGTTGAAGCCGCATGTCCGCTTTGTCGGTTTTCGTCGGGATATTCCTCGGATTATACATGCGATTGATATTTTGTGCACCGCCCCTTATTATGAGGGGATGGGGCAGATTTACTTGGAGGCCCAGGCAGCCGGCAAACCTATTTGCGCAACTTTCGTTGGTGGTATTCCCGATATCGTGATGGATCAGGAAACAGGCTTTTTGGTCAAGCCGAGAAATCCGGATGCCATTAGCGCTGTGTTGACAAAGCTGCTTAAGGACGAAGGCCTTCGGCGCACAATGGGACAAAAAGGGAAAGAGCATGTATCAAAAAATTTTACTGAATCTATTATGGTGGAAAAAACTTTGGGATTGTATCAAAGATTGTTAGAGAAGAAGCGCCTTTGGACGTCAGAAAAATAAATCCATGAACCCAGACGTGAAAATCGCTTTACAACCTGAGGGGCTCTAGGTATAATATCTCCCACTATGACTCTATGTGCAAGATGCTTATAATAAATTATATTACTTAAAGGATTTCAAATAATGAAAAAGCTCAAATTAGGATTGCCCAAAGGCAGTTTACAGCAGGCTACGATCGGCTTGTTTGAGCGGGCCGGTTTTAAAATCCGCGTGTCCGAAAGGTCTTATTTCCCCTATATTGACGATGAAGAAATCGAACCGGTTCTTTTAAGGGCGCAGGAAATGTCGCGTTATGTGGAAGATCAGGCCCTGGATTGCGGCATCACCGGTCAGGATTGGATTCTTGAAAACGGATCAAAGGTTATAACGATTTCCGATCTCATGTATGCCAAACAAAGCGCCAGCAAAGTTCGATGGGTTCTGGCCGCTCCGGAAACCTCGTCAATTCGATCGGTCAAGGATCTCAAAGCAAAGCGGATTGCAACCGAACTCGAGCAGGTGACCAAGAAATTTCTTAAGAAAAACAAAGTCGATGCGGAAGTAGAATTCAGCTGGGGCGCTACGGAAGCTAAAGTCGCCTCTGGATTAGTTGATGCCGTTGTTGAGCTTACCGAAACCGGGCGCAGTCTGCGGGCCAATAAACTGAGGATCATCGCAACGATTTGTGAGTCGACCACTCGATTTATCACCAATCAAAAAGCCTATCAAAATCCGTGGAAAAAAAAGAAAATAGACCAGATTGCTCTGTTGCTTCGAGGCGCTCTGGAAGCCGAGAATATGGTAGGTCTTAAGCTGAATGTTCAACAAAAAGATCTTAAGAAGGTTCTGTCTTTGCTGTCATCGTTAAAAAAGCCAACGATTTCGCCTTTGAGCCAGAAAGATTGGCTGGCCGTCGAAACGGTTATTCATGAATCAAAGGTGCGGATTTTGATTCCTCAGCTTAAAGAAGCCGGGGCCCAGGGGATTATCGAATTTTCTCTTAACAAACTGATTCACTAACCATAAGGAGTTTCAACAACGACTATGCCGTGTGGAAGAAAAAGAAAAAGACGTAAAATACGAACCCATAAAAGAAAAAAACTAATTAAGTCGAAGCGTCACCTGAAAAAGAGAGACCACTCTTAACACCCCTCATTTTTTCTTGATGATGAAGATATTTTCTGCAACCAGAGGTCTGCAATTCGTCATAATTCTTTCAGTCCTTTTTCTTGGTGCATCTGCCTTGCAAGCTGTCACTCAGGGGCCGACTCCCGAGAGTCTGTCTCATTTCCTTAAAGGACTTTTATATGATTGGGATGGTATGACCGGTCTAGCCATTAACGAGTATGAGCAGGCCGCCCGTTATGATCCCGATAGTTTTGCCATTCACCTGAAGCTGGGTGCCGATTATGCCCGCATCGGAGAATTGGAAAAAGCCATCAAGGAAATCGAAACAGCCCAAAGCATCAATCCCAGGTATCTTCATTCGTATTACTTGTTGGCTGTATTGTATTCGGCCAGTCAGGAATATCAAAAAGCCGCTGAACAATACGAGAAAATTTTGGTTACCTTTTCGCGAGACGAAGAGGCCAATCTTGAGGTTTACGCTTATCTCGGTCAGTTGTATTATTCGCAGCAGAAATACCGAGAGGCGCTTCAGCAGTTTCAAAAGATCCTTGAATGGGAGCCGGAGAATAAAGAAGTGAAATTTCTCATCGGATCATTATATTTTGATTTGGAAAAAAAAAGCCGGGCCATCGAGATTTTTAAAGAAGTCATTAAGCAGGATCCTAGCCATCAAAACAGTCTGAATTTTCTTAGCTATATTTATGCCGAGCAGGGTATTCATCTGGATGAAGCCTTAGTCATGATTCAAAAGGCCCTTGAGATCGAACCAGACAATGGCGCTTTCTTGGACACCTTAGGTTGGATTTATTACCAGAAGGGTCTGTATGAGGAGGCTCTCGATCCCCTTGAGAAGGCAGCGGAAATATACCCGGATGCGGTTATTTTTGATCATCTCGGAGACGCCTATCTAAAAATGGGTTTAACGGAAAAAGCCAAAAAAAGTTGGCAGCGAGCGTTACAATTGGCCCCTGAAGACAGCGATGTAGATGAAAAGATCAACACACTCAAAAACAAACACATTTCGCAGAACCGGTGAATCATCTCATAATAGATTGATGGCCAAAAACAAATAGACGGTTTCCATGAGAGATATTGCCCTTCCATCCCCCGCCAAGCTCAATCTTTTTCTTAAAGTTCTCAATAAACGCAAAGACGGTTATCATAATTTGGTGACTCTTTTTGAAAGGATTGATCTGTGCGATGAAATTCGCTGCACACTCAACAGAACCGGAGCCATCAAAATCAGTTGTGATGATCCCGATGTCCCTTGTGGTTTTAAGAACCTGGCTTTTCAGGCAGCCAAGATTTTGCGTGAGACATATGCCCTTCAAAACGGCGTCCATATCAGAATCAAAAAAAAGATTCCAGTGGCTGCAGGTTTGGGAGGAGGGTCGAGCAATGCAGCCACGACCTTAAAATGTCTTAATCAGATATGGAAATTGGATTTAAAAACAGAGGGTTTGGTGAAAATTGCGCGTTCTCTCGGGGCCGATGTTCCGTTTTTTCTTTATAACTGCTCCTATGCTTTGGGAACCCAGAGGGGAGACCATATCCAGCCTCTGTCAATACGCAGATCTTTATGGCATGTGTTGATTGTGCCAAAGATGAAAGTCTATTCGCGCGAAGTATTTAAAGCATTTCAAATGGCTTCGGATGTCTCAAATTCTCATAAACAGCCCCAGACGAATATGTTGACAAAGAGAAACGATAATGCTAATATTTTACTTCATGCGTTGCAAAAAAGGGATCTTTTAGGCCTTAAAAAAGGGCTTTTCAATGACCTGGAACGTGTTGTATTAGCTCAATATCGTAATTTATATTTATTAAAAGGAAAATTAGTAAATGGAGGCTCTTTAGGAACCTTGCTCTCGGGGAGTGGACCTGCTGTTTTCTCAATTGTGAAATCCCAGTTCGCCGCTGAGACTTTGAAAGATAGATTGTCTAAAACCTATCAAAGGGTTTTTATTGTTCGTACGAAGGTAAAGGAGGAAGACAGCTATGGAAATTACTGAAGTCAGGGTTTTTCCTAAAGAAGGCCAGGACAAGAAACTCAAAGCCTACACAACGGTGACTTTCGATAATGCGTTTGTTGTTCGCAATGTCAAAGTTATTCAGGGATCGAGCGGACTTTTTATTGCTATGCCTTCGCGAAAAATGAAAAATCCCTGCCCCAAATGTAATTTCAAGAATGAGGTGGGCAGTAGATTCTGCAATAAATGCGGAGCCAATGTTCCCGAAAAGGACAGCGTCCCTCACGCAGCGGAATCCGGCGCTAAAGGTGAGCATCGTGACATTGCTCATCCAGTAACGCAGGAGTTTCGTGAATACATGCAAAACAAGATTCTCGAGGCATACCAAAAAGAGGTTGGCGAGGGTTCTTCCCAACCGGCATCGGAATAGATTATTTAATTAATATATTTGCCCGGTGGTGTAATGGTAACACGCGAGAATTTGGATCTCGTTTTCCAGGTTCGAGTCCTGGCTGGGCAGTGAATTAAGGCAATGAATAAACAATTGATGACGATCGTTTTGGCCGCGGGTAAAGGGAAGCGAATGAAATCGAATTTCCCGAAAGTTCTTCATGAATTATGCGGTCGCCCCATGATTGCCTATGTTTGCGAAACCGTTTGTTCTTTGAAGAAAAATAGCGTGACGGTTGTGCTCGGTCACGAGTTCGAGACTGTCAGGAAGGTTCTTGTGAACGATGTCAAGGTTGTCAGGCAAAAGAAATTGTTGGGCACGGCTGACGCTGTCCGGCAAAGCGTAAAGAGTTTTCCGGCAGGAAATTATTCTGTGCTTATTGTCTGCGGGGACACGCCTTTGTTAAGAAAAGCAACTCTTGAGCGTCTGGTCGCCTATCATCGTCAGATGAAAAATCAAGCGACGTGTTTGACAGCTTGCGTAGAGAAGCCCCAAGGCTATGGCCGTATTATCCGTGGACTGAATCAGGATGTTTTGGCCATTTGCGAAGAGAGGGACGCTACCTCCCGGATTAGAAAAATCAATGAAATCAATACGGGTATCTACTGTTTTGAGAAAAGCTGTTTAGTCCAAGCGCTTAGAAGCGTTAAGCTCAATCACAAAAAGAAAGAGTTTTATTTAACCGATGTTATCGAGATTATGGTCAAAAACGGTTTGTGCGTAAAAGCCCTGCGGCTGGAGGATTCCCGGGAAGGTATGGGAATTAATACCCGGGAAGATTTAGCCCGGGCCGATCGCCTGATGCAAGAGAGGATTTTGCGTTCCTATATGCTTAAAGGCGTAACCATCAGAAATCCGGCAACGACGTTTATTGACGCATCGGCAAAAATTGGCCGTGAAACCATTATCCATCCTTTTTGTGTCATCGGAAAAGATGTGAGGATCGGTGCTCGCTGTGAAATTGGTCCTTTTTGTCATTTGCGCGAAGGTGCCAGAATTGGAAGAAATGTTTGTGTGGGAAATTTTGCCGAGATTTGCCGTTCGCAGCTTGGCGATAATTCCTTTATGAAACATTTTAGTTATTTAGGGGATACCCTGGCCGGTAAGCGAGTTAATATAGGTGCTGGAGTCGTGACGGCTAACTTTGACGGAAAGAAAAAGTCACAGACTCAAATCGGCGATGAAGCTTTTATCGGCTCAGATTCCATTTTGATCGCTCCGATAAAAATCGGCAAGAAGGCGGTTACTGGTGCCGGGAGCGTTGTTTTAAAAGGACGTCATGTTTCAGCGGGACAAACAGTTGTTGGATATCCGGCGCGAGTTTTAACAAGGAGAAAAAAATCATGAACGGATTAGCGATTTTATCGGGCAATGCCAATTCCGAATTATGTAAAAAGATTTGTCGGCATCTGGATATTCCACAGTCGGAAGTCATGGTCGAGCGATTCAGCGAAGGAGAAATCCGCGTTCAGATCAAAGATAATATTCGCGGTAAAGATGTTTTTATCGTTCAGCCCACCTGCCCTCCACCCAATGAAAATCTGATGGAACTTTTAATTCTTATCGATGCGTCCCGTCGAGCTTCAGCCCAGCGGATCACCGCTGTTGTGCCTTATTACGGCTATGCTCGGCAGGATCGCAAGGATATGCCACGGGTTCCCATCACGGCCAAATTAGTGGCCAATATGATAGCCGCGGCTGGGGCGAATCGGGTGTTGACAATGGATTTGCATGCGTCCCAAATTCAGGGTTTCTTTGATATTCCTGTCGATCACCTCTATGCCATCAATACGGTTTGTGATTATTTTCGCTCAAAAGACATTAAGGATTTGGTGATTGCCTCGCCGGATGTGGGCGGTATCAAGATGGCCAGGGCCTATGCCGAAAAGCTTGGCGCGGGACTGGCAATTGTCGATAAAAGAAGGGTGAGTCCAGAGAAAACGGAAGTGATGCATATTTTGGGAGACGTCAGAGGGAAAACTGCAGTTATCATAGACGATATCGCCGCGACGGCCGGTTCATTGATCGAAGCCGTGGAAGCTCTGAAGAAAAAGGGTGTGAAGACAATTTACGCGGCGGTCAGTCACGGTATTCTGTCGGGATCGGCCATCGAACGCATCGAAAAATGCCGTGTTCTGAATGAATTTGTGATGACCGACAGCATTCCTTTAGATGATAAAAAGAAAAGCAAGAAGATCAAGATTATCTCGATCGCTCCATTATTGGCCGAGGCGATTAAGAGAATCCACAATGAAGAATCCATTAGCTGTTTGTTTGATGGAATAAAACGATAAAAGAAAAGGCGGTAGGAGCAAGATGGAACAGATCAATTTAGCGGTTCAAACAAGAAGCAAAATCGGTACGCAAGCTTGTCATGAGATTCGTCGCGGTGATTTTATTCCTGCGGTGGTTTATGGAGGCAAATCAAAACCCGCTTCGATTCAGGTAGATCGGAGTTGTTTCGAGCGTTTAGAGAGACAACATCACGGAGAGAGTATCGTGGTGTCTTTAGAGGTTATGGAAGGTGAAAAGAAGCTGAAAAACTATCCGGCGATTATCAAAGAAATCCAGCATGATCCGGTGACTGACAAAATACTTCATGTTGATTTTCATCATATTTCTCTGACGAAAGTGATTGAGGTAAGCGTGCCTATTGTGGCTAAGGGCGAACCCATCGGAGTCAAAAAAGAAGGCGGATCGCTTGATCACCATCTCTGGGAGCTGGAGATTGAGTGCTTACCGACTCAAATTCCCCAGCATATCGATGTGGAGGTTAGCAAGCTAAGGATCAACGAGAGTATTTATGTCAAAGATTTACTTGTGCCTCAAGGCATTAAGGTAAAGATGGATCCTGAAGAAACCGTTTTGACGGTGATTCCACCGATGAAAGAAGAGGAGGTGGGAGAGGAAGCTGCAGTGGCATCTGGGGAGCCCGAAGTAATCAAGGAAAAGAAGAAAGAAGAATCGACTCCGAAGGCGGAACAGGGTGGTTCGCAGGAAAAGAAACCGGAAAAAGAAAAAACCGAAGGGTCCTGATCTTTGGAAAAACGGATTGTTGTTGGTTTGGGAAATCCCGGAGAGAAATATAAAAAAACGCGGCATAATTTTGGTTTTCTAATCGCAGAAGAGTTTGCCGGACAAATCGGCAGTAAATTTAGAAGGAGTTTTCTTCATAAATGCTTTCTGGCCGAAGGAATTCTTGAGGATCGGCAAATTCTTTTGATGAAACCGGCCACCTATATGAATAATTCCGGAATGAGCATCAAAAAGCTGTTGGACAGAAAAGGAATCACTCTCGATAATATTTTGATTATTCATGATGACCTGGATTTGCCTTTTGGCCGTTTGCGGTTTAAGAAAGAAGGAAGCGATGCCGGCCATCGCGGCCTTCGCTCCATCGCGAATTCTTTAAGGACCAGGCAGTATGCACGTTTAAAATGCGGAATCGGACGCCCTCGAAGCGATCAGGATGCTGCCGAATATGTTTTGAGCCTTTTTGATGAAACTCAGCAGGAAGAATTACCTTCGATTGTCAAGCGGGCTCTAAAGATTATCAGTTCCTGGGCTTTGGGAAAAGAAGAAGACGTTTACTCATTATGTCAAAAAAATGATTAATCCATTCAAGCAAAAGGAAAGGCAATGAACAAATACGAATTAATTTTAATTGTTGATTCTCAATTAACAGAAGAGCAGAAAGACGATATCCAGAATCAAGCGCTGGATGGAATTTCCAAATCAAAAGGAAAGGTGATCAATGCGCAGCGTTGGCTTGATAAGCATAAGATGGCCTTTAAAATAAAAAATGTATCCGAAGCAACTTATTATCTGATCCGGTTTGATTCTGGGGCAGAGAATGTCCAGAAACTGAAGGAATTTCTGCGGGTCAATGAAAATATTTTGAGATTTGCGATTTATAGATCGCAAGAAACCAGCGTTAAGAAAATCTAAGGAGGGCAGGATGGCAAGTTTAAATAAGGTTTTATTGATGGGAAACCTGACGAAAGATCCCGAATTACGCTACACGCCAAGCGGCATAGCGGTTGTTAATTTGCGGTTGGCCGTTAATCGTAAATACAAAGACAAAAGCGGCGAACCGAAAGAAGAAACATGTTTTGTGACGGTAACAGCATGGGATAAGCAGGCCGAAGTTTGCAATCAGTATCTGCAGAAGGGTCGTTTGATTATGGTGGAAGGCCGGCTTCAGTCGCGACAATGGGAGACCAATGACGGTCAAAAAAGAAATACTATTGATGTGCGAGCTGAGCGTGTTCAGTTTCTGGGATCGCGATCGTCATCGACATCGGATGGTTCTTCGGGGAATTCCTATTCCTCAAATCAGCCTTCCGAAGCCAGTTTAAGTAAAACAGAAAATATATCATGGGATGAGGAGGAGAAAATTGCCTAGTAGAAAGCTATCCAGAAAAAGAAAACCGAGATCGAGGGGTCTTGCCAGTCGGCGGACAGCTGGGAAATTCCGTTTAACACCCGGAACGAAGATTGACTATAAGGAATTTAATTTACTCAAGAAATTCATTACTGAACGCGGAAAGATTCTTTCTCGCCGTATTATCGGTACCTCTCCCAAGGAACAGCGATTGATTGCCCGAGAAGTCAAGCGGGCCCGTTATTTGGGGCTGCTTCCTACCGGAGCGCGGTAGTACCCAATAAGCATTGAAGGAGCAAGCCAATGGATGTGATACTTTGTGAGGATATTAAAAATTTGGGCAAGACCGGAGATGTCATTCATGTTAAAGAAGGTTTCGCCCGTAATTTTCTTCTTCCCAAGAAGAAAGCTTATCCGGCCACGCAAGCCAATATCAAGCGAATCGAAAAGAGAAAACAAGAGCTTAAGCAGAAGGCCGAAGAACAAAAAGTACAGGCTCAAGAATTAGCGGAGCAACTTTCTCATATTTCCTGTACGGTGGCGGTAGAAGTTAATGATATTGAGAAAATGTACGGTTCCGTGACAGAAAAAGAGATCAGTCAGGCTATTACGAGTGAAGGTTTTGAGGTTGATATTAATGCCATCAGGCTTGAAAAACCCATCGAAGAATTGGGAATTTATGAAGTCGCCGTGAATCTTCATCCTGAGGTAGAAGCCAAAGTTCGGGTGTGGGTGACTAAGAAATAGACGGCTTATATTTGTTGCTTTTTAACAGCATTGTTTTATTATGGCTAATCAAAAGATAAAGTCAGTGGAGAACTCTTCCTTCCAGATGGACAGCGAGTTGACCAATCTGAAAGTTCAACCGCAAAATCTTGACGCGGAACGTTCCGTTCTGGGGTCGATGTTAATCGATGATGAGGCTGTCGGACATGCGATCGAGTCGGTCACATCCGAGTCTTTTTATGCCCCGGCCCATCAGATGATTTATTCTGCCGTTATCGATCTTTTTAATCATCAGAAAAATGTAGATATCATTACCGTTTCGGATAAACTGAAAAGCGACGGATTACTCGAGAAATCCGGCGGGATCACTTATCTGACCCAGATTATCGAAAGCGTTCCAACGGCCGCAAATATTGAACATTATGCCAATATCGTCAAGGAGAAAAGCATTCAGCGGTCTTTAATCAAAACCGCCACGCATATTATTCAGCAAAGCTATCGGCCCGGGGTAGAGATCGATGATTTGGTGGATAAGGCGGAACAGATGATTTTTGAGGTTGCGGTTTCACGGCAGAGTCAAAAATCTCTTCATATTAAAGATATTATTCGTGATAGCATTGAAGCCATCGATAAGCTTTATCAGCGCAAAGAACATGTCACCGGTATCGCGACGGGTTTTCTGGATTTCGATCACAAAACGTCGGGTCTGCAAAAATCTGATCTGGTTATCGTGGCCGGTCGTCCTTCTATGGGAAAGAGCGCTTTTGCCGTGTCCATTGCCGAAAATGCCGCGTTGGTTGATAAGAAGGGTGTGGCCTTTTTCAGCCTGGAGATGTCGAAAGAACAGTTAGTCCAAAGAATGCTCTGTTCTCATGCCCGGGTGGATGCTCATCGGGTACGGTCGGGATTTCTTTCTCCGTCTGATTGGCCGCATTTGACATCCGCGGCCGGAAAACTCTCCAATGCTCCCGTTTTTATCGATGACACGCCGGCTATTTCCGCATTGGAACTAAGAGCTAAAGCCCGACGGCTGAAATCCAATTATGATATTCAAATGATTGTTTTGGATTATTTGCAGTTAATGCGGGGCTCCAGCCGGACGGAAAGCCGTCAGCAGGAAATATCCGAAATTTCCCGTTCTATTAAGGCTTTAGCCCGCGAATTAGATATTCCTATTATCGCTATTAGCCAGTTGTCCAGGGCGGTGGAGAGCCGCATGGACCATCGACCGCAACTTTCGGATTTACGTGAATCCGGAGCGATTGAGCAAGATGCGGATGTCGTGGTTTTGATTATGCGCGAAGAGTACTATAATCCTACCGAGGAAAACAGAGGCCTCGCCGATGTCATCATTGCCAAGCAGCGTAACGGTCCGGTGGGAACTGTGAAACTGTCTTTCATTAAAGAATATATGCGTTTTGAAAACCTGGCGCAAACTCAAGAGGGGTAAAAGATGACCAAGAGAAGACTTTTCTGGATTTTCGTTTACGGACTGAGCATTTTGGCCATCGCATTCAAGCCGACGGAGGTTTTAGCTCAATTTGAAGAACAGGCTGAAGAAATATCTCAACAGCAGTCTCAAGCGAAAGAGTTAGAAGATGATGGGGAAAAAGTATCGGCTATAGAAATCGTGGGGAACAAAACCATCGGCGTTTCAACCATCCTCTCTAAAGTTAAAACGAGGGTAGGAGATCCGTATCGACAAAATGTGATAAGCGATGACCTTAAACGACTTTATAATATGGGTTATTTTTCGGATGTCAGCGTGGATCGAGAGGTTAAAGAAGGAGGTTTTAAGGTTATTTTCTATCTTCAGGAAAAACCTATTGTTGAGAAAATCTCGTTTACCCGGCTCAATTATTATAATCCCCGCAAACTGTTGATTAAGCTGCAGACGCAGGAAGGAAAATTTTTGGATCAAAAACTTCTTAAAGATGATGTCCAAACGATTAAAGATCTCTATACTAAAAAAGGACTGACCAATGTTTTGGTTGATGTAGAAACCGAAATGGACGAGACAACCAATAAAGCGAGGATTCATTTTATCATCGACGAAGGAAGCCGACTCAGAGTAACCCAGCTGCGTTTTTCGGGTAGTGACAGCTTCTCTCGCTCAAGGCTTATGCGGGTGATCAAATCACGACCAAAATGTATCTGGACCCTCACACCCGGTTATCTAAAGAAAGATATCCTTAAAGAAGACATGGATCGCTTGAGAGCTTTTTATGAGCGGGAAGGTTTCATCGATATGACTTGCGATTATCAGATTGAAGAGATCAGCGATGGTCGTCTGAAAATTACCATCGCAATCGATGAAGGAAATCAATATAGAGTGGGTCAAATTGACATTCAAAACAATGACGTAATCAATGAACAGAAAATTCTTGATACCATGGAATATATTCAATCCGGGAATGTTTTTAGCCGGGACAAGCTGGCATTTGACATTGACCGAATCCAATCGCTTTATTTTGATAAAGGATATATTTTTAGTTCGGTACGCGAATCTACTGTTCTTGATCCGCAGACAGGAAAAGTAGATGTAACCCTTGACATCAGAGAAGGAGAGTTGGCTTATTTAAATACTATCAAAATTCAAGGTAATACTTCGACTCGCGATATCGTTATTCGCCGTGAGTTGAGGATGTATCCCGGAGAAAAAGTTGACGGAGAAAAATTACGGCGAAGCAAAGAACGGTTGAGAAATCTGGGGTATTTTGAAGAGATCGGCTATGATATTGAGAGTACGGATTCCCCCAACAGAAAAGATTTGGTTGTTCAGGTCAAGGAGGCGAAAACGGGGAGCTTTAGCTTCGGCGGTGGTTATAGCACAGTGGATCAGGTTGTGGGCTTTATTGAAGTCGAGCAGAAAAATTTTGATTTTACCAACTGGCCGACATTTACCGGTGGCGGTCAGCACTTATCTCTTCGTTTTGAAGCCGGTTCTTTGCGCAACAATGCCCGTTTGAGTTTCACTGAGCCATGGCTGTTTGACTATCCGATATCAGCCGGTTTCGACGTTTATCGTCGTCAAAAGCTCAAAGACCAGGATGTGGGCTACGCTTATGATGAAAAGCGAACCGGCGGCAATCTCCGTTTGGGCAAGCAGTTTGATGAATATCTTTCAGGAGGAGTGACCTACCGAAATGAGGAGATTACCATTGATAATATCGACGAGGATGTAACCATCGAACTGGCCAGAGAAGAGGGAACCAATACGGTGAGCATGTTGACGTTTCACTTGGCGCGTGATACGCGTGACAATGTTTTCAGTCCGAAAAAAGGCTATCGGATCAGCAGCGTGGTGGATTGGGCCGGCGGCGCGTTGGGCGGAGATAAAGACTTCTATCGTATTCAAAACATTTTTAGTTATTACATACCCTTTAAGTGGGAGTCGGTTGTAGAGTTGCGGCTCAAAACAGGATTTGCAGATACTTACGACGATACGGAAGTTGTTCCAATTTTTGAGCGCTTTTTTGCCGGCGGATCGCGTTCAATTCGCGGTTATAACGAGCGTAAAGTTGGTCCTATCGATGATGCGACTGAAGACCCCATCGGCGGGGAAAGTCTTCTTGTCGGTAATATCGAGTATACGATTCCTTTGGTTGATTTTATGAAATTGGCTGCCTTTTACGATTTCGGTAATGTTTGGAAAAATGTCAGCGACTTTGGAAGCGGGGAGCTTAAATCTGGTGTCGGTTTGGGATTAAGGATTAGGACACCGATTGGACCCGTTAGTTTGGATTATGGCTATCCATTGAATGATGAACCGGGTGAAGAAAAACGGCAGGGTAAATTCTATTTTAGCATTTCCCGTGGTTTTTAATCAACGAAATGAAAAAAAGGAGGTTGTAAAATGAGAAGGCTCCCATTAATGGTGCTGGTGGCTGTGTTAGCAGGGGGGTTGATTTTCAGTCAGGCTCTCTGGGCTCAGGAAGCAAAAAAGATTGCTTATGTCGATATCGGACAGTTATTTGACGGGCATGCCAAGCGCAAACAATATGATGAAATACTCGAAACAAAATTCGACCAATACGAGGAGCAATATAATGAAATGCGGGATAATATTCTCAATTCGATGGGGAAATTGTCCCTTTTAAAAGACGAAGAAAAAGAAAAACTCCAAGAGAAAATCGACAAGCAAAGAGCCGAGTTGGAACAATTCGAGCGACAAAAAGGAACGGATTTGAAGCAGGAAAGAGATGAAAAGATTCGGGAGATCCTTCTGGACATCGAGCAGATTATTAGAGACTTTGCCGAAAAAAATAAATACGATATTATTCTTAACGATAAAGTCTTGATTTATGGCAATCAATCTCTTGATGTCACCAAAGAAATTCTTAATGAAATGAATAAGTAAATTCATCGAAGGTTCCATCTTAGAAAAATTAATTGAGAATGAAAAGAACGATCAAGGAAATAGCACAGTTTATTGATGGTGAAATTATCGGGAACCCCGAGCTTATTATTACGGGGCTTTCGGGGATAAAAGAGGCGAGAGAGGGTCATTTGACATTTTTGGCCAATTCTAAATATGCCTCCTTGCTCTTAAAGACGCAGGCCTCGGCTGTTATCGTTGAGAAAAAGGTTGATTTGCGTGATAAATGCATTATTCGTACCGATAATCCTTCCTGGGCGTTTGCAAAAATTGTTACCCGGGAAATAGGAGAAGATTCTTTCCAGACGACGGGGATTCATCCCCAGGCTTTTATTGCCGATGATGCCCAGATTGCTGATAATGTCAGCATCGGGCCGTTTGCCGTGATAGCCAGCAAGACCCGTATCGGCAGGGGATCGGTGATCGGGGCGGGATGTTTTATCGGACATCAAACGTCTTTGGGTGAAAATTGCTTGATTTATCCCAATACGACAATCCGAGAAAGGATTCATATCGGTAATCGCGTCATTATTCACAGCGGAACAGTGATTGGTTGTGACGGGTTCGGTTTTGTTAATGTTGAGGGGGTGCATGAAAAAATTCCGCAGATTGGAAAAGTAGTTATTGAAGATGACGTGGAAATAGGAGCCAATGTTACCGTTGATCGCGCTCGGTTTGACAAAACATTGATCGGGCGGGGAACCAAAATCGATAACTTGGTTCAGATTGCCCATAATGTTCAAATCGGAGAAAATTGTATTATTGTGGCCCAGGTTGGCGTTTCGGGAAGTACGATGATAGAAAAAAACGCGATTCTAGCCGGACAGGTCGGCGTGATCGGTCACTTGACAATCGGCGAGGGTGCTGTCATTGCCGCACAGTCGGGTGTTTCTAAGTCAGTCAAGCCGCATACGAAGGTGTTCGGATCACCCGCGAAACCTTATGCGCAGGCGTATAGAGTTCATGCTTGTCTTCAGAAACTTCCGGATACTCTGAAAGAAATTGGGGACCTTAAAAAGAAAGTAAAATCTTTGGAATCACGATTCCTGAGTGATATTGATGGAAAAGAAAAAAACAATTCGTAAATCAGTTTCTGTCGAAGGTATCGGATTGCATACCGGTCAAAAGGTTCGCATGATGTTTAAGCCTGCTTCGGCCAATAGCGGCATCGCTTTTATTCGTACGGATTTGCCGAATAGGCCGAGAATCGAAGCGCATTTGGATAATGTCGTTAAAGATATTATTCCCCGCTGCACTTCAATTGGGAAAGACGGTGCATATATTTATACAATCGAGCATCTGATGAGCGTTTTGTATGGTTTGGGGATCGATAATCTGGATATTGAAATTGATAGTCAAGAGGTGCCAGGCTTAGACGGAAGTGGCTTGAATTTCCTGAAGCTGCTCAAAGAATCGGGGCTTAAAGAACAGGAGGCCGAGCGTCGCTATTTTGAAATTCGTGAACCGATCTGGGTTGAAAAAGACGGTTCGACATTATTGGGTCTGCCTTCGTCCGGTTTAAAGATTTCCTATCTGCTGGATTATTCTCATACAGGTATCCAAGCTCAGTTTATCAATCTTAAAATTTGCGCTGATACATTTGAGAGGGAAGTGGCTCCTTCGCGAACTTTTTGTCTGGAAAATGAAGCGGAATTGTTGAAAAAAAGCGGACTGGGAAAGGGGGCTAATTACGAAAATACCCTCGTCATCAGCGAGAAAGGCGTCAAAAATAATACGGTGCGCTTTGAGAACGAACTGGCCCGACATAAGATTCTGGACTTTGTCGGTGATGTTTATCTTCTGGGTTTACCTATTAAAGCCCAGGTTTTTGCCGTCAAAAGCGGCCATGCTCTGAACCTGGCTTTTTTGAAGAAGGTGGCTGAGCAAATCAGAAAATATCAAGAACAGTCAGTAAAAAATTTTATTTCTTTTGATCAAGAGACAATCTTGGATATCAAGAAAATTATGAGTATTTTGCCGCATCGCTATCCGTTTCTTTTGGTTGACCGTGTGATAGATTTGCAATCCGGGAAAAAGGCCGTCGGTATAAAAAATGTTACGGTCAATGACCAATTTTTCAACGGACATTTCCCTTCCCGCCCTATTATGCCGGGTGTTTTGATGGTCGAGGCAATGGCTCAAGTAGCGGGCATCGCCCTTTTAACCGATCCCCAGCATTCATCGCAGTGGGCCCTTTTTATGGCGGCCAATAATGTGAAATTCCGAAAGATGGTTGTTCCCGGTGATCAGTTAATCATGGAAGCCGAAATCATGCGGATGCGATCCAAAATAGCTCAGGCTCACGGAACGGTCCGAGTTAACGGGGAAGTGGTGGCGGAAACGGACTTAGTGTTTTCTTTTATGGAAGAGGATTTTCTTAGAACATGATGGATACGGAAACGCAAATACATCCAACGGCTATTATTTATCCCGGAGCTAAATTGGCTGCTGGTGTCAGCGTAGGCCCTCATAGCGTCATCGGAAGCGATGTGCATATCAAAGAAAATACGAAAATAGGATGTTTCTGTCTAATTGAAGGTCGTGCGATCATTGGTCGCGACTGTCATGTTTTTTCCGGGGCTGTCGTTGGCAGTATTCCGCAGGATAAAAAGTTTAAAACAGAAGAAGAAACATATTTGGAAATTGGAGACCGCAATATTATTCGGGAATATGTTACGATCAATCCCGGTACCGGCGAAGGCGGGAAAACGATTATCGGTCACGACAATCTCTTTATGGCCTACTCCCATATTGCCCATGACTGCCTGATTGGCAATCACTGTGTAGTGGCCAATAGCGGAACTTTAGCCGGTCATGTCACTTTAGAAGACAGGGCGGTTGTCGGCGGATTAACCGCTATACATCAGTTTGTTCGCTTGGGGAAAATGTGCATTGTCGGAGGTTGTTCCAAGGTTGTGCAGGATACCCCTCCATTTTCTCTCTGCGACGGTCATCCGGTTAAAGTTTACAGCTTGAATCTGGTTGGTCTGAAAAGAGCCAAAATGTCTCCGGAGACAATCAAGATATTGCGCAAGGCTTTCAAAATCTTGTTTTTTTCCGGTTTGACGAAGAAAACGGCGGTTGTCAAAATCCAAAACGAATTATCTGTCACTCCTGAGATCGAACACCTGATCACCTTTATTAATACCTCCAGACGAGGCCTGTGCCGTTGAATTCCTTCATGAAAGATCTTCCCGGAAAAGTCGGTCTGATTGCCGGAAACGGAAAATTTCCTCTGCTTTTTGCGAGGGAAGCCAAACAGAGAGGAAAAAAAGTAATCGCTGTGGGGATCAAGGGTGATACTCCGTTTTTACTGAAATTTCTAGTCGATCAAATGGTGTGGGTTGGACCCGGTGAATTAACAAAACTGTTCTCCTTTTTTAAAGACGCCTGTGTTTCTCACGTGATTATGGCCGGACAAGTTAATCCGGCTAATTTATTTGATAGCCATATTGCGCCTGACAGCGAATTCAAGAAGTTATTTGACGCTATGCATGATCGCAAGGCGGATACAATCTTTTCGGCCGTGGCGGACCGCCTTAAAGAAGAAGGATTGCAGCTTCTGGATTCCACGCTGCTCGTAGAAGACTATCTGGCGCCAAAAGGAACTCTGACCCGCAGAGCTCCGACGATCAGTGAGCTTAAAGATATTGCTTTTGGACAAGAGATTGCCCGGGCTATGGGATCACTGGATGTCGGTCAGACGGTTGTGGTCAAGGAAAAAGCGATCGTAGCCATTGAAGCCATGGAGGGGACCGATAGAACAATTTTAAGAGGAGGATGCTTCGTCCGACGGGGAGCGGTGGTCGTGAAAATGAGTAAGCCGGGTCAGGATTTACGTTTTGATATTCCTGTCATCGGACCCCGGACTATTAAGAATATGATCAGGGCCAAGGCGGCATGCTTAGCCATCGAATCGGGTAAAACGCTGATTATTGATTTTGAAAAATGCGTGAAGATGTGTAATAAAGCGAGAATAAGCCTGGTTGCCGCGTAAAAAAAAGGAGAGAATATGACGTATTTAGAATTGCTTAATAATATTAAAGAAATTTCTTATGCGGAAATTCGTGAAGATAGTGAGAATTATCTGGAAGCCGTTTTTACAAATGACAAAGAAAAACAGATTAGCGATACACTCTCCTCTTTTTTTCAAACTCCCTATAAACCGGCAGGCCAGGATCCCTCAAAAGAAGCCCTTGAACAGACCACGGAGTGGGGCGGAATACGAAAAGATCAGACGCTTTATTTGCGTGAACAAGAAGGACTCCTTTATTGTGCCATGCTATGGCCCTGGTCTGACCAAGAGCATACGACTCTTAAAATTGCCCAGTTCCAGCAAAAGAAGTAGCTATCCCTATCGTCTGAAAGAATTTTCTATGAAATAATTGTAACTTTATTTGTTTCATAATGTTGCGATTATTTTCATTCGCAGTCTTTTGATTGACACCCATTTTTGTTTTCTATATAATAAAATACTTAATATTACTATAAATTAAGGATGGTCAAATGGATGCCCAAGAAATCAAAATGATTAGAATAAAAAAGCTCGAAGATCTTTATCAAAAAGGAATTTACCCTTATGGTGGAAAATTCTTGCGCAGCAATTCTATCGCTCAAATTCTTGAGGATTTTCAAGAAAATAATAAAGTTGTCATAGCCGGACGCGTTATGGCCAATCGTAAGCACGGCAAAGTACTGTTTGTTGACCTGCAAGATCAAAGCGGAAAAATTCAGCTTTATATTAAAGCCGATCATGTGGGCGAAGATCAATTTCAACTTGTTGCTGATTTAGATATCGGTGATATTATTGGAGTCGAGGGAGAGCTGTTTAAAACCCGTACCGGACAGGAGAGTGTGCGCGCTACTCGGATGACCGTTTTGAGCAAATCCCTGATGACGCTGCCCGAAAAGTGGCATGGATTGAAGGATGTTGAAGTACGCTATCGTCAGCGCTACATTGATCTGATTGTTAATCAAGATGTTCGGGAAGTTTTTCGCAAAAGAAGTTCGATCATCAGTTTTATCCGCAGGTTTTTAGATCAGCGCGGTTTTTTGGAGGTGGAAACTCCTATGTTGCAGCCGATGGCCGGAGGGGCTCGCGGCCGACCGTTTGAAAGTAAGCACAATGCCTATGATATGGATGTTTATTTGCGTATCGCTCCCGAACTTTATTTAAAGAGATTACTCGTTGGTGGACTTGAAAAGGTTTATGAGATAAACAGGAATTTCAGAAACGAAGGGGTCTCAACTCGCCACAATCCGGAATTCACTATGCTCGAAGTCTATGAAGCATACGCGGATTTCAGCGATATGATGAGGCTGACCGAAGAGATGATCAGTAGTTTGGTCAAGGATCTTTACGGTTCTTATGCAATCAGATATCAGGATCAGAAAATCGATTTCTCCCCTCCGTGGCAGCGTCGTTCGTTTGCCGAGATGGTGAAAGAAAAATTCGATATCAATCCCGAAGATGACGCGAAAACAATGTTTGAGAAAGTCAGAGAAAAACGGAAAGTCAAGGGTGTGGATAAGCTGACGCGTTCGGCGGTGATGAAGATTGTAGAGGATTTACTCGAAGAGGAGGCAACGATCCAGCCGGTTTTCTTTACCGATTATTTTTCATTTCTCTGTCCGTTAGCTAAAACGCATCCAAATAATCCATTGGTTTCTCAGCGTTTTGAACTTTTTATTTGCGGGTTAGAAGTAGGCAATGCTTACTCCGAGCTGAATGATCCCCAAGAGCAACGTAAGCGCTTGCTGGACGATCTTAAGGATGATACAGAAACGGGCTTACGTTCTATTGATGAAGATTTTGTCCATGCCTTAGAATATGGGATGCCTCCGGCGGGAGGATTAGGGATAGGTGTAGATCGACTGGCGATGATTTTAACAAATGCGCCCTCCATTCGGGACGTGATCTTGTTTCCTTTGATGAAGCCGCAACAGACATGAATATTGAAGGTCTTATTAGTTATCGTTATTTGACAATTAAAAAAGAACGGTTTTTGTCTGTTATCAATTTTGTCGCGGTGACTGGTGTAGCCATTGGGGTTGCTGCGTTGATTGTTGTAATTGGGGTGATGACCGGCTTTGATCAGGAATTGAGAGACAAAATCATCGGAACAAATTCTCATATTGTTATTGAGAAAGAAGTCGGCATTCGCGATTATCAGAAAGTTCGCTCGGCTATTGCAGGTATTGAGGGAATCGAAGCGACTACTCCTTATATTCAGGGGCATGTCTTTATCGAAGTCGAAAATCAGGTTGTTCCTGTGAGCTTAAGAGGTGTTGAGCCGAAAAGCGGAATACACGTGACGGATTTTGAACAGTATCTCAAAGAAGGGAACCTGCAGGGGTTAAGCGGTGATCAAGTTTTCATCGGTAGTGAATTTTCCCGGTATTTCGGTTATCAATTGGGTGATGAAATCATGGTGATTTCGCCTAAATCGGGGTTAAGTGGAGAGGGCTGGCGTTATCAGTTGACAGTTGCCGGGATTTTTTCATCGGGGAAATATGATTATGATATGAATCTCGCTCTGGTTTCGATTCCAATGGCCCAGCAGATTTTTCATTTTCCCGATGATTTAGCGACAGGGATTGCTGTGAAGCTCAAAGATATTTATCAGGCCAAGGAGATCAAGCAGGAAGTTCTCGAGCGATTGGGTTTTGCTTTCTTGGTGAGAACCTGGATAGAGTCTAATCAGAATTTCTTTTCGGCTTTGGCTTTAGAGAAATTCGCTATGTTTGTCATTCTGGCTTTGATTATTCTGGTCGCGTCTTTTAATATCGTTAGTACACTGATTGTGACTGTTTCCAGCAAAACCAAGGACATCGGGATCTTAAAATCCATCGGGGTTTCCAAAAGTTCTATTATACGGATTTTCACCATCCAGGGAATCATGATCGGGCTATCCGGAATTTTTTGGGGATTATGCGGGGGTCTCGGTTTAAGCTATTTGTTAAAGAGATATCAATTTATACAGATCCCCCAGGATATTTATTATTTTGACAAACTGCCGGTTGTTTTAGAGCTTGGGGATTTATTGGCTATCGTCAGCTGTGCCCTTATTATCAGTTATTTGGCAACGATTTATCCGGCTTGGAAAGCGGCTAATCTTCAGCCGGTCCATGCGTTGAGGTACGAATAGCATGATAAAAGCCAGCAATGTTCACAAGACCTTTGAGCAGCTTGCCCAGCCATTGCATGTGTTAAAAGGGATCAACTTGGAGCTATCGGCAGGCGATTTTATTTCCATCTCAGGCCCTTCCGGGGCTGGAAAATCGACGCTGTTGCATATTTTAGGAGGATTGGATCAACCGACGCAAGGACAGGTGATGCTGGAAGGGGAAAACATCCATAAGCTGAGTGATCGCCGACTTTCGGATATACGAAACAAAAAATTCGGATTTGTTTTTCAGTTTTATCATCTTCTTCCGGAATTCAGCGCAATGGAAAATATTTTTCTTCCCGGATTAGTTGCCAAGAATACCGGATTAAAGAGATTGAAAGAAAGAGCTCTTTTTCTTTTAGACCGGGTGGGATTGAAGCAGAGGGCTGATCACAGGCCCTATCAGCTCTCGGGAGGCGAGCAGCAACGCGTGGCCATCGCGCGGGCCTTGATGAATGAGCCGGAGCTGATTTTATGCGATGAACCTACTGGGAATTTGGATTCCCAGTCTGGTCAGGACGTGTTGGCCTTATTGACCCGACTGAATCAAGAAAGTGGCCAGGCCTTGATTATTGTGACGCACGATGAGAATCTCGCCGAGAAAGCTCGTAGACGTTTGCGGATTAAAGATGGAGTGATCATTTCATAAACAAGCGAGGAGGCCTATGAAAGTTTATTTAAACGGAAAACTCGTGGATAGAAAAGAGGCAAAGATTTCTGTGTTTGATCACGGACTCCTTTACGGAGACGGGGTCTTTGAAGGAATCCGATCCTACAATGGCTTGATTCTTATGTGCCAGGAGCACATCGAAAGGCTTTATGAGTCAGCCCATACTCTGATGATTAGCATACCCTTGACCAAAAGTCAGATGATTAAGGCTATCATTCAAACGCTTAAAGATAATAAGCTCAAAGATGCCTACATTCGCGTGGTGGTCACCCGCGGCGAGGGTGACCTCGGGCTTGATCCGAAGAAATGCAAAGGACAGGGTAGTGTGATCATCATTACTGATAAAATTGTTCTTTATCCTCCGGCTTTATATCAAAAAGGTTTGGAAATCATTACGGTACCTACTGTGCGCAATCTGCCGGAGGCTTTGAATCCGCGTTTGAAATCACTCAATTATCTTAATAATATCCTCGCAAAGATTGAGGCGGGAAACAGCGGATTTGATGAAGCGATTATGCTTGATCCCCATGGCTTTGTGGCCGAGTGCACCGGGGACAACATTCTCATTGTTAAAAACAATGTGATTAAAACGCCTAGTCAGGGACGCTTAACCGGGATTACGAGGGACTGCGTGCTTGATTTGGCAAAGAAAAGCAGGATCAAAACCGAAGAAACGCTCATTACTCGTCATGAAATATATGTGGCTGATGAATGTTTTTTAACCGGAACCGCTGCGGAGCTGATTCCTGTTGTCAAAGTGGACGGTCGGGTGATTGGAGGCGGAAAACCCGGGAAAATGACCCTTAAGCTTATGCGTCAATTTCGTCAATTGACAAAATCAAAAGGTGTTCGGTATTAATTTGTTAGCATTCTATTGAGGAAGTGTTTATGCAATGTGATATTTGCCACAAAAAGAAAGCGACGGTGCATTTAACGGAAATCGTCGATGAACAGATGACCGAATTGCATCTCTGCGAAGAATGCGCGAGGGAGAAAAGTGTTCAGATGGAACAGCAATTCGGATTGGCCGACCTTTTGGCCGGCCTTACAGATTTCAGCAAACAAAATAAAAGTGTTGAGAAGGTGAAACTCGTCTGCTCCAAATGCGGCCTCAGCTACGAAGACTTTCGCAAATTCGGACGTTTAGGATGTAGTGGATGTTATCCGTCTTTTCGCGATCATCTGGGCGTATTGCTTAAACGTATTCACGGATCTAATCGTCATTTGGGCAAGGCCCCTGTCAAGATGTCCAAGGCTACTCAAAAAGCCGTGTATAGCGCCAAGGACCTCAAGGAGCAGCTTAAAAAGGCGATAGATATGGAGCAATTCGAAGAGGCGGCAAAAATCAGAGATAAGATCAGGGAACTGGAGCAGAAGAAAAACAAAAAGAAGGAATAATGTGAAACTCGAGCATTTGATTCATAATACAGGGGAATGGCTCAAAGGGACGGGTCATAAAGCCAATATTGTTATGTCTTCTCGTATTCGCCTGGCCCGCAATTTGGATAAATACCCATTTCCCAACAGGGCCAATAAGAAGGCCATGGATGAAGTAATCCAGGTGATCGAGGAAACCATCAAAAAAATTCCGATTTTTAAGGATTCCACTCTCTTTAAAATGAGTGAGCTAGATAATATCGATAAACAGTTTTTGGTGGAAAGACATTTGATGAGCCATGACCATGCCGGGCAGGGTTATGGACGGGGACTGGTTGTATCTAAAGAAGAAGTTCTTTCCATGATGATTAACGAAGAAGATCATTTGAGGATTCAGGTTATGCAGTCGGGTTTCAATTTGTTTGAAACTTGGGAGATTATCGATGCCATCGATAATTCGCTTTCTAAAGAACTTCAGTTTGCTTTTCTTTCCGACTGGGGTTATTGCACGGCCTGTCCGACCAATACGGGAACAGGAATGCGTGGTTCGGTGATGTTGCATTTGCCCGCTTTGGTGATGACAAAGCAGATCAATAAAGTTCTCTCGGCAATTTCCAAACTCAGTTTCGCCTCCCGTGGATTTTACGGAGAGGGAACGCATTCACACGGTAATTTCTTCCAGATTTCAAATCAGATATCGCTAGGACATAGTGAAACCGAAATCATACAAAATATCAACGGCTTGATCCGACAAGTGATTGAGCAGGAAGAACAGGCCCGACAGGCCTTGTTGCTGCAGAACCGCTCCATGATGGAAGACAAAATATTTCGTTCATTGGGTGTTTTAAAAAGTGCTCATATTATTTCGAGCCAGGAAACGGCTGAATTATTATCTATGGTCCGCTTGGGGATCGATATGGGTTTGATTCAAGACGTTAAAAAGACGGCTATCAATGAATTGTTTATTATGATTCAACCGGCTCATTTACAAAAAATCGAAGGAAAAAAATTAAGCGCGCCCGAGAGAGATGCCAAGCGCGCTGACTTGATCCGTACAAAATTAGGAGGGAAATAAATGTTTAATCGATTTACAGAACGGGCACGAAAAGTGATTGTGCTGGCCAAAGAGGAGGCCAGGCGTCTTAATCATGATTATATTGGAACGGAACATCTTTTACTGGGTCTGATTCGCGAAGGAGAGGGAGTCGCGGCAGCCGTTTTGCAAAAATTGGGTCTTGATCTTGAGACTATCCGCATCGAAGTAGAGAAGCTGGTTCAACCGGGACCACAAACGCAGGTTCTAGGCGACATCCCTTTTACGCCTCGCAGTAAAAAATCCTTAGAACTTTCCGCCGAAGAGGCGCGTTCTTTGGGGCATAATTATATTGGCACGGAGCATTTGCTTTTAGGTCTAGTTAAGGAAGGCGAGGGGATGGCCTATCGCGTACTTCTCAATCTAGGATTAGATCTCGATAAGGTTCGCAATGAAGTCCTGACGCTTTTAGGATCAGGGATTCCGGGCTTCGGGAGCCAGGAAACCACCAAATCCGGCAAGACACCGGCTATCGATGCTTATGGACGAAATTTGAACAAATTGGCCAAAGAAGGCAAGCTGGATCCGGTGATCGGGCGTCAAAATGAGATTGAGAGAATTGTCCAGATCCTCAGCCGGCGGACAAAAAATAATCCTGTTCTTTTGGGAGAAGCGGGTGTCGGGAAAACCGCGATTGTCGAAGGGTTAGCTCAGCTGATTGTCGCCGGAGATGTTCCCGAAATTCTGCGCGGAAAAAGTATTATTGTCTTAGATTTGGCTCTGATGATCGCCGGAACCAAATACCGCGGACAATTCGAAGAGCGGATCAAAGCCATCATGGATGAAATCAAGCATTCGGGAAAAATTATCCTGTTTGTCGATGAGCTTCACACGCTCGTTGGGGCCGGAGCAGCCGAAGGCGCCATTGATGCCGCCAATATCCTGAAACCCGCTTTGGCCCGGGGAGAAATCCAGTGTATCGGTGCTACAACGCTGGATGAATATCGTAAACACATTGAGAAAGATGCTGCTTTAGAGCGCCGATTTCAGACGATTATGGTTGAACCTCCGACCGTCGAAGAGGCATTTTTGATCCTCAAAGGACTGCGAGATAAATACGAAGCGCATCACAGAGTTAAATTTTCCGATTCGGCGCTGCAAGCAGCGGTGAAATTATCGGATCGCTATATTTCCGGTCGATTTTTGCCGGACAAAGCGGTCGATATTTTGGATGAAGCCGGATCGCGAGCCCGTTTAAAAACGATGGTGGTTCCGGCAGAGATTAAGGAAATCGAAGAAGAGATTCAGCAGCTCAAAAAAGAAAAAGAAGCTTTTATCAAAAGTCAGGATTTTGAAAAGGCGGCGAAAATGCGCGATCAAGAACGGGCTGCCAGAGAGAAGTTGGAACAGATGCGATCCGACTGGTCGCAAAAAAGAGATCATGTGACTCCTACGATTGAAGAAGAAGATATAGCGCGCGTGATTTCTCAGTGGACCAAAATTCCGCTGATTCGTCTCGAACAGAAAGAAAGTGAAAAGCTTTTAAAAATGGAGGATCATCTGGCTGAATCCGTTATTGGGCAAAGAGAAGCGATCGAAGTGATTGCCCGGGCTGTGAGGCGATCGCGCGCCAGACTAAAGAATCCAAGGCGACCCAGCGGATCGTTCATCTTTCTGGGTCCGACTGGCGTGGGGAAAACTCTCTTGGCCAGAGTTTTGGCTGAGTTTATGTTCGGAGACGAAGAAGCGTTGATTCAGATTGATATGTCTGAATATATGGATAAATTCAATGTGTCGCGATTAATCGGAGCTCCTCCGGGTTATGTCGGCTACGATGAAGGCGGACAGCTTACCGAGAAAGTCCGACGGAGACCGTACAGTGTTATTCTATTGGATGAAATCGAAAAGGCGCATCCGGATGTTTTTAATATTTTGCTTCAGGTTTTTGAAGACGGACGCCTGACCGATAGCTTTGGCCGAAAAATTGATTTTCGCAATACCATCATTATTATGACCTCTAATGTCGGCGCCGATTTGATTCGCAGGAAAGGCGCTTTGGGATTTGCGGCTCACAAGGAAGATGTCGGCTACGAAGACATGAAAGATAAATTAATGGAAGAAGTCAAGAAAACTTTCAAGCCCGAATTTCTCAATCGCATAGACGATATTATTGTTTTCCGTTCTTTGACGAAAGAGAATCTATATCAGATTGTGGAACTCGAAATTGAAGAAGTGGCCGAAAGGCTCAAAGAACAGGATATCGAGATCGAGCTCGCTAAGGAAGCGGCCGATTTGCTGGTGGATAAAGGTTTTGATCCTATTTTTGGCGCGCGTCCCTTAAAGAGGACCATTCAACGCTATATTGAAGATCCTTTGAGCGAAGAGGTCATTTCGGGGAAATTCAAAGAAGGCAGTAAAGTTAAAATTAAAAGAAAAAAAGACAGTCTTACTTTTGAATAATGACCGTTCGCTGGACAGCATGGCTTGTTGTCTTTATCTTGGTTTTTCCTTCGTCGGTTATGGCCGAAAAGATTGCCGGATTTAAAGGCAAGATAGATTTTGAGAAAAAACAGTTTGATCTGCGTCTTGATTTATCTGAAAGAAGTTCTCTGGCCCTAGAAGGTGGGTTCAATGAGAATGACAGTTACGCACTTAATCTTAAATTGAATCACATCCAGACCAGGAATTTTGATATTTCTACCAATATTCAGGTCCTGGTGGATTTCTTAATCGATCAACAGACCAATAGCAGAAATCTCCGAGCCCAGATAAGCAGTCAGCATTCTTTGATTAATTACAAGCCGGTGCATGAGATGAAGGGCTTCGTGGAGTATAAGAGCGGGAGCGTGATGATCCGGAATTTCACCTGGGATCAGATCAAATGTTCAGGATGGATTGAGCTGAAGTCCCCTTTCTCATTTGATCTTGTTTTTCAGTCGCCGGAAATCGATATTCGTGATCTCGGTTTGATGTTGGGTTGCTCGGGTGATAATCTGAAGCTGGAAGGTCTGGCAAGCGGAAAAGTTCAACTGGCCGGTTTGCTTAAAGACAAAATTCAGATTACCGGTCGATTGGTTTCGCGCAGTGAAGGTTTTATTGATGAATTGCAGTATGATAATTTTTTCATTCAGTTTCAAGGAGATTATCCCAAGCTAAAGATCGTTGATTCAAGAGTAGCCCAGATCGACGGATTAAGTTTTCAGCTCAGCGGAGAATTTGACCTGCGTGAAGGTTGTGAAATAACTAAAGGACTGACTCATCTGCGCACATCTCCCTTAATCGATCAGGATGATCTTGAGCAGGCCTGGACGATTAAGCAGAATCAGGCTGACGGCCGTTCACGGAAAACAGAATTCAAACACCGCTTGAGGCTGCCCGCGCAAGATGACGTATTAGGTGAAAGAGAAGGTATTCTCGGAGTTGAGCATAAAATTGAATTTTAAAATCCTGAAACGTTCATGGTAAAGACAAAAACCTTTTATATCTGTCAGAGTTGCGGGGTCCAAACACCGGCATGGTACGGACGCTGTCCTAGTTGTGAAAATTGGAATACGCTTGTTGAGGAAGTGCCGGTGGATTCCTCTTTGAGCAAAAGAAGTGATTTCGGCTCGCGGGGAAAACCCGTTTTGCTTCAAGACGTGTCTCTTGACAGCCAGATTCGTTTTCAGACAACCTTAAAGGAACTCGATCGAGTCTATGGAGGCGGCATTGTGCCCGGTTCGGTAACTTTAATCGGAGGGGATCCGGGAATCGGAAAATCAACCCTGTCTTTACAAATGGCTTCGCTTTTAAGTGCGCAGGAAATGAAGATTCTATATGTCAGCGCTGAAGAGTCTGTTGAGCAGACAAAAATGCGCGCTGATCGTCTTTGCGCGGGAAACAACAAGAGTCTTTATCTAGTTAGTCAGATTAACTTGGAAACAATTTTGAATCATATCAAGCAGATTAAGCCTAGCGTTGTCATTGTTGATTCGATTCAGGTGATATATCATCCGGATGTAGGATCTAGTTCGGGCAGCGTGAGCCAAGTCAGGGAATGCGCCAGCATCCTCACCCAGTTTGCCAAAAGCCATCAAGTTGCCGTTTTGATCATCGGTCACGTCACCAAGGAAGGCGCTATTGCCGGTCCGAGAATTTTGGAGCATGTTGTTGATACGGTCTTGTATTTTGAGGGAGAGCGTTATTCTACCTACCGGATTCTAAGGGCCATTAAAAATCGTTTTGGGTCTACTAATGAGATCGGGGTTTTTGAGATGACGGCCGAAGGATTAAAAGAAGTGCATAATCCCTCACAGATGTTTTTATCCGAGCGGTCCCAGGAAACATCGGGTTCTGTTGTTGTCCCTATCATTGAAGGGACACGACCTTTTCTTGTTGAAATCCAGGGTTTGGTGGCGCGGGCCAGTTTTGGTGTTGTGCGTCAAAAAGCCCAGGGCTTTGAGGCTAATCGCCTGGCTTTGCTAGCAGCAGTTTTGGAAAAGAAAGTGGGATTGAATTTGCGGGATAAGGATATTTTTCTGAATGTAGCCGGCGGCGTTAGGGTTATTGATCCGGCGGCTGATTTAGGTGTTATTGTGGCTGTAGCTTCGGCGCTTTTAGATAAACCTGTTGACAGTCAAACCGTTTTTCTTGGGGAAGTGGGCCTTTCCTCGGAAGTGAGAAGCGTTAGTCAAATTGAGACTCGTCTTAATGAAGCCGACAAGCTCGGATTCCATCGGTGCGTGATTCCAAGAAACAATTGTAAAAATAAGAATATTAAGAAGAGCAAGATTTCTCTTATTCCAGTCGAGACGGTCAAACAGGCTCTGGATTGTTTGGCACCATAATTTTTTAAGGAGGTTTGTCATGACCATTATTTTTGTCCGCGTTTTTTTTCTTATTATCAGCGGTGTAGTCGGCTATCAAATCGGACTAATCCAGCAGGCTCCCGTGATGGGCGCTGCCTTGGGATGCGTAGCCGGTATGATGTTGATTATTCTTGAGGCGACCATGCGCCGAGTTTCCGTTCGAGGGTTATCCAGTATGGTTTTTGGTTTGATCCTCGGTATGATTATGGCCAAGTTGATTACTGATATCCTGTCTCTTTTGCCTCTGGGAGATGTGATTCACTCTATCTTAAAAGTTGTCTTGACTTTGATTTTTTCTTATTTGGGGGCGATTATGGCCATGAGGGGAAAGGATGAGTTCAGTATCATCATTCCCTATGTCCGGTTTCGCAGACAGGATGCCCAGCAAAATGTGGTTTTACTTGATACAAGCGCTATCATTGACGGACGTGTGGCAGATGTTTATAAAACAAAATTTCTTGAAGCCCGTATTGTTGTTCCGCGTTTTGTTTTGCAGGAGCTCCAGCATATTGCCGATAGCGAAGATTCCTTAAAACGTCAGAGGGGACGACGTGGAATGGAAATATTGCGTTCGATGCAGAAAGATCCTGCGATAGATATTCGCATTCATGAAGATGAACTTCCTGGGCGAGAAGAAGTGGACACCAAATTGATACGGCTGGCCAAAATGCTTGACGCCAAGATATGCACAACGGACTTTAACTTGAATCGAGTGGCTTCTATTCAGGGTATCCAGGTTCTTAATGTCAATGAGTTGGCCAATGCGGTTAAATCTATTGTCTTTCCGGGAGAAACGTTTGATATCAAGATGATCAAGGAGGGTCGGGAGCAAAATCAGGCTGTCGGTTATCTGGATGACGGGACTATGGTTGTGGTGGGAGAAGCCCGGTATAAGATCGGCCAGAAAATAAAAGTGGAAGTCACCTCTGTATTGCAAACTCAGGCAGGGAAAATGATTTTTGCCAAAATCAACGGCAAACGATGAAGATTCAGGCTATTATTGCGGCGGCGGGAAACGGAGAACGTTTAGGGCAGAATATTCCCAAGGCTCTGGTTAGGCTCAACGGCAAAGCCCTTCTGATTTATTCTTTGAAGATATTTGTGTCTCATCAGCGTATCAGTAGTGTGATTGTCGCTGCGCACTCTGATTATCTTAAAGCATTCGAGACGCTCATAAAATGCGAAGATCATCAAAGGGATATACGCCTGATCTCAGGCGGAGCAACACGCCAGGAGTCCGTCTCTCGGGGATTGGGTCATGTCGATTCGGATGCAGAGCTTGTTCTTGTTCATGATGCCGCCAGACCATTAATTAGTGCCGTTTTAGTTGATCGGGTGATTGAAGCTAGTATCAGTCATCGGGCGGCTGTTGCTGCTGTGCCTCTTACCTCGACTGTCAAGCAGGGTGATTTTAGCGGAAACTGGGTCAAACAGACACATGACCGTAGTCGATTATGGTCAGCTCAGACGCCGCAGGGTTTCACTCAGGAAATAATTAAAAAGGCGCATCAGCAGGCCAGGGGACAGGATGCCAGTGATGATGCCTACTTGGTTGAGCAGATGTCTGCGCCAGTGAGAATTGTCTACGGAGAAGAAACCAATATTAAGATCACTACGAAATGGGATCTTTTTGTCGCTGAACAGATACTAAACAGGATGATCTATGATCAATAAAGTGGGGATGGGCTATGATATTCACTGTCTCAAGGAGTGTCGCCGGCTGGTTTTGGGCGGTGTGCCGATTCCCTTTGATAAAGGTCTGGAAGGGCACAGCGATGCAGACGTTTTGATTCATGCTTTGTGTGATGCACTTCTGGGGGCTTTAGGTCAGGGAGATATTGGAGAGCATTTTCCTGATCATGATGAAACCTATCGGGATATTAGCAGTTTGAAATTACTTGAGAAAGTCAGGATACTTCTTGATAAACAAGGGTATCGAATTGGTAATATTGACACCATGATTCTGGCCGAGAAACCAAAATTACAGCCTTATAAAAATCAAATGAAGGCCAATATTGCAAAAACTCTGAACATCGCAGAGCGTTGGATTAATATTAAAGCGACAACCCAAGAGGGTGTTGGGTTTGCTTTAAACGGGAAAGAAGCTATTTGTGCCTATGCTATTGTTTCTATGCAAAAAGGGGAGAGGGAATGATTATTTGTGAATTTCTGTTATTTATTCTAGGGATCATTTTGATCACCGTTTTTCTTGTTGCGATCATATTTCGCAAGGAAGTGAAAGCGGCTCAAGAGAGGGATCCGGCCGCTACGAGTTTTCTTCAGATCGTTTTGCTTTATAGCGGATTTCACACTTTGGTTGCTCATCGAATCGCCCATCGATTATGGACGTGGAACTGTCCTTTTTTTGCCCGTCTTGTTAGCCAGATTTCTCGTTTTTGCACAGGAATCGAGATCCATCCTGGGGCGCAAATTGGGGATGGGTTTTTCATCGATCATGGGATGGGGGTTGTCATTGGAGAAACGACGATTATCGGTGATAATGTGACCTTATTTCAAGGGGTGACTTTGGGGGGAACCGGAAAAGAGACTGGAAAAAGGCATCCGACGCTGGGTAATAATATCGTTGTCGGTGCCGGCGCCAAGGTCCTTGGGAATATTAAAATAGACGATAATTCATATATCGGGGCTAATGCAGTTGTTGTCAAAGATGTACCGCCCAATTCGACTGTCGTAGGTGTTCCCGGTCGCATTACCCGACAAGACGGAAAAAAGATTGATTCGACCATGGATCACGTTCGTATTCTGGATCCTCTTAACCAACGCCTGGATGAATTAGAGATAAGAATTGAAGAGCTTGAGAAAAAGAAACCCAGGAAGATAATATAATGACGCTTTTTATCAACAACTCCTTGACAAAAAAGAAAGAGGAATTTATTCCCCGCCAGGATAAGGTTGTCAAAATGTATACATGCGGGGTGACGGTTTACGACCGCTGTCATATCGGTCACGCCCGCAGTTTGTATATCTTCTCAGTCATCCGCAGATATTTGGAGAAAAAAGGCTATGCGGTTAATTTTGTGCGCAACATAACGGATATTGACGATAAGATCATTAACCGGGCTCAGGAACTGAAGAAAGACTGGAAAGATATTGTCAGCGAAAACATTAGATTTTATCGGGAAGATTTTCAGAAATTCGGCTTGCCGTTTGACGAAGAGGAACCCAGGGCAACGGAAAACATCGACGAGATGATCGCTCATATCCAGGGATTGATTCAGAAAGGATATGCGTATGAATCGAAGGGAGATGTTTATTTCCGCGTTCGCAATTTTAAGGACTATGGAAAGCTGTCGGGGCAGAGCATTGAGCAGATGCGGGAAGCGGTCCGTATTGAAAAAGACAGTAAAAAAGAGGATTCCCTGGATTTCGCTCTGTGGAAAAAATCCAGAGAAGGAGAGCCTTACTGGGAGAGCCCTTGGGGTCCTGGACGTCCCGGATGGCATATTGAATGCTCGGTGATGAGTTTGAAATATCTTAATTGTGAAACCCTCGATATTCACGCCGGAGGACGAGATCTGATCTTTCCGCATCATGAAAACGAGATTGCGCAGGCCGAGGCCTTAACCGGTAATCCCTTCGCCTGTTTCTGGATCCATCACGGTCTTTTAACGATCAACGGTCAAAAGATGGCTAAATCTTTGGGAAATTTTATAACGATTCGGCAAGCACTTGAAACCTATCGGGTGGATGATCTCAAGCTCTTTTTCCTGATGAGTCATTATGCAAGTCCTGTTGATTTTTCCAAAGAAAAAATATATGAAATACACAAGGCTTGGGAGAAATTTCAGATGTTCTTTCATGAAGCCCGTCGGATCAACCAGCCTTTTACGGAATTGAGGGAATCTCTAAAGGATTTGATCAAAGTTCAGCAGGAGAAATTCAACCAGGCTATGGATGATGATTTCAATACGCCTCGGGCTTTAGGCTCTCTTTTTGAGTGGATGAATGAGGTTCATAAAAGGAAAACCGAAGAAGGGGGAGAGGGATTATTGATTGAGAGCTCTGCCCTCATTGAAAATATCTTAAAGGATCTTTTTTATTTGTCCCTTAAAGATGATGAATTGGATGAAAAGAAAAAACAAAAAATCGAGAATCTGATGCATATTAGAAAACAAGCTCGCCAGAGGAAAGACTATCAGGAAGCAGACCGGATCCGCGATCAACTCAGCGAAATGGGTATTGTCGTTGAAGACACCAAAGACGGGCAAATCTGGAGAGTTACATGAGAGGATATTTCATTACTTTTGAAGGAGCCGAGGGGTCCGGAAAAAGCACGCAGGCGAAAATGCTCTATCAACATTTGTCTAAGAGAAAGAGGATGGTTTGTCTTTTGCGGGAACCGGGTGGTGTTGCCGTTAGCGAGAAAATTAGAAAAATTTTACTAGATGTTAAAAACAAAGAGATGAGCGCTATCTGCGAGATGCTTCTTTATATGGCATCGCGCGCCCAGTTGGTGGAAGAAAAGATTATTCCCGCATTGAAAAAGGGACATATTGTTATCAGCGATCGGTTTTTGGATTCGACATTGGCCTATCAAGGCTATGGGTTCGGGATAGATCTCAAAATGATCCGCAAGATCGGTTGGTTCGCTACCCAGAAAATTCAACCTGATTTGACACTAGTTTTTGATTTATCGGTTGAGCGGGGCTTGTCCCGGATCAAAAAGACAAAAGACCGGATCGAAAAAAGACCTCTCTCCTATCATCAGCGGGTTCATGGGGGTTATTTAACAATAGCGCGCAGAGAGCCCAAAAGAGTAAAGATCATAAGGGCCAATCAGGGCAAAGAGAAAATTCAGAAAATTGTCAGGAATTATGTGGAGAAAATGATCCAATGACAAGTGAGCCGGCTGCTTTCTTTCACTCCGATATCTTGAAGCGTTTTACGCAAATGCGCGTGTGTAAAAAAATGGCTCATGCCTATCTTTTTTCCGGTCCTACTGCAGTCGGGAAATCCGAAACAGGCCTGGCGATTGCCCAGCTGATTCACTGTACTCAGGTCAAGGACGAACAGCCCTGTCAAATTTGTGCAAATTGTCAACGAATCCTTAACGACAATCATCCCGATGTTCATGTGTTAAAAAGTCAGCCGGGAGAAAACATCAAAATCGAACAAATCAGAACAATGATCAAGCAAATGCAAACATCTGCTTATGAAGCGAATGAGAAATTTTTCTTATTGCAAAATGCTGAGAATTTAACCGAAGAAGCCGCTAATGCCCTTTTGAAGTCACTTGAAGAGCCGTCGATAGGGTCTTTAATGATTTTGACGACGGCTCATATCGAAATGGTAACCGAGACTATCGTTTCGCGTTGTCATGTCATCAAGTTTGTTCCTTGCGGCTATAGAGACATGGAGCAATATCTGGTCCATCATGACCGCTTGCCGTCTGATGAGAGTCATTTTCTTACACGATTCGCCGAAGGATGCCTGCGGGAAGCCCGCCAACATCATCGGGATGGACTTTTTTCAAAGAAAAACCGGATGCTCGATCAGTTTATTTTTGAGTCTTCTTTGGAGAATTTTGAGAAAGAGTGGCTGTCGAAAAAAGATGACCGCCATATTATTCTTTTACTGACTCTTCTTATCAGTTGGTTTCGTGATCTATTGTTTGTCAAAAATCAGATTCCCTCCGGCGATCTGATTCATCAAGACCGGATCAGAGATTTGGAATCGTTGAGTAAGGAATACTCAACGGAAAAGATTAGGGCTGTCATTGATGATATTATAGAGGCTCTCAAGATGGCTCGGGATCGTTTTAATATGAAAACAGCCTTAGCGGTGTTGAAGGAGAGATTATGAAGCAGTGTGTTCAGGTAAAAATAGGCGAATTCGGAGGTGTGGGATATTTTGAAGTGGATCAGTTTCCCTGCAAGCGCGATGATTGGGTGATTCTCCAGGCGGATAGAAATAAAGAATACGGATGGGTTATTTCCGATCATGCCAAAGAAGTGCCGGATGATGAACAATTTCAAGGGAAGGTTTTGCGGGTGGCTCACGAAGGAGACCTCAAACAGATCGCCCAGAATCAGATCAAGGCCAAAGAGGCCGTTAAGACTTGTCTGCAGCGGATAAAAGAAAGAAAACTCGAAATGAACATTATCAAATCCGAATACACGTTTGATGTGTCTAAAATCATCTTTCTTTTTTCAGCCGAAGGGCGCGTTGATTTCCGGGCTCTGGTGAAAGATCTGGCCAAAATTTACAAAGTGAGAATTGAATTGCGCCAGATCGGTGTTCGCGATAAAGCCAAGATCGTCGGCGGTTATGGAATTTGCGGTCGCGAACAGTGTTGCGCATCCTACATGAAGGGATTTCACGCTCTCTCGATCAAAATGGCCAAGGAGCAGAATTTACCTCTTAATCCGTCTAAAATCGGAGGGATTTGCGGGCGCATCAAATGTTGCATGGCCTATGAATTTGCGGTTTACAAAGAATGTTCCCGTAATCTTCCTCGAATCGGAGAAAAGATTACTACACCCGATGGGAGGGGGCGTGTGATTGATGTGGATGTCCTTAAAAAGAAAGTGTCTGTCGATTTGGGAGAAGGAAAATCGACCAAGGTAATTTATAATTAAAGTCATGAGCCAGAAATTTTATGTCACAACCCCCATTTATTATGTGAACGACAAGCCCCATATCGGGCATGCCTACACGACGATTTTAGCGGATGTTTTGGCCCGCTATCACCGGGTTCGGGGCGATAAGGTTTTTTTCTTGACGGGACTGGATGAGCACGGCCAGAAAGTTCAGCAGGCAGCTTCTAAACGAGGCATGCTTCCTCAAGATCACTGCGATGATCTCGCTCCGCGTTTTCTCAATCTTTGGGAAAAACTCGAAGTAGACTATGATGATTTTATCCGCACCACGCAAGATAGACATATCAAAACTGTCCAGGATGTGCTTCAAAAAGTTTATCAGGCCGGTGATATTTATCAATCCGAATACGAGGGATGGTATTCTGTTTCCGAAGAGCGTTTTGTCACCGAGACGGAAAAAGACAGCGGTGAATTTCGCGATATCACGCATCTCAAAGAAAAGAATTATTTCTTCAAAATGAGCCGGTATCAAGAGAAACTGATGCGTTATATCGAGACCCATCCGGATTTTATTCGGCCCGAGCACAGGCGTAATGAAATACTCGGTTTCTTAAAGAAACCCCTGGGGGATTTGTGTATTTCCCGGCCCAAAGTACGGATGAGCTGGGGGATTGAGCTTCCTTTTGATGAGGATTACGTGACATACGTATGGTTTGATGCTTTAATCAATTATATCACGGCCTGCGGATATGCTTCTAAGGATGAGAAATTTCAACAGCTTTGGCCGGCGAATATTCATTTGATTGGAAAGGATATCTTGACTACGCATAGCGTTTACTGGTCGACCATGCTGTTTTCGTTGAATCTTCCTCTTCCCCAAGCTATATTTGCCCATGGTTGGTGGATGACCGGAAAGACAAAGATGAGTAAATCTTTAGGTAATATCGTTGATCCGCTTGATTTAATCGACCGTTATGGCGTGGATCCGGTCCGTTATTATTTAATGCGCGAGATGGTTTTGGGGCAAGATGCTAATTTTACGGTTGAATCTTTTGTCAAACGCTACAACAGTGATTTGGCCAATGATTATGGGAACCTGTTAAACCGTGTTAGCGGTCTTTTGGGGAAATATTTTGATCAGTGCATCCCTGAGCAAGGTGATCTTATAGATGAAGACCGTGCTATTGTCAGTGCAGCGGAATCATTGTCTCAAAAGGTTCAGCAACTGATTGAAGATATGAAAATTCATGAGGCTTTAAGAGAAACGATGGATGTGGTCCGTTTAGTCAATAAATATCTCGAAGCGCAAGCGCCCTGGAGAGTGGTCAAAAGCGATTCTAATCGATGCGGAACCATTCTTTATGTGGCCGCCGAGACCTTGCGGATAGCGACTTTGATGCTTTCAGCGGTCATGCCGCTTAAGACACAGGAAATCTTATCTATTCTTAAGTGCCAAGACTGTTCTTCCCAATGGGGAGGGCTCCAGTCGGGAGAAGAAATCGAACGCCATGACGCTCTTTTTCCCCGCATCGAAATTGAGAAAAATTCAACAGGTACTGCATGACGATTAAAACGGTTACCTACGCAAAGAATCGAATCCGGCTTATTGATCAACGTCTGCTGCCGCAAAAATTGAAGTATCTTTATTGCCGGAATCTACCTTCGGTCTGGAAAGCGATCCGGGCTATGGCGGTTCGCGGGGCTCCGGCTATTGGAGTGACCGCAGCTTACGGCGTTGTTTTAGGAATGAAAAGTTATCGCGGTAAAACCAAGGCCTCTTTCTCAAGACAATTAGACCGTGTTTGCGATTACTTGGCTTCTTCTCGGCCGACAGCCGTTAATCTTTTTAACGCCCTTGATCGAATGCAAAATGCTGTTAAAGAAAAGAAAGATATCTCAGTTTCTCAATGTCAAATGTTGTTAAAAAAGGAAGCAGACGCAATTTTGAGAGAAGATTGCGCTATGAATCGGCGTATGGGCGACCATGGAGCGCGCTTGATTAAAAATAATATGCGGGCATTAACAATTTGCAATGCCGGAGCTCTTGCTACCGTCGATTACGGAACAGCGCTTGGCGTTTTTTACAGCGCCAAAAGCAACAAAAAGAAATTCAAAGTTTACTCTTGTGAAACACGGCCCAGACTTCAGGGAGCCAGGCTGACGGCTTGGGAACTCCTTAAGTCTAAGATTGATGTAACTCTTATATGCGACAGTATGGCTGCGACACTTATGAAGCAAGGCTTGATTGATATTATTTTCACCGGGGCCGATCGCGTTGCTCTTAACGGCGATGCGGCAAACAAAATAGGAACCTATAGCCTTGCCGTTGCTGCCCGTTACCATAAGATTCCTTTCTACGTTGTGACTCCTTTATCTACATTTGATCAAAAGCTAAAAACCGGAAAACAGATTCCGATCGAACAAAGAGACGAGAGGGAAGTTACGACAGTTCTGGGGCAAAGAATTGCGCCCCAAGGCATTAAAGTAACAAATCCGGCTTTTGATGTCACGGATTATAAACTGATTACCGCTCTTGTCACAGAATATGGCCTGATCAAGCCCCCTTACAAAAGGAATATAGAAAATGCCATTAACCGTTACAGGAAAGAGCGACGTTAAGCTTTCGGATCTTGGCGAGCAGGGCCTTATTCAATCCCTCTCGAAGATGATTCCTTGCTCAAAAAATATTCCTTTGGGGATTGGTGATGATACGGCTGTTTTGCCGTTTTTCAAAGATCGCTATCTTCTTGTGACAACAGACATGCTTCTTGAAGACGAGCATTTTAGAGAAAATGACGATCCTAAACTCATTGGCCATAAAGCCTTGGCGTGTAATTTAAGCGATATTGCCGCGATGGGCGGAGAACCCAAATGGGCGGTCGTTTCCATCGGTGTTGATTGCATATGGCAGACGAAGAAAATTCATGATGTTTATCGAGGCATGAAGACTTTGGCCCGGAAATTTTGCATTGACTTTGTTGGTGGCGATACTATTCGAAGCGAACGGTTAATTATTAATGTCGCTGTGATGGGAACTGTCAAGAAAAACCAATGTGTATTAAGGTCCACAGCCAAGCATGCCGACCATCTTTTTGTGACGGGTCCTTTGGGCGGAGCCATTCGTTCGGGAAAACATCTAAATTTTACGCCTCGCCTCAAGGAAGCAAAGTATTTGGTGGAGCATTTTCGACCAAGTGCGATGATTGATATTTCCGACGGACTTCTAACAGATTGTGGTCATATGGCCACACAATCAAAATTGGGCGCTATTATTTTTGAAGATTTCATTCCCCTCAATCGAAACAGCACCATGACTCAAGCCTTGCGGGAGGGCGAAGACTACGAGCTTCTCTTTGCAATGAATCCGCAACGGGCTCTATTATTGCAGCGTGCCAAAAAACCTTTTCGATTCTATCCTATTGGCGTGATGACCAAGTATTTAAAAGGGATCAATTTTTATCAAAGAGACGGCTGTCTTCATCGCATTAAAGACAAAGCCTTTTCCCACTTTTAATGAAGACCACTGCCTATTCTCTTAATCAGGAAAAAGATACCATTCACTTAGGCAAAAAGCTGGCTCGATGTTTGTCGCCCGGCGATATTATTTGTCTGTTTGGAGACCTGGGCAGCGGCAAGACAACATTCACAAAAGGGATTGCGTGCGGTCTGAAAATAAAAAATGAAGAAATCCACAGTCCCACGTTTATTCTCTTGAGGATTCACAAAGGAGCCAAGCCGCTTTATCACTTCGATTTATATCGGATGGAGAAGCGAGAAGAACTTCTGCAGATCGGGTATGAGGAATTTCTTTTTGCTGATGGTATTTCGGTGATTGAATGGGCCGACAAGATGGGTTCTTGGCTTCCGGAAGAATATCTTGGAGTTTACCTTTCGTTTACGAAAGATCGGAAGAGGTGGTTAAGATTTAAGCCGCAAGGTGGGCGTGCCAAAAGAATCATGGAGAAAATGAAAGCATGAATCTTCTGGCCATCGAAACCTCAACCAGAAACTATTCAATTGCTGTTTCAGCAGAAAACCGCCTGGTTGCATCGACCGTTATTCATTCGGCTCAAGTATTATCGGATACGATCATCGAATCGATTGATCAAACTCTAAAAAAAGCAAGAGTACCTTTAAAAAATATCAACGGATTTATTGTCGGCCTTGGACCCGGTTCGTTCACGAGTCTGCGGGTTGGTTTATCGACAATTAAGGGTTTTGCCTATGCAACAAAAAATCCGGTTGTTGGAATCGGTAGCCTGGATCTTCTGTCCAAGCAGGTGCAAAAATCACAAGCGACCTCTATTTGCGCTTTAATGGATGCCAAAAGAAAACTTTTTTACAGTTGCTTTTATGATACAAAAAGCGGACAATTAAAAAAAAGAGCGTCATATGCGCTGCTTAAAAGCGAGGATGTTCTTGCGCATGTAAAAGATGATACCGTATTTATTGGCGACGGCATTAATCTTATCGAAACGCAAATTAAGGAATGGGGGCGCAAGAAACGGTTAAAAATATCATTTGCGCCTAAGAAAAAATGGACTCCCCATGCGGAAACGAGTCTTTTAATGGCCTTGGAATATTTTCAAAAGAAGAAGTTTTTACCCCTCAACAAGTTGAATCCGATTTATCTATATCCGGATGACTGTCAAATAAGCAAATAGAATGCGAAAATCATTCAAAAAAAAGATTTACCGTCCCACTTGGGTTGAGATTGACCTAAAAGCGATCGCTTATAATTTCAAAAGTCTCAAAGAAAAAGGTGCTCCCCGAACAGAAATCCTTGCCGTTGTCAAAGACAATGCCTATGGTCACGGCATGGTTGAGGTGGCTAAGACCGTTGTATTCCGGGGCGCGGAGATGCTCGGTGTTTCCAGCTTAGAAGAAGGCATTCTTCTTCGTCAGAATAAAATCAGGATTCCTATTCTTGTTTTTGGAAATGTTTTAGATCAAGATGCCAAGGTTTTTCTTGATTATCGCTTAACACCAACGGTTTATACGCATCATTTTGCCCAAGCATTAGATCAGGCAGCCTGTTGCAGAAAACAAAAACTTCCTGTTCATGTTCTCATAGATACCGGCATGGGGCGTTTGGGCGTGTGGCATAAAGAGGCTCCCTTATTTATCTGTGCGGTCAGCGGAATGAAGAGTTTGCGCTTGCAGGGTCTTTTCACGCATTTCCCTTGCGCGGATACCAATAGGCGATTTACGGAAAATCAAGTTCAGTTATTTGAAAATCTCATCCAAGAAATGCAAAGCCAGGGGATTAAATTTCAGTATGTTCATGCCGATAACAGTATGGGCTTAGCTTGTTATCCGCGCATTTTCAATCTGGCCCGTCCGGGGTTAATGCTCTATGGTTTATATCCTGATTTAAAGAATCGCTCAAAAATAAAGCTCCGGCCTGCCATGAGCGTTAAATCAAAGATCACTTTTCTTAAGACAGTTGAAAAGGGCAGAGGATTATCTTATGGACATACCTTTTACGCCAAGAGAAAAACGAAAGTCGCTACCATTCCGATTGGTTACAGCGATGGGTACTTAAGAGTTTTCTCCAACAATGCCGATGTTTTGGTAGGCGGGAAGCGATGTCCTTTGGTGGGCCGGGTAACCATGGATCAGATTCTCTGCGATGTTTCCCGAGTTCCCTCTGTTCGCGAAGGCGATGAAGCTGTTTTTTGTGGACGTCAAAAAAAACAACAAATCAGCGCTGACGATTTGGCAAAGAGAGCGAAAACCATCCATTACGAAATCGTCTGCCTCTTGGGCAGTCGCCTCCCTCATTTCTTCAGAAAATAATCAGTCGGGTGAAGTTAGAAATATCGTTTTTGGATTAGGTAGATAGAGGCTGATAGAAAGATGGCGGGAGCCAGCCATGCGGAGACAAACGGATCAATGGCGCCGCCTTTGCCCAAAGCCAGGGAGACGGCTTCCAGGACATAATACGAGAAACCGATCAAAATAGCGATTCCAATCGATGTAAAGGTTGCGGCATGCCTGCGATCGGTCATCAAGACAAGCGGCAGGCCAAGCAGGATGATGATGATATTGCGAAACGGGAAAGCCATTTTCTGATAGAGATCCACCTTGAGATTGCTCAAGGCCTTAAAAGCCCCGCTTTCTGAGAACCGATCAATATAGTCGGATAGTTCCGCGATATTCATCGATGTGACATTTAGCCTTTGTTTGAGGAAATCTTTCGGTGTTTCCTGAATCTCCATGATTTTTTCTTCATGGTATTGCGCCTCTTCTGTTAAAATTCCATCGACGATATGAAAACGTGTAGTATAGACCTGGAAAAACTTCCAGGCCGATCCGGTCCATTCTCCTCGCAGAGCGATGATTTTTTCACGTACGCGCTGCAAATCATCCTGTCCGGTGATATTAATCCCCTTTAGTTCATAGGTATCAGGATCAAATGAATCGATGAAAAAAAGCCGATTATTGAGTCCGTAGAATGTCAGGTTGCGGATTTTGGCGTGTTTCTTTCGTTCGCTGTCGACTTCAAGGATAATATTTTCATTGCGGATATTCTCGGAATTCACCGTGGCCTGAGGGACGAATTTCTCATTCACCAAAAATGCCAGGATGGAAACGATGATCCCCAAAAAAAGAGCCGGTTTAGTCATTTTCCAGAAATTCAGCCCGCTGGAACGAAGCGCGACAATTTCATTATTGCTGTTGAGTTTGCTGTAGGTGAGCAAGACCGCCAGAAGACAGGCGATCGGAGAGGTGTGGATAAAAATAATCGGAAAGAAGCTGGAGTAATAAGAAGCCAAGACGGGACCAGGGACCTGGCGGTTGATAATTTCATTTAAATTGCTGGCCAGATCGATCAGGATATACAAAAAACAAAATACCAAAATGGTGACAACAAAAATGGTGATAATGGAAGAAGAAATATATTTGTCTAAGATGCGCATAAGCGAATATTAAGAATGGTGGCAATGATAAGCCCCAGAATATTAGGAAACCACATGGTGATACCAGCAGGAGTGAGCCCCTGGACACTTAAGGCCTCGGCGCCCAAAGACATCAGATAATAAATAGCCGCACAAAGAATCGCTAAAATAACATTAGCCGATTTCTCTCTGCGGTGGGTGATCACGGCGATCGGAAAACCCAGCAAAATAAAAATCAGTACCGAGAAAGACCAGGAGACTTTTCGGTGGTATTCCGTAATCAGAGGAGCGGCATCCACACCCATTTTCTCCAGTTTCTTTATCTTTTCTTCCAGCTCACTCAAAGACATTCCTTTAGGTTTTTTGTCGACTTTACTGTCTGGGTCTTGGGAGAGATCCAGAGTCATAAACATCGTGTTGAAATGCAGTTTATAAAAACTGTCCGGATCGTCGAAATTAGGCTCATCTGAAGTGCCGTTGATTAATTTCAACTTGATTTTATTTTCACCGGGCACCGGCGAAAATTCTCCTTCATTGGCGATGATCGTTCGTGTCGGCTTGTCGTCAGGCTGGGGCTGGTAAATTCGGATATTGTACATGCGCCTGTTTTCAATACGGTAAATAAAGATAATTTGTCCTTTAAAGGCATTGATGAAACTCCCGGCTTCCAGGACGGCCACCGGATTTTTGGCGCCCAGTGTCTTGAGAATCTTTCTCTGCTGATGATGCGAGTAGGGAATGATGCGCTCATTAAGGACTACGCAAAAGAGGCTGAGAGTCAGGCCGGCCACAAAAAGAGGAAAAAGAATACGGCGCAGATGAATGCCGCTAGCGCGCATCGCCAGGATTTCATTATCATTAGAGAGACGCGAAAAAGCCAGGATGACGGTAGTGATGCAGGCGATCGGAAGCGTGTATCCCAACAAAAGAGGGATATAAAAGAGAAAGACCTGGCCTACCGTCAAAAGAGCCACGCCTTTATTGATCACCATATTAGCTAAGCGGATCAAGTTGCCCAGAAGAAAAACGCAGGTCAGAATACCCAAGGAAAGGAAAAAGGGCAGGACGCATTCATTAAGGACATAAGATCTTAATATTCTCATGGAAGTTTATTGAGTGATGGATAAAGCCAAAACCTCAACATTTCTGGCGCCGCTTTCTTTCAAGATTCTGGCGATTTCAGATGTTGTTGCTCCTGTTGTGAATAGATCATCGCAGATAAGGATGTTTTTGTTTTCGAATTCTTGAGGATATTTTATTGTAAAGGCTCCGGAAATGTTTGTCCAGCGCTGCTTTTGGTTTAAAAGCGCCTGGCTTGGGGTATGCCGGTTTCGCAGCAAATTCTTCAAAGAAACATTTTTATTCAGTTGGGCTGCCAATCTTTCTGCGATAAGCTGAGTCTGATTGTAACCCCGTTCTCTTTGGCGGGTCGGATGGAGGGGAACAGGAACAAGGAGATCAAACCGTTTAAAATCAATCTGGTTCTTAGAGGAGAAGCGCATAATCCAGTCTGCGAAGGTGAGTCTCAGGGAAGTTTTATTATGGTACTTAAACAAATGAATCAGGCGTTTCGTTAGGCCATTATAAAGCGTAGCGGCCCAAACCTGATCGAACCAATAGGATGACTGGCGGCAAGTCGGGCAAATCTTACCCGAATGATTTTGATTAAAAGGCCGGGAGCAAAGCGTGCAAAAAGGAGGCTTGTTCCATTCAATGGCCTGTTGACACAAAGAGCATAAGAATTGATTCCGATCCTGACCCCAGAGGGGAGCTTTGCAGGCAATACAATGCCGTGGATAAATCAGATCGCAGAGACCCTGAAAAAAATGACGCCACATAGGCGCTAGTTTAACATCATCAAGATAGGGTGTCAATTTTCTTCTTTTTGCGCAGGATTCTCTGCGGATAATATAGAGCTGATTTCCTTTAAAGAACTCCTGTAAATCAACTTGCGGCTTTGATCAATCCAGCGTATAATATTTTTCAAATCAAGGCAGAATTATTGAATATGAATAAAATACTCGTATGAATAAATTTTCCCTTAAGCTGACCAAAGATCCGCAGGAAATTCGTCAAGCCCAGAAATTGCGATATGAAGTTTTTAATCGGGAAATGCGGGCTGGTTTTAACTCGAGTCATATTAACGAAATCGATGTTGATGAATTTGACAACGTTTGCGACCATGTGATTATCATCGACAATCAGACAAAGCAAATCATCGGAACCTATCGTCTTTTACTCGATGACGTAGCCAATCAGAATCAGGGATTCTATTCTCAAAAGCATTTTGATCTTTCACAGGTGAAAACTTTAAAGGGGGGGCAGTTGCTGGAGGTTGGGCGATCCTGCATTCACCAGAATTATCGCAAGAGATCGGTTTTAACCAAGCTCTGGCAGGGTATCGCGCAGTATGCGAATCAGCATCAGGTGCGATATATTTTTGGTTGCATATCCGTTTTTGAAGAGGATCTTGAGGCCATCAGTCAATTTTATGGCGCTCTTAAAGCTTTGGGGCACCTTGGATCGCTTGACGTATCCTCGATCGATCCGCTGCGCTCTGTGAATATTATCCCCGGTGTCGAAATTACTGATCCTAAGGCCATCATCGAACAGTTACCGGTTTTATTCAAAGGGTATTTGAGTATCGGAATTAAAGTTTGCGGAATGCCGGTTGCAAATCCTCTTTTTCGGTCGATAGTTTTCTTTGTCCTGTTAGATATAGAAGATATGAATTTCTGGTTCAGAGAGCGTTTTTTTAAACGGACAAATAGACAGTCCGGTGAGCAAAATGCGTGTAATTAAATTTTTTCTTATCGGCCTGATTTTTTTAGTTTTTATTTGTTGGGCGGCAACCATTCAATTTCTGTGCCTGCTTACCGGCAAGGCATCTCGCATGAAAGCGGCGGCCTGGAACACGCATTGGTTGATCAACGTGCTTTGCCAAATCGTGGGCTTAAAAATTTCCATCGAAGGTGAAAAACAGTTTTTTGCACAGAGAGGTTTTTTTATTATCTGCCCGCATGTCAGCTATCTGGACGGATTGATTCTTGGCAGTTGTTTTCCCGGGATTTTTGTTTCCAAAAAGGAAGTGCAGGACTGGCCGGTGATCGGTCTGGTTGTGGCACTTTCCCAGACCGTATTCATCAATCGACAGAGAAGAAATCAGACGCCGGAATCACTTAAGAAAATCATCCAGGCACTTAAAAATAGGATCAATATTTTCAGTTTTCCGGAAGGAACTTCCACTAATGGAGAACAATTGCGTACTTTTCAAAGCGTATTTTTTCAGGCTCCCCTAGAGAGTGGATCGCCGATTCTTCCGGTGAATATTCATTATGAATCCGTTGATTCGGTATCTTTAAAACAATTCAGCCGGGATGAAATTTACTGGTACGGCGATATGCCGTTTTTTTCTCATCTGTGGAATATTTTGAAGTTTGGTGAAATAAAGGCACGTGTAAAAATTCATCCTCCTATTTTTCCGGAAATATACCGGTCTACAGCCGGTCGCAAAGAACTGGCAAAAATCTGCCGGGATTTATTGATAGAGGATACGGATCACTTAAAGACACAAGTGGATCAAGAAATCAACGCTCAGCTGGAATCCCGCAACCGTGTATGACAAAATGAAAAGGATGATCGATTCAGTAGTCAACAATCGCAAAGCGATTGAGGTAGTCATTCTTGTCTTTGGACTGCTGTTTTTTTCCCAAAGCCTTTCAGTCCACGGTATTGAATACAGAGATGATGAAATATTCTATTTCAATGCCACCAAAGAAATGAGACAAAACCACGAGTACTTTTCTCCGACTTATTTTGGGAAAGACCGTTTCGCCAAACCGATTCTCTACTACTGGTTTATTCTCTGGTCATATTCTTTGCTGGGAGTTAGCTGGACGGCCGCCAGAATCACCTCCGTCATAGCGGCCGCTCTCATTCTGGTTTTGACCTGGCTTATAGCTAGAGATCATTTCGGGAAAAGAGTGGCTTTTACCAGTGTTGTGATTCTTGCGACCTGTCCCATGTTTTTCCGCCATGCCAAGAATGCCGTTCCCGACATGTCCCTCAATCTTTTTGTTGTGCTGGCCGTTTATGCGGTGATCCGGTTTTTAAGAAATCCCAATGAAAAGCAATGGCGCTACGTTTTTTTTGTCTCTTGTGCATTGGGATTTATGATCAAGGGTTTTGCCGCCATCATTATTCCGTTTCTTGTTTCTATTCTTCTGGGTTTTTTGATGCGCAAAAAGTACTGTCTTAAACAGATGAATTTTCCTCTGGGAATAGCTATTTGCCTGATTATCATTCTGCCCTGGTTTCTTTATATGGCTCATCGTCACGGCCAGGAATATTTAACCTATATGATTCAGACCGAAACCCTTGAGCGGACCGTCTCTCAAAGTACCCAAAATTCCTTAATCACTTTTGGAAAAACCATAATTCGAAATTTTCTTTTTTATTTTCAATCGCTTATGAGTTATTTTGCTCCGTGGTCAATTTTTATTTTCGGGGCCGTGATTGTCGCTGTTCGGGATCGGGACCGGGATGAGCGTCATCACAGCGGTTTTCTGATCATGCTTGTCTGGTTTTTCTCGGTGTTGGGATTTTTTGCTCTCATTTCTCATCGGATCAATCATTTGATCTTGATTTTGACAACACCTTTTGCTATTCTTATTTCTTATTTTCTGTTTAGAAATTTTGACGGGATAAGCCCCAAAGAGAAGGCTCTTTCCGTTTATCGTACGGGATTCAGCGTTTTTGTTTTACTTGCCGGGATTATAGGGCTCTTATTCGCAAAACTATTTTTGCTTGAGGCCCATAAAATATGGCTGGTTATTTTCTTAAGTATTATTGTTTTGTTTGTTGTGGCTTTATTCCGGTTTAAAAGAATATCGGTGCTTCCTTTATCGCTTGGCGCGATGATGATTTTTTCTTTTAGCCAGACGACGCTTCTCTCTGAGGCCGGATTAACATCTCATTCGGTTTTGCAAAAATTTGCCCGTAGCATCAAAAACCAAAAAGAGGAATCCTGTCGGATTGCCGTTTTGAGTCATCAGATTCACGAAAAAGAGCTTCAGGCCTATTTTGAGACGCCGGTTGAGAAAATAGCTGTTACCGATAATGAACTATCACATCAAAAAATATCCGGCTGGATGAAAACGCCTCAGATTAAGTATCTTGTTATCACCCGGGATGATTGGCAGAAACTGGATCAAGAGAATTTAACGGATGTTCGGGTCATCAAAAGGGACAAAATTGTCCGCCGACATGTCCGCATCGACCAAGAATTTTTTAAAAATTTACTATCCTTGAATCAGGAGGCGATCAAGGATTATTTCTTTGAGTCAATTTTGCTGATCAAAAAGGAGTGAGATGCCGATATATTCTATTGTTATTCCAATTTACAATGAAGAAGATTCGATTGATCCGCTTGTCGGGGAGATGACCGGAGTCATGAACACCATGGGAGATTCCTATGAGATAATTTTTGTGAATGATGGGTCGGATGATCGCTCTTTGGCTCTCATGGAACATTATCAGAAAAAAGACAATCAGATCTTTCATCTTATTGATGGAAAGAAAAGAAAAGGCCAGACACTGGCTCTGCGAGACGGACTTTTCGCCGCCAGAGGTGATTTGATTATTACTATGGACGCGGATCTTCAGAATGATCCGAAAGATATTCCGGCCATGGTGGACAAGCTTAAAGAGGGATACGATGTGGTCTGTGGCTGGCGCAAAGGACGGCAGGATAAACCGCTTAAGAGGTTTCTGTCAAAATTTGGCAATTATCTGCAGCGTATTATTTCGGGGATGCGTATTCACGATGTTTCCTGCACATTACGATTATACCGCAGGGAGTGTATTGATAAATTAAACTTGGGCTGGGAGGGTCAGCATCGGTTTATCCCTTTAATCCTTAAGAAAAAAGGGTTTAAGATCGGAGAAATTGTCAGCCACCATCGGAATCGGCAGTTTGGCCGTTCGAAATACAATCATAAACGAATTTTTAAAGTGATGGCCGATTTTTTCCGTATTCTCTGGGGGAGAAAAGCATGATCAACGGATGGATAATTTTTGGATTTTTCGGACAACTGCTTTTTGGGATGCGTTTTATCATTCAATGGATTTGTTCCGAAAAAAGAAAACGCAGCTATATCCCGCTGGTTTTTTGGTATTTAAGTATTAGCGGGGGGGTCATCTTATTTATTTATGCAATCCACCGGCAAGATCCGGTTTTTATTGTCGGACAGGGGATGGGGCTTTTCATTTATGTCCGCAATTTGTTCTTAATTGCACAGCACAAGAAAAATAATCCTAAATCGGAAATCTAACATTCCTGGAGGTTGTCATGAAAAAAATAATTCTTTCTCTGATTATGGTTATTCTTATCAGCTCTGCATGTTTTGCATTTAAGCCCGCAATAAATGTTTTGTCAAAAGCCGAAATAGGAAAGTTGAGCGATCAGGCACTCAATGAGGCCTATATTGACGTGGAAGTGGAGATAGATGCATTAAAAACATTTCATACTACCAGCGGTTTTATGCCGAAAGATTATGAAAAGTTTAAAGAAATATTGCGGTACCGGATATTTTTAATTCAAGAAATGGATAAAAGGAACATTGATGTTCCGCGGGTCCGATAGACGCGTTTTTACTGAACCCCTAAGATTTTTAAAGAAGGGAATGATCAGCAATGAATGAACCTAAGACCGATCAAGCGAGAGAGGATCTACTCAATATTCTAAGAAGGGATGCGTATTTTCAGGAAAAAATCATTTTGTCATCCGGAAAAGAAAGTAATTATTATATCGACGCCAGACGTGTGACTTTATCGGCCCGGGGCGCTTATTTATGCGCGCAGGTGATCTTGAGCATGATTCGCAGCGATCATCCCGATGCTCTCGGTGGGCCAACGATGGGCGCAGATCCCTTGGTCGGCGCTATTGCCGCGGTCAGCTTTGCTCAAGGATGCCCGGTTGATGTTTTTATTATTCGCAAGAAACCAAAAGCTTATGGCAAACAACAGCAGATTGAGGGTCCGCTGTTCAAAGAGAACTCGCGGGTGATTTTGATCGATGATGTGGCCACAACCGGAAAGTCCCTTGTGGAATCGATTGATGTTTTAGAAAAAATGAGTATCAGGGTTTCTAAAGCCCTTTGTCTTGTCGATCGCGGTGAGGGGGCTCGTGAAGTGCTCTCCGGCAAAGGATGCGAGCTTTGCTCGGTCTTTACTTTATCTGATTTTCGCAACAGTTAATCTTGTAATCCCATCATGCCTAAGAAGTCAAAAATTATTTTGGCGTCGACTTCCAGACAGCGGCTGAAGCTCATGCGGCAGGCGGGTTTCTCTTTTACTGTCCAAAGAAGTTCGGTTGAAGAAAGAAGAGATAAGAAAGGCGGTTGCGCTGAGCTGGTCAAGCACAATGCTTTATTGAAAGCGAAAGATGTCGCGCAGAATCAGAAAAACGCGATAGTGATCGGCGCCGATACTCTGGCCTATGCTGGAGATGGCCGGATTATTGGCAAGCCCCGCGATATTAAAGAGGCTAAAAAGGTTCTCCGGATTCTCTGCAGCCGACCGCAATGGATTTATACCGGTGTCGCCCTTATCAATACCCGCACCAATAAAGTGCTGACGGATTATGAAAAGACAAAAGTTTTTATGCGCAAGCTTGGCAACCGGGAGATCGATCGCTATTATCAGATGATTTCTCCTTTCGATAAAGCCGGTGGTTTTGATATTGAAGGAAAGGGGAGTCTTTTTATCGAGCGTATTGAAGGTTGTTTTTCCAATGTGGTTGGTTTGCCGATTGCCAAACTGTGCAAAATGCTCCAAGAAATAGGAGTTCGTATCCTTTCATTAATACTGATCTGCCTGTGCTTTGGCTGCGCGACAGAATATAATTTGGCGACACAGAAGCAGGAGACGTATCTTTATTCAACAGAAAAAGAAGCGGCAATGGGAGCAAATATGGCCATGGGGCTGGAGAAAGAATACAAGATCAGCGACAACACCTTGATCCATCAGAGACTTCAGGAAATCGGAGACCGCCTGGTTGCGGTTTGCGATCGCAAAGATCTTGTCTTCACATTTAAAGTGATCGACGACAAAGAGATTGTCAATGCCCTGGCTTTACCGGGAGGTTTTATCTATATCTTTCAGGGATTGATTAAAGAGACAGCCAGTGATGATGAACTGGCTTCCGTTTTAGCCCATGAAATCGGCCATGTGGCGGCCCGGCATAATATCAAGAAGATCCAGACTCTTTATGGCTATACTTTTCTGAAACTACTGGCTATGCAAACCAATGATCCGGATGCCGTTAAAGGTGTTGATGCCGCTTTTCTGACCGCCTTTACCGCTTATTCGCAGAACGATGAGCTCGAAGCGGACCGTTTGAGCGTTAAATATTTGAAACGAGCAGGCTATGATCCCATGGCGACAGTGAGTATGCTGAAAACTCTTAAGCGATTACAGGAGAAAGAACCAACTCGTAAGCACAGCTATTGGCGGACTCACCCTTATCTCTCCAAACGTATTGCGGCCGCGCGTCAGGCGGTTTCCGGGAAAATGGAATTCAGGGATTATATCAATATCCGATGAAAACAAGACTCGTTATCTTGTGGTTGATTCTGGCTGTTGTAGTGATTTATTTCACTCTACTTTCTGGTTGTCAGAAATCGAAAAACATGCAAATACCTTTTGTTTGTTTTGAGCAGGCATGCATTAATGTTGAGCTGGCGATTGATCAGCCGATGCGAACAAAGGGTCTGATGGGCCGATCCGATCTCGCTGAGAATCGGGGCATGCTTTTTGTCTTTGATTCTTTGGGGAGACATTCTTTCTGGATGAAAAATACCTTGATTAATCTGGATATGATTTGGATGGATGCCCGCAGAAAAGTTATTCATATCGAGGAAGACGTTCCTCCCTGCAGGCAACGTAACTGCCCGGTCTACATCCCTGAAGAGGAAGCCCTTTATGTTTTGGAGGTCAATGCCGGATGGAGTGACAAGCATGATCTTAAGAAAGGGCAGTTCGCGCAGTTTTATATCAACAATCCATAGAAAAGAACAGGGTCTTTTGATAAAATATACGCATGATCATTGAACTCAATATTTTTGACCCCATCCAGTATGAACTGAATCCTTTCTTTATTCCGCCGTTTCTTATCGCTTGTTTAGTTTTATTTTTTGGTTTTTTTGTGTTGAGCTTGGAACGCCGCTCTCCTTTTAACAGATCCTTTCTTTATCTTTGTATCAGCACAAGCGTTTGGCTGGGTGGACAGAGTCTGATTTTAAGCGGAAAATACCAAAATATTATATTTTTCTGGTCGAGGATTATGTATGTCGGTCTCATTTTTATTGCCGCGACTCTTTTGCATCTTTCTGTCGCTTACACAGACAGATTACAGAAAGAAAAACAGACGATAGCTTTGAATTATGTTTTTGCCTGCGGGCTTTCTTTGATTCTCTGGAAACCCGGAATTTTTACAGGCTTAAGGCATTACCAGTGGGGCGCTTATCCGGATGCCGGTGGACCAGCGCCTTATTTTTTAATTTTTCTATTATTTTGTCCGATTTTAGGATTAGCGAATTTGATCAGCTATTACCGCAAAGCATCAACGATTCTGGTCAGAAAACGCACGAAACATCTGATGATCGGATTTATTTTTGTTTCTCTAAGCAATGTCGATATTGTCCCTAGCTATGGGTTGGCGATTTATCCTTTTGGCTATATTGCCGTATTGTGTTTTATTCTCAGCATTATTTACTCTATCATCAAGTACCACAACTTGATGGTTCAGAGTTATTCCCTGGAATTGAGAGAAGAAGTGGATAAAAAAACCCGGCAACTTTCCGGAGCTGTTGAACAGCTTAAGGCGACACAGGTCAAGCTTTTTGAGACTGGGAAGATTTCGGCTATGGCTTCTTTGAGCGCGGGCATTCTCCACCAAATTAGCCAGCCGATCACCGCGATTCACGGATTTGTAAAATTTATGCGCAAGGAAATGAAAGAAAACGATCCTTTTTTTAAACCCGTCATCTTAATGGATGAGCAGAGCCAGTATTTAAAGAGCATGCTCGAAGATTTAATGGAATTAATCCGTCATAGAAAGATCAAGAAGGATTACGTCAATGTGAATCAATCGCTTAAAAAAGCGGTTGACTTGCTGACTGATGAGATCAGGATCCGTCGCGTTGAACTGCAGGTGAATATGGCTGAGTCCCTGCCGACGGTTTATGCCGATGCGATTCATCTGCAGCAGATCTTCATGAATATTATGGTCAATGCCATTCAGGCGCTCAGCAATCTGGAAAAAGGCGCTCTAAGACGTCTTTTAGTTGTGACTCGCTACGAAGAGACTGCTCAAGAGGTTGTGATCGCCTTTCGTGATTCGGGACCGGGTCTCAGTCAAGATGACAAAAATAATGTCTTTGAACCCTTCTTTTCTACAAAAACAAAAGGATCGGGTATCGGCTTGGCCTTATGTAAAGATCTGATTGCAGAGCATGGCGGAACTATTGATGTGGTTAGCGACGGTTGGCAGGGAGCGACGTTTGTGATCAAGATTCCCAAGGCGACGCCTTAAAGAATGATGATAAAATAGCTTTTCCTGGGTCGAAATTCATCTTATAATAGGGACCAATGGCAGAAAAATTGAATATTTTGGTTGTTGACGATAAACGTGTGATCGGAGATCTATTCGAGTTTACACTCGGACATCGCGGACATCGGGTTGTTTACTGTGATCAGGCCCGCTTAGCCTGCGAAGCCGTCAAAAGAGAAGATTTTGATATTGCCTTCATTGATGTGGTCATGCCGGGAATCGAAGGTGAAGACGTTTATAAAACCATCAATAAGATAGCCCCCAATCTTCCGATTGTGATAATGAGCGGATATTCGGTAGACGACAAAAGAAAAGAAGCGATCGAAATGGGGGCTGTTGCCTGCCTGAAAAAGCCTTTCGAAATGGATGAAGCCATCAAGATCATTAAAGGAATATTCGGAAAAGAGATTTAAAGTACCGGAAGTCTCATTTTATTTTACTCTACCCAGGATTAACAATAACGACTTACCGTTTTAATCGCTCGGAGATGGTTAGTGTATAAAAAATTAAATATTCTTGTTATCGATGATGTTAAGATCATTGCTGATTTCTTTGAGTATACTCTCGGGCTGCATGGGCATAGGATCACGTTTGCTGAGAGTGCTTTGCGGGCTTTTGAAGCCGTACGCCACAATTCGTTCGACATTGTTTTTCTGGATATTGTCATGCCGCACATAGACGGGGTCCAAACTTTCAAAACCATTTGTTCTCTGAAGCCGGATCTGCCCATTGTTGTGATCAGCGGATATTCAACGGAGGCCAAAAGAAAAGAAATCATCGAACTTGGTGCGGTTGCTTGTCTGGTCAAGCCCTTCTACATGGATGATATCAAGCAAATTATTCACGGAGTTTTAGGAGTCGAAGCATAGGATTTTCTAGATTTTCGGCCGGTAAATTGAAAGACTGCTTCCCAAAATCATTTCAGAGCATTCGCTCAAAGTTTCCGAAAGCGTAGGATGGGGATGGATGACAGTGGTTAAATCGTGTGCCGTTAGGCCCTGTTCAATGGCGCAGACGGCTTCACCGATCAGCTCTCCGGCGTTTACCCCCACGATGCATGCTCCGAGAATCTTTTTTGATGTACGGTCACAGATGATTTTTGTAAAACCTTCACAGCGATTGAGGGTAACCGCACGTCCGCAAGCCATCCAAGGATAACGGCCCACATCTACAGTGAACCCTTTTAAGTCGGCTTCTTTTTCTGTTAATCCGCACCAGGCTACCTCGGGATCAGTGAAAATAACGTTGGGGATAGTTTTTCCCGAAGGATCAAAACGGCGGCCGGCAATCGATTCGGCCACAGCCTTTCCTTCGAAAGAAGCTTTGTGGGCAAGCATCGGTCCTTTTACCACATCGCCCAGAGCATAAATTTCGCAGGCAGAGGTTTGATAAGAGGAATCGATCTGAATTTTTCCTTTTTCATCGCAAGCGATCGAGGCATGGGCAAGTCCTAAGGTTTCCGTGCGGACTTCGCGGCCAGTAGCTACGATGACGCGGTCAAAAAGTTGTTCGCGAATGTCCAGCCCTTGAAAACGGACAATCAGTCCTTTGTCTGTTTCTTTGAAATCAACAACCTTTGTACGAAGAAAAATATTTTCAAAAATTTCTCTTAATTTTTTATTGAGGACCTGCAAGACGTCCTGATCACTGCCGGGAAGAAGAGACTCGGTCATCTCGACGATGGTGACCTTTGAACCCAGAGCGCTGTAGATCGTGCCCATCTCAAGCCCGATATAACCTCCGCCGATAACCAGGAGTCTTTCTGGAATATCTCTGATATTCAGGGCCGAAGTAGAATTCATCAGACGGTCGGAAGAAAGAGGAGTCTGAAGATTGCGCGGGCTGGATCCTGTAGCAATAACGGCTTTTTCAAAAGAAAGTTGTTTCTTTGAACCGTCAATTTTTTCTATGATGATTTGACGTGGTCCCGTGAAAGAGGCCTGTCCCTGAATCAGATCGATATTACGCCGGTGAGCCAGTTGTTTGAGTCCGGTTTCCAGTCTGGCGATTACGCTGTCTTTACGTGTTCGCAGGCGCGAGAGATCAATTTTGGGATCAGAAAAAGTGACTCCATAGTCTTGAGCCTCTTTGGATTCCCGGATGATTCTTGCGGCATGAAGAAGGGTTTTTGACGGAATACATCCTTCACGCAAGCAAATACCGCCCAGTCTCGGACTTTGATCAATGAGAGTGACCTTAAGGCCCAAATCGGCAGCCCGGAAAGCTGCGGCCGATCCGCCAGGACCAGCGCCGATTACAAGAAGTTGGGAATGATTATGGTTTTCCATTTATTAGAAAAGAGGTATCAGTAAATATGCTGGAGGAGAGACTCGAACTCTCACGGGATCACTCCCACACGCCCCTGAAACGTGCGTGTCTACCAATTTCACCACTCCAGCTCTACTTCGATAAATTGCTTTCGCGTTTAGCTTCGTAGAGCTTTTACGCTCCATGAAATAACAACGCAAATATTTCTAGTTTTTTGAAGATTCCAAACAAAAATTTTGCTTCACACTGAGTGTTTTTCTTCATCAGTGCTCGGCACGAGGTGGAGCGTAGAAGAATCAATTTCATCACTCCATCTTTCTTTCGATCAAATATGCCTCAGTATACTTAAGAATTTGATAGCTGTCAATGAATGGGATACGGAATCACATTGCCCTTTAAACCCATACTTGTTATAATACCGGCCATAATGATTGATATATCCTTTCAAGCTGCCGCTCAAGCGACAATCCAAATTTTCTTGATGGGCCTGGTCGGCTATGTGATGATAAAAAAGAAACTGACTGGCAAAGAGGGTTTACGGCTTTTAACCCGGCTTTTGATTACCTGGCTTTTGCCTTGTCTGATATTCACACAGATGAGCCGTCATTTCAATTTTGATCAATATCCGTATTGGTGGATTTTTCCCTTGCTTTGCTTTGCGCTTATGATCTGCGGGCTTATTTTAAGCCGTTTGATGCTTTTTCTGGCGCCGTCAAGCGATATAAAACGCGAATTTACTGCTTTAATGATTTTCCAAAACTGTGGATATATTCCGCTTCTCATGGCGGCGGCAATTTTTCCTGGAGAAATTGCTTCGCGATTATTCGTTTATATCTTTTTATTTATTATTGGTTTTGATTTGCTCTTGTGGTCTTTCGGTGTTTATCTGATCGGCGGGCATGCAACACAACGCCTCCCGATAAAAAAGATGATCAGCCCGCCTTTAAGGACACTTATCATTTCCATGATCATTGTTCTATTCGGTTTCAATAAATTGATTCCGTCGGTAATGATGAAACCGGTTGATCTATTCGGTCAATGTGCTTTGCCTTTGGCCATGATCGTTGTCGGCGGGAATCTGGCCTGCATTAAAGTGACTGAAGTCAAAGTCAAAGAGATGGTGCTGCTTCTTGCGGGTAAATTGTTCCTCTTGCCGATTCTGGCCTTGATAGTTGTTTCTTGGTTAAAGCCGGATATTTTGATCGGATTTCTCATCGTGATCGAAGCCTGCGTACCCAGCGCCTTGAATCTTTCCGTCATCGCCCGTCAGTATGAAGGAGAGCAGTCTTTTGTCAATCAGGCTATTTTCTACGGACATCTCATTGGAATAGGGACGATTCCTTTGTTTCTTGTTTTGTATTCCCATATCGCGAAAGGCTTTTAATGAAGGGTAAAACGGTTGTCACCAATAAAAAAGCATTCCGGGACTATTTTTTTTCCGACAAATGGGAAGCGGGCATTGAGCTCAAAGGAGCGGAAGTGAAATCTCTACGTGCCGGCGAAGTTAATTTCAAAGACAGTTTTGTGCGGATAGAAAAAGGAGAGGCCTATGTGTATAATTTGCATATTCATCCTTATGCGCAAGCGAGTTATCTGAATCTGGAGCCTGACCGGCGGCGCAAGCTTCTGCTTCATCACAAGGAGATTGCCAAGATTGCTGATTTGATTGCGATCAAACGCCTGGCCCTGATTCCCACGAAGATTTATTTTAATCAACGGGGATTGGCTAAGATCGAGCTAGCCTTAGGCCGCGGCAAGAAGCAATATGACAAGAGAGAGGATATGAAAAAGAGAGATTTCGATCGCGAAGTCCACCGGGCGACAAAATTGAATGGGAAAAGAAAAGGATAAGATTAAACCTTTTGCCGTGAAGATAGAGATAGGTTATAGCCTTTTCATATCATTAGATCAAAAATTCCCAGCGAGGGAGGTATCCGTATTATTTGATAATCAGGAGATGTTCTTCTATAATATCAATAGGGGGTGAAACGGTTTCGACTTGAATTTGACAATACCTGGATGGCATGCCGGGGATGCTTGGTTGGCCCCGTTAACAATCCAAGCACAAAACAAATGCTGACTACAATCCAGTAGCAGAAGCCGAGGCTATTTTAGCCGAGGCGCCAGTCCTCGCTTAATCAAGTGAGGCCCTCTTGTTAATCTTGCCTGCGGGTTAATCAGGAGGTCGCAAGCAGGCTGGCTTTGATTCTTGCTTTCGGAATCAAAGTGAGATTTGAGAAAGCTGGCCTTTATCCTATCCTGTCTATCGGAGAGGGTAAGGCGAGAATTAATAGATAGGCTAAGCATGTAGAGGTCCTGGCGTTGAGATTTAAGGACCGGGGTTCGACTCCCCGCACCTCCACCAGACTCCGCTTAAATGTTTCGGCCCGAAATTTGTTCGGGGTTTCATGTCAAACTTCGTTTGGTGGAATCCTACGAAGTCAAACACGAAGCCCTGAATGAATATTCAGGGCGAAGTATTTGGCGAAGCAGGATCCACGAGGAATCATTTAAATATGTTTTATGTTTACATACTCAGAAGCACGAACACATCAAATAAATATTATGCTGGTTATACCAATAATATAAAAAGAAGAATCAACCAACATAACGACTCACCAATATCTTAACCTACTTGCGAATACGGACCTTGGGAATTAATAAGGTATGTAGCTTTTATGGAAAGTGTGGCAGTTACAAGATTTGAGAAATATCTTAAAACTCCATCGGGGGAAAGCTTTTGATAAAAAACATCTCATTTAATTGTAAGTTTTGTTTGGCGGTTTTTTGTTAAAGTGATATAAACAAAGAATGGAAAATGGAATACTTTTGCACTTCTAACAATTTTCAGGAGAGATAAGATGAGAAAAACTTACCTTATTTTCGCAATATTGTCTTCAGGCCTCTGCCTTTTTTCCGGACTTTGGATTTTGACCCAGTCCAACTGGTCGGATAATGATGTTCTCTCGATAGGTATTGGATTTTATTTTGTCGGCAAGGCGTTTTTTGTCGGTCCGATGTTGATTCTCACAGCGCTAAAATAGAGAAGACCTTCAATGAATAATTATCTCAATGGCATTCTGGCGATACTGGCTCTAATCAATCCGTTAAGTAAACTCTTTGTTGTGCATACGATGAGTCAGTCTGTTGAACGGAGCGCGCTTCGTCATATAGTTATCAAGGCATCTTTAATCGCCGGCAGCATCCTGATTATTTTTACAGTGACCGGAAATTTTCTTCTGAAGTATTTGTTTCGGGTTGATATCTATTCCTTCCAGATCATCGGGGGGATTGTCTTGGCATTTCGAGGCCTTCAAGCCTTAAACCGGGGGCTTTTCTTTGAAGTGGAAACGAATCAGAAGCTGGAAGATGTCTCGATTGTTCCTTTAGCCTCTCCCATGATCGCGGGTCCAGCCACAATTACGGCCGCTATTTCTTTTCCCGACCACTATGGTATGATTCCTACTCTTTTGGCTATCATTTGTGCTGTGTCTCTCAATCTTTTTTTCATGCTTCATACTTATACGGTGAGTCATCTTATGACCCGATTTAATTTGATGGGAGCTCTCATCCGTATCACCGGTTTAGTGGTGGCCACTATCGGAGTCCAGATGATGCTTAATGGAATTGCCGCCTATATTGCCACTCTTTAAGGAGTTTTTTAAAGGGCCCAAAAACTTTGTTTTTGGGCCCGCCTGCCAGAAACATCATCTTTTTCTTTCGGTGCTATGACGGTGGTCATAAAATAATAGTAGACGATTATTTAATCCCGCGGCCGAAAGGAGAGGCTATGATCAATGCGAAAAACAAAAAGAGAGCTACCGCAGCTGTGATCTGGCACGAAGGCAAAATCCTGATCGCCAAACGAAAAAAAGATTTTTTTTGGGAATTTCCGGGTGGAAAAATTGATTTCGGGGAAACACCCGAAGCGTGTTTGTTGCGCGAAATCAGCGAAGAGCTTGATATCGATATTCAAATCGAATCGCTGTTTTCTAAAATTGACGGATTTTTCCGCCAGAAATATATCGAATTATATGCCTACAAGGCTTTTTGGGTGTGCGGTCATATCAAATTGAAAGTTCATACCGAAATCCGCTGGGTTTACCCGGAAGAATTGAATATCGCCTGTTTTATCCGCGAAGATCAGGAAGTAGCAAAAATCCTCAAACGGCAGCCTCAGGGAGCCAGTCGAATTTCCGAACTGTTTTTGATCCATTCCTAAGCGATCCTTTGCGGTTTTGGTACTCCAAAATCTTACTCCAAAATCAGACGTAACTTTCCATTTACTAATATTAATACTATGTTATAATCGCTATATCTCATAAATAGGAAGAGCAAAATTTTAACCTTTTTGAAAAACAGAGTTTATTATGCAAAAAAGAGATCCAAGACACACGTTTTTTATCCCCGTTATGGGCACAGGCTATACCATGGACTCTCCCTTAAGGGTGGCTCCCTTTGGAATTTCTTCAGTGATTTCTCTGGTCGATGATGTGCTGATGGAGAAAATCCGGGAATACTATTGCAAGCTTTTTAAGGAAAAATACGTTCCGATTCCTTCCAGCGAAGAGGATTGCCGTGCCAAACGCATCACGGCCTATTTGAATTTTATTCATAAACACGCCTTGAAACGTTTCGAACAAATTCGCTGCGCCGATTTTAACCATAATATGGATATCAATAAATATTTCGAGATGCTTCCCAGCACCTGCCGCATTAGGAATATTTATCTGCAGATGAAGAAGCTTGGCGATTCTACCGAAAAAAAGAGACTTCAAGAGCAATTGAGAGAGGTCATGCGTATCGGGAGCATCAATGTCAATATCATGACCAAGCTGGATACCATGGCCCGGACTCCTGAGGGAACATTTGTCGCCAATGAATTCTCTAGCGCTCTGGCCGCCCTAAGAGGGTTTGCCCATAGCACGCTCGATTCGGCGGTTGATTCGGCGGTTGTTTTTTCTGCCGGCATCAATCAGCGGCTTTACAGTTATGTTGCGGAGTTTAAAGACTTTTATGCCGATTCCATGGGGCATGTCAAAAAGAAGGTGATTCTCAAAGTTAATGATTTCCGCTCAGCCTTGACGCAGGGAAAGATCTTTGCCAAAAAAGGTATTTGGGTTTCCGAATATCGTATTGAGTCAGGTTTAAATTGCGGCGGACACGCTTTTGGGGGTCAATGCAAGTTGTTGGGACCGGTTTTAGAGGAATTTCGCCAGAGGCGCGATACTTTGATCCAGAACCTCAGAGATATTTACCGCAAGACCTGCCAGAGTAAACAGTTGCCTCTGCTGGATCAGGAGCCTGATGCCCTCATTCAGGTTCAGGGAGGAATTGGGACAAATGGAGAGGATCGGTTTTTAAAAGAACATTACGGCGTGGATGAAACCGGGTGGGCTTCGCCTTTTCTTCTTTGCCCCGAGGTTTCCTCTGTCGATGATCAAACGCTTCAAGATTTATCGACCGCGCAAGAAGAAGATGTCGTTTTAAGCGAAACCTCGCCGATGGGAGTGCCTTTTTATACTCTTCAGAGTAGCTCGGCGGAAAAAGCCAAGCGCCGGCGACAACAAGAGGGTAATCAGGGTTTAACGTGCAGCAAGGGTTATCTCCGGCTGAATCAGGAATTTGAGAAGGCTCTTTGTCCGGCATCCAAATCTTACCAGAAATTAAAAATCGAATCGATGAAAAAACAGGGTGTTTCCGAAGAGGAATTCCGCAAGGTTCTCTGCAATCTGGGCGAGAAAGACTGTATTTGCCATCAGTTGGGCAACAGCATGATGAAAAAATACGGCCTTTCCATCAAAGGTCCCGGCGAGGTTGTGGTTTGTCCCGGGCCCAATTTGGTCTATTTTTCCCAAATTGTTTCTTTGAAAGAGATGATCGATCACATTTACGGCAAAGCCGATTTACTCAAAGGCGTTGAGCGGCCGCACATGTTTTTGAAAGAATTACAAATCAATATTCTGTATTTAAAAGATTTGCTGATTAAGGCTCAGGCGGATGAGCTTTCATCGCGAGACCAGCAAAATCTTTTAGCCTGTTTCCAAAATATTGAAGAGGGGATTGATTATTATTTGAATTTATTCAAAGAAGACCCGATCCGGTCTTTTCATGATGAAAAATATCTTGAAAAACAATGGGAGCAATTTCAACAAATCAAGAGCCGGCTGGATCAGCTCAAGTCGGTCCGCTTGAGCTGTCAGAAGTCTCGGGAGTCCGAAGAGAAATTTGTCAGCCCAACTTAAAAATCCACGGATTATTTTTTTTGCCCTTCTTTTACTTTGCATTCTTGCTTTTCCCATTCTCCTTTTTAGAAGCTCATCGATCCATTCTGAGCCCGCTGATGAGAATCAAATCTGCGGTATAGAGTCATGTCATGGGCTTGATATTTCTTGCGGAGAGAATGTTCCCGAGGCTTGCACCAGGCTCTATAGGATAGGTGATTTTTGCAGACAATATGCCCGTTGTGAAATAATCAACGGTCAATGCCAGCTGATAAAAGACTCTCAATTTGAAGATTGCAAATCGTCTGTGGAGCGATGTCTTCAGATTAAAGATCATGGCGAACAACTTGACTGCGAAGCCCGATGTCGTCAGCAAATAAATCCATGATAAAACGCACCGTTATCAAGAGAGGTTCTTTATGCCTAAGAAAATCCTGATTATTGAAGACGACAAAGACGTTTCCAGCCTGTTGGAGTCGCGCCTGAAGACCGAAGGGTACGATATCATCAAGGCCGACAATGGGATCGATGGTTATGAAACGGCCAAATCCCAAAAACCCGATTTAATTATTACCGATGTTATGCTTCCCAAAACAGACGGTTATCATCTCTGCCGTATGTTGAAATACGATGATAAATATAAATCCATTCCCGTTATGATGTTGACTGCCAAAGGAGAAGATGAGGATGAGGTCATCGGTAAGGGGGTGGGCGCGGATTGCTATATGACGAAACCTTTTGATGGCAGAATTCTTATTGAAAAAGTGCAGAGACTTTTAGATTCATCCTCTTAGCCGCAGAGTCGTTTTATGAAGGCGCAAACCAATCTGAAGCAAAAATTCGTTCTGGTTTTCTCAAGTTTTGTTTTTCTTCTCTTTACGCTTAAAATTATTTTCCGCTTAGGCGGATTCGTTCTTCTTTCTAAGCGTGATCATCACTTCCGGCAGAGTCTAAGCCAACAAGGGGTCATCAGAATTCTGTGCCTGGGAGAATCCACCACGTATATGGGTGAACAAAACGCCTTTCCTCGTCAGCTGGAAGCCCTTCTGAATCAAAAAAGCAGAAAAACATTTTTCGTCATCAACGGCGGTGTGGCTTCTATTACCTCCGAGGGCATAGTTGCGGACTTAAAGTCCAATATTCTGCGGTATCGGCCTGATATCGTTATTGTTATGATGGGGATTAACGACGATGAGAAGACCAAGCCGTTTCGGGATTCTTTCCAAACATACGCGGGGCTTTTTATAAAAAATATTCGCGTGGTGAAGTTTGCTGAGTTGATATGGAAGCATCTTCGTTATAAATTGATGGAAATAAGAGCGTCTGCTCAATCGGGACAGGAATTATTAAAAAGGACAAAAGGCAATGAATATGAAAACTATTTAAGGATGAAGATTGTAGACCGCCCCCGGGAATCCTGGGGATACCGTGAGCTTAGAGTTTATTATGAGAAACGGGGACAGCTGCTTCAGGCCGAGAAAATTTACTTTCAGGCCATGCTCTCCAATCCTAAAAAAGAATTCGGTTATGATATCTTGCGTCAATTTTTATTGCGTCAAAAACGAGCGACAGAAGCAGAATCTTATTTGAATAAGGCGATGCGGCGTAATCCTACGAAATACTGGCCGCATCGCCTTTGGGGACATTACTATACCTCAATCGCCGATTATGAGAAAGCGCAGGAATCTTATCAAAAAGCCATCGAAATGAGTTTTGACAGATCAACATCTGAGGCCGCTCCTCTCTACAGAGACCTTGCCCTGATGCTTGAGAAAAGAGGCCACTGCAAACAGGCCGGTGAGATTCTAAAAAAAGCCTGCTCAATTCAGGCTGATATTTTCAGCCAAGATATTTTGAAGCAGTGCTATCCAAATCAGAGTTTATCTGTCAGGCGAAAAGATTTTAGACAAGATACTTTGGAGTTTCCCGTTAGGAAAATTGAATACAAGCAGGCAACCGTAGATAATTATCGTCTTCTAGCTGAAATTCTTAATGATCATTATATTCAACTCATTGCTATGCAGTATCCGATGGTAGAATTGCATGGTTTGAGGGAGGCGCTTAAGGATGTTCCTGTTTTCGCTTTTGCCGGTAATATTGATCGTTTTCAGAGATTTTTAAATAAAGATGGGTTTGACGAATATTTCACGGATCGTTTTGGTGGAACATTCGGCCACTGCAGTACTCAGGGAAACAGACTTATCGCCGAGAATCTTGTGGAAATAATTTTAGATAGACTCTCACAACAAGGTAACCCATAGAGTTTTCAATTGTATTGTCCTCTGATTTATATTAAACTGAAGATGAAATCGATGACAAATAAGCTCATTTTTATTTCTTATGTCGACGAATAAGCCACAATATAATTTTTTATTAGTTATTCTATCTGTCGTTTTGTTTTATATGACTTGGTCTCCCCTTTTCGCTTTTAGTGACAACGATGATCATGAGGATCCTTTGATAATCCGTCTGAAGAAAAAATCCAAATACAAAGATCACCGATGGCACCGAAATAGCATGTTTGAAGACTGGAAAAAAGACCGTAAGGGCCAAGACGAATGGAACCGGATTCGCGGCGATAAAAACGATTCCTATGAACAAGAACGCGCTAAGCGTCAGGCTCATTGGCGGGACAAAAAGAAGAAATCCGAAAAGCAGGGGAAAGAAGATAAGAGAAAGGGACGCCTGGACTGGCGAGACACCAAGGTTCGCAGCAAAGATGAATGGTTATTTAAGCGCAAGATTACCAAAGAAGATTGGAAGAAAAAGAAACATAATAAAAAATACGAAAAGGAAGATCGTCATTGGGAATATCGCGATCCCAGCGACTGAGGTGATGATTCGATGCAGGAATTGATGAATTCAATCGGTGTTCTTATGGGAGGATCGTGGGCAGCAGGTGTCAATCTGTATTTAACCACGGCTGGATTGGGATTTGCCCATCGAATGGGCTGGGTCCAGCTTCCCGGTAACTTGGAATACCTTCAGCATCCGCTGGTCATTGGAACCGCGGTTTTACTTTACGGGGTCGAATTTTTCGCCGATAAGATTCCCTGGGTGGACACGACATGGGATAGTATCCATACTTTTATCCGGCCCGCAGGCGGAGCGGCTTTAGGATATATGGCCATGGCAGATGTTGGTTCAGCTGTTCAGGTTCCCGTGGCTTTGTTGACCGGTTCGATTGCGCTCGATTCTCATCTAACCAAGGCTACAACCCGGGCGGCGATCAATACCTCCCCCGAGCCGGTTACCAATTCCGTGGCTTCCGTCACTGAGGATATTTCAGTTGCTGGCATCATTTATCTGATTATCCAGCATCCAATAATCGCGGCCATTTGCGTGATTGCTTTCATTCTTTTTTCTGTTTGGTTTTTAAAGAAAATGTGGAGATTTCTTAAAAAAATTTTCTCAGGAAAAAATGCGCAAGAGAATCCCAAAACGCAGGCTGTTTAAATTTTCATCATTTAATCAAGGAATGAAAAATGCACAAAATTCTCATTATTGAAGATAATATGGAAGTGGCCAAATTGCTGAACGACCGCTTTATCGCTGAGGGTTTTGAAACAGCCGTTTGCTATGATGCCTATCAGGGGGTCGAATTTTCTCATAAAACAAAGCCTGACGTGATTCTTCTGGATTTAATGATTCCCGCCGGCGGGGGATTAAATGTGTTAAGGAATTTACGAATGTCGGGATTCACGAAGTTTACGCCGATTGTTGTCTTGACCGGTTCGCGCAATCCGCAGGATCAGGAAAAAGCCAAAGAACTGGGAGCTAATGCGTATCTGGGAAAACCTTTTGATTCCGGTGAATTGGTCGGGATCGTTCGCAGTTTTCTAAAGGGAGAGGCGTGAATCTTTTCATTCTCATTGTCGATGACGAACCGCAGGATGCCTGGGCCATCACCCGGACTCTGCAAAAAGCGGGATACGAGCAGATTGCATGCGTGGATAGCCCTCGAGAGACCTTGGAAATTCTTAAAGATAAGCATCCCGATCTGATCCTGATTGATGTGGTTCTCAAAGGAGATGATGGTTTTGATCTATGCAAAGAGCTCCGGGAAAAGAACCATTATCAGGGTCTGATTATTATGATCACAGGACATCTTGACGCCATCATTGCTGACAAAGCCCGCCTATCCGGTGCCGATGAAATCATTGAAAAAATTCCGGAATTTACCAATATCCAACCCGCCATTACCCGCCTTTTAAGCCAAAAGGAAAACTAAGTTCTTTTTTAATTCCCGGATATCTCTTTGTATTCGCATTTCAGGCTTGATATAATATTTGCACGTAAATCCTTTTGAAATAAACGCCATGTTTGAAGAACTGAAACTAAAAAATCTGCGCTTAAGAGTCAAGCTGGTCTTGCTTCTTTTATTGATTTCCGTCATTCCTCTTTTAGCTATCAGCATATCCAATTATTTTTATGCTAAATCGGAATTGGAGAAAACCACGATTGAAAATCTCCGCGCGGTTAACAATTCCCGAGCGGCTTATATCAATCATTCCATCCAGCTGCGGCAGGAGCAGGCTAAGGCTTTTGCCGGTGCCTATCTTCCCCGCCAGCTGAGTGAATCCGGCTATAATGATCCGGCTTTGATCAAAGGCATCCAGGAAGACATTGAATCAACGTTTCGCGATTTGAATCAAGAGCCTACCAGTCCTTATCAGGACATCGACAAAAAGACGGATATTGCTATCATCAGCATTTGGGATGTCCTGGGGAATATCGTCGCTTCGACCAATAAAGAATTGATCAACAGAAAAATGCCTATCGATTTTCTTCAAAAGGTTTTTGATCGCAAGGGAACCTACTTTGCTGGATTTCAGAAGGATCCGCTCACCGGTAAGAATTTGCTGATTATTTTGGAAGAGATCAGAAACTGGAAAACAAACCGCCTGGTGGGTGTCGTGTCTCTTAAGGTCAGTACCAAAACGCTTAATGAAATCACGACCGAAAGGGAGGGTTTAGGTTACAGCGGAGAGACTTACCTCGTTGATAGAAATTATTTGATGATCACGCCTTCGCGTTTTGTCGACGATTCCATCCTCAATAGGCGCGTGATTACACTCGGAACGCAGGCTTGCCTTAAAAGCAATAGCTATGCGGGTATTTATAAAAATTATCTCAATAAGGATGTTCTGGGTGTTCAGAAATATCTGCCTGATCAAAAATGGTGCCTTATTTCCGAGGTTGATGCCGGGGAAGCCTTAAGGCCTGTCCAGGAATTGCGCACACGCACGCTTGTCCTTGGCGGTTTGCTGATTTTTGTTATTTTAATCTTTGCTTATCTGGCCAGTCATACTTTAATCAAACCGATTCTGAAACTGCACGAGGCTTCTCAGAAAATCAAGAGGGGGCAGTTTGATATTACCGTTCAAGCTGAGGGTCGCGATGAAATTGCCGACTTATCGCGGGCTTTCAACGAAATGGCCAAGAGTCTTAAATTAGCCAATCAAGAACTCGAAGAAAAATCAAAGATCCTGTTCCAGAATCTGGCGGTTTCAACCAGCCAGAAAAAGGAATTAAAGAAAGTCAATCAGGAGTTGGATAGTTTTGTCTATACGGCGAGTCATGATTTGCGCGCACCCTTGCGGGCCATTGCCTCTTTTGCCACATTTTTGGAGGAGGATTATAAAGGCAAGCTGGGCACCGAGGGTCAGGAATATATCGATGAGATCCGAAAGGGCGCTACAAAGATGAATGCTTTTATCGAGGATCTTTTGACGCTTTCAAGAATCAGTCGGATTAAAAATCCTTATGAAGATGTCGATATCCGCATGGTTTTGGAAACAGCGATTGAGCGGTTAAAGTTTGAGATAAAAGAAAAACAGGTCAATCTTGTTGCGGTCCAGCATTTGCCGGTCATGCATTGCGATCGCATCAAAATAACCGAAGTCTTTTATAATCTGATCAACAATGCGATCAAATTTTCTTCTAAAAATAATAAAGAGAATCCCCGTGTGAAAATCGGATATGCTAAAATCGGAGACTTGCATCAATTTTTTGTCAAAGATAACGGAATCGGTATCGACCCAAAATACCATGAGCAGATTTTCGGGATTTTTAAACGTCTGCATTCGGATAAAGAATATGAAGGAACCGGTGCCGGTTTAAGCATTATCAAGAAAGTTATCGATGATCATCAGGGGAAAATCTGGGTCGAATCAGAGCTTGGAAAGGGAGCTGCGTTTTACTTTACGATTCCAGACAATCTCAGAGAAGATATAAGAAAACAGGAATAAAGGCGGATATAAATTATGGAACAAAAAGAGAATCAACAACGCAAGACGCGGGAGCTGAATATTTTACTGGTTGATGACAGCGAAGCCGACATCAAAATTGCTCAGCGGGCATTTGGTCAGGCCAAAATCAAAAACCGACTCTTCGTTGTCCAAAGCGCCCAGGAATGTTTCGATTTCATCTTTCATGACGGCTCCTATCGGGATTGCGGAAAGTATCTGTCTCCGGATTTAATCCTTCTGGATATCAGCATGCCTCAAATCGACGGGTTTGCTGTCTTAAAAAATCTCAAGCAAGAGGACGCGACAAAAGATATTCCCGTTATTATATTGACTGGGTCTAAAAACCAGGAAGATATTGGTAAAAGTTATCATATGCAGGCGGCTTCTTTCATTCAAAAACCGGTCACTTATGAACGATTTGTTGAGTTTATCGATGTGTTTAATGTTTACTGGAATATTGTTTGCAAATTGCCGCAAGCCAGCAAGTAGGAGGTTTTAAGGCGTGTCACAGAAGATATTGATCATCGAAGACAATGAACAAGATCAGAAAATCATCAGCCGGTTTCTTAAGAAATCCGATTATGAGGTCTGCGCTGTGGTTGACAGCGGTGAAAAAGGAATCGCAAGCGCCAAAGAATGCGCGCCTGATATCATCATCCTGGATACCGTGTTGCCGGGAATGAACGGGTTCGAGACCTGCCGGATGCTCAAAACCACCGAGAAGGTGAAGACCAAAATTATTATCGCCACCGGCCGGCTGGATGCCGTCGATGCTCAGAAAGCCAAACAGGCCGGTGCCGATGATTATTGCGTGAAGACATCTGACTGCGCCTTGATTCTGGAAGCGATCAGGAAGGTGTCCAGAGATCAAAAGGAAGATACCTGGGGTCTTCAAAAGAGCATGGAATGCGTCAAAATACTTTACCAGGAACTTGAGAAAAAGAATGCGGAACTGAAAAAGCTCAACACCTTACAGGCCGAATTTGTTTCTACGGCTTCTCACGAATTGCGCACGCCGTTAACGATCATTAAGGAAGCAATCAGCCAGGTCAACGAAGGACTCTTCGGCGAGGTCAATATCCAGCAAGCAGAGAAATTAGTCATGGCCATTGAGGGCGTTGATCGTCTCCGGCGCATGATTGACGACCTCCTTGAGACCGCAAAATTGGAAGCCAAGAAAATCATACTCCATAAGAAAAAAATTGATCTGATCGAATTAGCTAGAGAAACCCAAACGCTTTTCTATCTGATGGCTCAGGAAAAAGAATTGAGCATTGATTGCCATCTGGCCTGCGATCAGCTGATCGTCGAAGCTGATCGGGACAGGATTCTTCAGGTCCTCATCAATCTCGTCGGCAATGCGCTGAAATTTACCGAACAAGGACGGATCCTGATCACAGTCAAAGACTGTGATCCAAAGGCGGAATTCAGCGTTACCGATACGGGTTGCGGTATCGGCCGTGCTGATTTGGATAAAGTATTTTCCAAATTTGAGCAGTTTGGAAAATCCAACCTGACCCAGAAGGGAACCGGTTTGGGTCTGGCTATCTCGAAAGATATTGTGGAATTGCACGGAGGTGCCATTTCTGTCGAAAGCGTTCCGGGCAAAGGTTCAACTTTTACCGTATGTCTTCCTAAAAAAGACGCAGGTCAATGAGAGCAATACTATTATGACTAAGAAAATCCTGATTGTCGATGATGAAAAAGATATCGCTCAGTTGATTGCCTTTCGATTGCAGGCTCATCGATATAAAACCATTCTGGCTCATGACGGTGTCGATGGTCTGGCCAAAGCGAAAGAAGAAAATCCCGATCTTGTCATTCTGGATGTGATGATGCCCCGGCTCAATGGTTTTGAAGTCTGCCGCCTTCTCAAATTCGATGCGAAATATAAGAATATCCCTGTCATCTTTTTAACCAGCAAGAAAGAAGATGTGGATAAGGCGATCAGCCAGGAGGTGGGCGCTGATGCCTATGTGACCAAACCTTTTGAGTCTAATGAGCTGATTGAGACTATTGGGAAAATCCTTCAATCCAAAGACACCTCTATTCCCGACGCATGATACAGGCCGGTAAAAAACTTTTCACTCAAGGAAACACGATTCTTTTTTTGATCCTTGCCTGTTCCTTTCTGTTGAACAATTTCAATAATAATTTTTCTTTTGGATATCATTTTGATGAACCAAAAAAAATCAAGTTTATTGAACAAAAAGGGCATGATTTTCAGCATCCCTTGTTAATGACCAAGACCGTGGAGTGGGCCAACAGGGTTTTTGGTTTTGACACCAAGCAAGAAATTGTGCGATTAGGGCGGTTTTTTTCCGCCTTCTGGTTGACATTGATGATCTTGTTTCTTTATTATCTTCTGCGGTGTTTCCTCGGACAGTTTGAAACCCTGACTGTTTGTGCGCTTACGGCCGTCTCGCCGATCATTGTGGTGCATGCCCATTATTTTAAGGAAGATGCGGCTCTGGTTTGTTTTTTGATGGCCGGTCTTTTGGGCCTGTTTCACTACAGCGAAAAAGCGACATCAAAGACGGCGCTATTGCTCGGTTTGGCCACCGGCTGCGCCGTTTCGTCCAAATATATCGGATTTCTCATTATTCCCCTTTATTTACTGACGCCTATGATCGCTCCGGTCCAAGACCGGGCAAGATATTACCGGTTTCTTGCGCTTTCACTCGGTGTTGCCGGTTGTGTTTTCGCGGCCCTTAACTATTCCATGATCTGCAATTCAGAGATGGTCAAAGGTGCTGCCGGCTATACAGTTCGTCAGATCATAGAAGGTAATGCAGTAAGAATTTATCCCTGGCATTTCTTTTTGACTTTTCATCTGCGTTACAGTCTTTGGCCGGGATTAACCGGCTTGGTGTGCACCTTGTTTCTTATTGGATTTTTGCAGAGCATCTCTCAGTGGAAGAAAATCTGCTGGCAGGAAAGGATCTTGCTAAGTTACATCATTATCTTTTATCTGATTCCTGAGAATGCTCCGCTTAAAGCTTTTCCCGATTTTATGCGTTATATGTTACCCATTGTTCCGCTCTGTATTTATTTTGCTTTTAAGGGAGCTCAAGAAATCAGCGGGATATTCAAACCCAAGAGCCGGAAAATAATTCACAAGGTCCTTATCGGTTTGATGATTTTGATTTCACTGACCCACACAGTTTTGCTTGTTTATCATCTGGATCAAGACACACGCGAAAAAGCTAAGGCATGGTTGATGCAAGCACCGGAAAAATCGATGTGCGAACGTTATGTTTTTACCTATGATCTGATTAAATCATTAGCCCAATACGATGTTTCCCAGTGGCAACAAATGGGATTTCGCTATCTGGTGGCCAGCTCTTTTCAGTATGAACGTTACCTGTTGGCCGGACAGCTTTCAGGCCAGGAGGAAGAAGTTTATCGGTATGAAAAAAGATATCGCGAATTATTTTCCTATCCTTATGAAGAAATCAAGCCGGCCTTCAAAAGTTTTGCCTTTAGCAATCCCGCTATTCGGATCATTGATCTAAAAGGAGAGAGCGCTCCGTGAGACCCCCCGTGCGTTATGAGAGCCTTGATTTTCTTAAAGCCCTGGGAATTATTTATTTGATTGTTTTGCATCATCTGATTTGGGTGCTTCTTCTGGGCGATTACGGAACATTGAGATACGAGCAAGGCCGATCTTTGGGGATGGCTTTTGGGGTGCATAGCGGTCTGCACGTATTGGGCTTTCAGCTTCCTCTTTTGGCCGGGATGACATTCTTTATGATGCTTAAAACAAAAGACCTTGGATTTAAGGAGATAGCCTTAAGAGCGCTGATATTGTGTTTATTGGGTTTTATGATGAATTTATTTACCTGGGGTCCGCGGCATGCCTTTGATTGGGATGTTCTTCCCTTTATCGCTCTGTCTATGCTCATCGCTTATCCATTTTTGAGATTTTTCCCCACCGGCCTGGCTACGTCGATTTTGATTCTGATTGGCATGATCGCTCTTCGATTTTCTTCTGCCTTTCCTTTTGGATTTCAGGACTATTATCTATATTATGTGATATTCGGAGATCCTGCCGGCGGGCATTTCTGGCCATTGTGCCCGTGGTTTATCCTCTTTGCTTTAGGAATTTTCACGGGCGATGTCTTCTGCTCTCAATCGAGGAAGATGATGATTTTTTTGATTATTATTGGGGCGGTTTTATTGATCACTTCGATGACAAAAGGTGATTTCTTTCCGGCCAGTCGGGAAAATCAGGTTTGGGGGCCGGCCTTGTTTAAGCCTTCGCCGTATTTTGTCTTAGGGATTATGGGATTTAGCTTATCGGTTTTACCTTTAACTCATCTGATATTTGAGAAATGGAAAAGCGCGAGAGATTTCTTGAAACGCTCGGGTTTTCTGTATTTCAGTTATGGGATTTTATGGATCTATTTGATCTCAACCGTTGTGGGCTATCACCTGACCGTGCTAGTTTTAAATAGATTAAGTCTTGATTATGCCGGAGCCCTTGTGGCCTTGACAATGTTGATTCTGTTTCAGTTGGTTGTGGCATTTTTCATCGGCAAGACTATTTTTGAAATAAAGAAAAACAATAAGGAGAGACTGTCTTGATTTTTGGTATCAAGTTTCTCTTGGCTTTTTGTAGCATCACTTATGAGCTGATTCTCGCGCAGTGTCTGGCCGCGTTTTTGGAGAATACCGTCTTACGCTATAGCGTGACCGTTGGTCTATACTTGTTTTCGATGGGCGTGGGCAGTTTTCTAGCGGAAAAAAAGACCAAGCATGCAGCCAAGACACTTCTGCGCGCGGAAGCTCTTCTGGTTCTTTGCGGGGGGTTAAGCGTTGTCTTTCTTTTTGCCGTAGATTATCTAAGCGGATCCCGTATAGTTTTTTCGGCGATAGCCCACGGGCTCATAGTGTTGATTGGTATATTAACCGGTTTGGAGCTGCCTTTGTTGATTCACCTGCAGGAAAAAAGAAGCCAGGACTTAGAGCATCAGATGATCGGATTTGATTATGCCGGTGCCTTTGCCGGGACTTTGTTTTTTGTCTTTGTGATCTTTCCCCGCTTTGGGCTTGTGGCCGGCAGTTTCTTTGTCGGGCTGATCAATGCTCTGACGGCTGCAACTCTTTTTTGGGCCTTGTTACCGCAAAAGGGCAGGGATCGGCCAATGGCATTAAGGGTTATTGTGTTATACCTCATAATCTCTGTCGCATTTTGTGTTTTTTTATGGAACAGCGGTCAAATATCCCGGATTTTGATTGAGGGCTATCTTCACTAAGGGGGCCATATGCATAAGAAATTAACCAAGGAATTCGGCAAACATTATCTGGTGGAATTCATTAAATGCAACAGCGATAAACTGAAATATGTCAAAGACGTACAGGAACCTTTATCGGAGGCTGCGCGTCTGAGTGAGGCTCATATTTTCAGCCATCATTTTCATCAATTTGAGCCGGTGGGGGTCACGGGTATTATCTTGATCGGATGGTCCCATTTTTCTGTGCATACCTGGCCGGAAGATCAATATGTGACTTTCGATATTCTTACCTGCGGCAAGATGTCACCCGATAAAGCCATCGATTATCTTCAAGATTATTTTGAGGCCAAGCAGATTGAATTAAAAGTTATTCCAAGGGGATTTTAGCCGAAAATATGCAAAAGAAGCAATTTGTTTCTTTTAGATCGAAAGCAGTGTCTTATAAACCATCAACCGAAGTGAAATGATTTATCTCATAACTTTTCTTTGTGCGGCCTGCAGTATGATTTACGAGCTTCTCTTGGCTCAGGCCATCGTTGAGCGGGCCGGTAATACCGTGGTCTGGTATTCGTTAACGATTGGTTTGTATTTAGCGGCTATGGGCCTCGGTGCTTTTGCTTCTCGGCGTATTTCCAAAGATCGGCTTTGGCCGGGATTGTTCAAAGTCGAAATGATTTTAAGTCTGACTGGAGCTCTGTCGGTGATCTGGGCTTTTTCTTCCTATATTCTTTTCGTTGTTTTATGGGCCGGTTATGTTTGGCAGTTGAGTCATGTCTTATTTTTTCTGCTGTCTTTCGCGATGATCCTGACTATAGGATTTTTCACAGGATGTGAATTGCCTCTTTTGATCCGCATTGAAAAAAGATCCGCCACCGGTCAAAATTTAACCGCACGCGTTTTAAGCATTGATTATCTGGGTTCTCTAGCCGGCGCCTTGTGCTTCTCGCTTTTCTTGCTCCCGCGGTTTTCGTTGATTGTAATCAGTTTGATGACAGCCCTGGTGAATTTGATTTTAGCCTTTTTTATTGCCTTGCGCTTTATTTCTCAAAAGAGAGAGAAGAAGATTGTTCTTTGCGCAATGTTTTTTGTGATATTGATCGCTGTGTGTCTGCGCCTTGAGAGCATCGAGCAGTATTTCCTGAAAAGATATTATTATTACGATATCCAAAGCGAAAATCCCTGGAAATTGTTTTGGCTTGGAAATGACCATTCGCCGGTTAAGCGCATCCGCTCCGCCTACCAGACTATTGATCTGGTTCAGACTCAAGGGTATGCGATGCCTTTTTCATTGATTAAAGATTTTTATAGCCAGAAGGCCTTGCTGGAAAAAGATTATCCGCGAAATACAGCTCTTTATCTGGATGGTCAGCTTCAGTTTTTATCGGATTCGGAAGAGATTTATCATGAGTATTTCGCTCATGTGCCCGTGATTCTCAAAAGACGAGTGCCTAAAGATGTTTTGGTTTTAGGCGCCGGGGACGGCCTTTTGGTTCGCGAGTTGGCCAAATATACCGATATCAAGAGCATCACTGTTGTTGAAATTGATCCCCGGATGATCGAACTGGCCAAAGGACATCCTGTTTTTCTGGATCTCAATAAAGGGGTTTTTTTTGATCTGCGGGTTAAAATTATCGTGGAAGACGCCTATCATTATGTAAAGAACACCGAAGATAAATTCGATGCCATTTATATGGATTTTCCTCACCCAAAGGATTATAAGCTGAGCAAGCTTTATAGCCGCGAGTTTTATTATTTTGTGCGCCGAGCTCTAAAGGCAGATGGTTTTGCCGTGATGGATGCACCTTCGATCAATCTTTTCAAGACAAATGTTCCAGGAGGTATTTCTCTAAGCCCGTTGAACATGTGGCCGGTTTATGTGAATACCTTAAAAAGCGCCGGATTTAAAGGGATTATTCCTTTTTCGTCTTTGATGGAGCCAGATAATCCAAAGGCGGTTACAGCGATCAAAAAGCAGATTGGACAAGCCGAGGCGATTATTGTTGAGGAATTCGACTTACGTGGTTATTCCCAAAAGGTGATTGAAGGACAAAATAATATTGTTTCCCAAATATTAAAAGATTTTATTGCTGATCATGCACAAGGGTTTATCTTTCTGCAAAATAAGCCATTATCGGCTGTCTTCAATTACAAGGATCCGGGTATTCCCCTGTATGTTCTTAATAAAGAAAGATTTGACGCGGCGTTTTCTTATCCTCTATCATCCGGCAAGCAGGATGATGTTTTCTTCCCTCTGGTCAACACAATCCTCTGCCCGAGTCTCCCAAATTCTCATTATTGGCTTCGCCTTAAACTTCCAAATTAAATTGAAAATAATGTCCAATCTTGTACTATGGACAATTATTATATATTAAAATGTCCATTCTGAGTGAATACAGAGGAGATAAAGGCAGAAGGTTTCATGATTCTTGCGGGTGGAAAAGAATTTTATCTTGCCTTCTTGCGAATTTTTTATAAATAATATATACTCTCGTCGACAAAACAACATTTCTTGTTTTTTAAAGAAACCGTTTCCCCGAAACTCTCCCAACCCCCTTTCTTTTCCTTCCTGATCAGCTATACTTATAAAAATATCTCTATAAGCAATAAGAATATTAAGAATATGACCCTTAAAACTCGGCATTCCAATCTGTTTAAGTCTATAGCATTCAGTATTATCATTCCTTTTTGTCTGTCTTTATTTACTCCCCCGCCGGCTCAAGCCCAGAGTTATCCATTGATTTTTGGCGGTATGCCCGTTTTACCTCCGCCGGGGGAGATGGTTCAGTCCACCCAATCTTATCAGCCAGCCCTGGTTAAGGGCATTGAGATCTTTCCGGATAATCCTTTTCACTTGAATTTCATCATCGATAGCTGCGACAGCTCTAAAAAAGACCAAGCCAGGATTAAAGAAACACGCAAGCTAATTAATTACTTTCTGGCCGCCTTAACCGTTCCTGAAGATGATATCTGGGTGAATTTATCACCTTATGAGCGTGACCGGATGATTACAGATGCTTTTGGAGAAACTGAAATGGGCCGGGATCTATTGGCCCAGGATTATCTCCTTAAGCAGCTTTCAGCCAGTTTGCTTTATCCCGAAAAAGATATGGGGAGAAAGTTCTGGGAGAGAGTTTATCAAAAAGCCCAGGATCTCTATGGGACAACTAACATTCCGATTAATACGTTTAATAAAGTCTGGATTGTACCGCAGGAGGCGGTGGTTTATACCAAGGATAATATCGCCTACATAACCGACAGCCGCTTAAAGGTTCTCCTTGAGGAGGATTATGTGGCTTTGTCGAAAAATATTGACAATGACTTAATCGGGACCGACCGGATGACCAATGAGGATGTGGAACAATTAAGCTCCACTTCAGCTTCTGTGGTCAGAGAGCTCATTATCCCAGAGATTGAAAGAGAAGTCAACGAAGGCAGGAATTTTGCCCCGCTAAGACAAATTTATCATTCGCTGATTCTGGCCACCTGGTACAAAAAGGCATTGAGAAACAGTTTTCTTCGAAGGATTTATGCCGATCAAAATAAAATCGGGGGTATCAATCTCAATGATCCAGAAATCAAAGAGCGCATTTTTGAGCAATATCTTCAGGCTTTTCAACAAGGCGTTTATGATTATATTAAAAAGGATTTCGATTCTCATTCAAAATCTGTCATTCAAAGGCGGTATTTTTCCGGCGGTTTTAGCGCCAAAGAGCTGACCGATCTAATCATTGAAAAAAATCAATTGGCCCTGGGTGAGGCGGTGCCTCAAGGCGAAGTGAGCAATCATACGATCCGCCTGATTCCCCATTCGACGGTGAATTCTTATATCAGAAAGAACCTGCCGCTGGATTTATTGGAAAATATCGATCATATTCAAAATTACAAAATGATCCGGGCACAAGGCGCGCAGGCGCGCCTTGTGCCCATCAAAGACCTCCTCAAAAACACCGGCCAGGCCGCCCATATCGGCCTGGGGCAGATTTACGGTGAGCTGGTGGTTTATATTGATGCTGACCTAGATCAGGAAGCGGAGATTTACCAGCACGAGCTTTATGAAATCGCCAGATGGGAAGGGAAGCGAAGTGAGCTCGGGCTCAAACCCCATGAAATGCGCCAGTGGATTAAAGATAATTATGAACAAGCGCAGACGTTAGCGGATCAGTGGCACGCCCAGGCTCCGTCTATCGATCATATCTATGCTGAGCATACTCAGCGCTCTGAAGCTTTCTTGCGTAATGCCGCCGAACTTTACGAATGGGCCCATTATGAAGAGGATATCAATCTGGCCGCCGGTGAATCTAAAGAGGATACGTCGCTTGAGAAAAAGGGATCAGAGACAGATATTCTGATCAAGCAGGCTGAAATACAAGACAACAAGGGAAGGGTCCATACGCTCGATCTCAAAGCACATGAGAATTTAACTCTTGAGGATTTTATTGAGATGGTCCGGATGTCTGGCTATGCGGCCGAAGACTATCGCGAGGTGCTTCATGCGGTTTTAGATCTCTTGGAGAAATCACCGCCTGAAGATAAACCCAGGCTTGTTGTCTATGATGCTCCGTTTAGCCGAGATTTCACCGGTTTCGCCCAGACTCAAGACATCAATGTTATTGCTCTTCATCGAGATCTTTCCACAAATCCCGTTGCTATCATGCGGGAAATTTTTGATTATGTCCTTAAAAAATCTCAAAAAGAAAAGACATTGCAGATAGCCTTTCTTCGGTCCCGTAATTTGCAGCAACCGCATCGGATCAGCCTGTTCGTTTTAGAGAAAGAATTCCGTATCGCTTTAAGCGAAGAAGCTTTCTCCATCGTCCAAAGGGATCCGCAAAATCCCATGAATCTGATCCGGGCTCTAACCCGTCAGATCTTTTCGCTTCAAGACAGGCGATTAGAGAAAGTCATTGAACGTTTGGCAACCGGCAATGAAGCCGATCAAATGATCGCGCAGGCCAAGGCGATGATCGAAGAGGCCTCTGCAGAGGCCGGAAGAGAGGATCTTATTCTTAAAGCCCAGAAGATCGTTGAAAACGCGATTTTGAAAATCATCGATACCAAGCTGGGGGAGAAAGACGACCTGGGATTTCCCGTAGACAGAGGTTTGGAGAAAATTGACCGGGCGATTGAGGTTCTCGGCTATTATCAGGGGATTGGTATCATCACCGATTTGCAAATCGCCGCTTTAGGTCTTCTCGAGGAGCTAAAGAACGGATATATCAATGTCTATGAATTTAAGAACTGGCTTGCGCAAGAATGGGATGAAAAAAAGACCGATATCATTAATCAAATTCAGTTTTCCACTTCATTAACGGAAGAGTTTCGGTCAACGATTGACACGACAGAAGAGGGTATCAGTGATGAACAAGAACAGATCAAGCTCGAAAAGTCAAAAAATCTTCTTCGGCATCTTCTTTTACACAAACCATCACTATTTTCAAGATTGATGTCTGAAATAGGCCTGGATGATATTCAGGAAGTAAATATCAGCCTGGAGGGATCCGGCCAGTTTAAGGATGTGTTTCGCGTAGAAGTGGTTGGTGAGTTTACGAAAGAAGTTTTCAAGATCGCCGTAGCTTTGAAAACGGACATTGACCGCGATAAGCCTCTCTATGAAGAAGGAGAGAGAAAAATGCAGATCCTGCTTCAACCCACCGGTCATGTTCCTATGCACGCGGGAGTGGCCTATGTTGAGCTGGATGGAGATCGCTTGGGAGAGGTCCAGACCCAAAAACCCACTGAAGGGACATACGCGACTGTCGCGATTGATGAATTCATTGAAGGATTCACGGTTTATGATTATAAGCTCTTTCAATATTTTGAAGAAAAAAGAGATGAACCGCTTCCTTTAAGAATGCGCAAAGATGTGATCGAAACGCTTATCGATTCGCTTCTCTATCTCAATCCAGGCAAAAAGAAAGACTATCGGGGGTTTTTCGATATTCATATGAACAATCTCATGATTCAGGACGGAACAAAGAAAGTGAAGATTGTTGATTTGGGAAGAGAAGTTGGTTTCGGGTCGCTTTCTGATTTTCTGACCATTATAGCGATGGTCGGATATATTGAAACCGGGGATGAGCTGAATGTCCTTTATGAAAAATTTCCTCGCGTGAATTGGAATCAACATTTGAGGGCGGCAAGAAACAAGCTGGCAACGGTTAAAGATCAATATTTTCCTGATCAACAGCTTCGGGAGGGCCAACCAGACACAAGAACGGTTGAGATTCAAGGAGTTCAATTTACTGCGCAGAAATTAAACAATGTCATTCGCTTGATTGGAATCGCCATCAATCGACATCTGACCAACGATCAGCATAAGATTCCAAGCGTGATTGCTCGAAGTATTCCTTCTAAGCCCCGCTTCGGACATACGGGCAACAAGGTGGATTCTTATCTGCTGGAAGCCCGAGAGTCGATCGGCCGGCTTGATTACTCGCAGGCAAGCGGTTATGTGGATCAGGCGGTTGCGCTTCTTCAAAAAGTTGATTTTGAAGCCCTTGATGATTCAGGATTTCCACTCGCGGATCAGGTGACCTGGGTTGAGGATTTTGTCCAGCAAGTCTTAAAGCCCCTGCAGGAGCGGGGTCTCTTAAGCAATGAGGGAAGGGAATTGCTTAGACTTTTGGATCAGGAGAAAATTAATGGCCGTCAGCTGAAAGAGCGTCTGCGCATAATCCCTATAGAAAAAAGTGACCAAGAATTGGACAATCAGGATCGCAAAAGGGCTCAAGAAATGATAGCCACTGTGGCCGACTTTACCCCTAGCCGCGAGGTTCCCTCTCCGGGATATAATAAAGACAGTGAATTAGATGTGGCCGCTGTTATTGCCGGACGGAAACCGGCAGCCAGCATGGCGGTTTACGATGTTAATAGTCCATTTTCAAGCCGCCAGATGGCTTTAATCGAGGCGGCTCTCAGGCACAATCTGACCGTCGTTAAATATATCAAACCGGACGGAAAATCCCTTTACTTGGTTGGCTCTGGTGATCGCATCAAGGAGCTAATCCGGCTGATGAACGAGCTCGATCAGGGCCGCAGAATTGCCGATAAAGATTATCATCAAAGATTGGGCGAGCTATACGGTTATCCGCAGGACGCTATTGATGATTTTACTGACCGTTCCCCTGATCAGGTGATCAATGGGAATTTCGTAAAACAGCAATTAATTAAAATCAACCGATTGATTGAAGAGAAACAAAAAGCAGGATGGAAAGCCGGCGAATTTCCGGCCGATCCGGTTCATGTCGATGCCTATCTTGCGGCGGTTTCGGAATTTAACCGCTTCTTGAGCCAAGAGAGAATCGACGCTCAAACACTAGAGGAAGAATATAAATTCTTGAATTACCTGATTACGAAAGAAGAAAGCGAGAGGCCCGGCGAATATGTGGAAGATAAAACGGAATCGGAAAGAGATATTGTTAATAAAGCCCGGGCTGAATTTCAATTTCTCTTTTCAGACAGATTTCAAAGGAGCCTTGCCAATGATCCGCTTCAGACAGCGGCAGAGGTTTTTTTAAGACTGACTCTTATCCATCCATTTCAAAATGGGAATCATCGCACGGCTTTCTTTATTATGAATTACGCTCTTATTCAGGCGGGCTTGAAGCCTTTTATCTTAAGTACCGAATATTTTGATGAATACAATGCAGCCACATTTTCTGGTACGCCGGATAAAATGGTGGATTTATTAGAGAAGTTTTACGACCATGCTGACTCTCGAGAGAAAAGAGGTCGTAAGTCAAAAGAACATTTAACTGATTCATTGGGAGAAAGTGATATTGATTTAAATCAGGAGGATACAGGAGGAAGCGACGGCAGACACCTGACGGCTTTAAACAAAGGTGTTAAAGAATTCACGACAAATCAAAGTACTTCCTTAGATGAGGTCGAGCAAGAAATGAGAGATTTGCGCAATAAATATATTTGGGATATTGAGGTCAATTACGGATTTCTGCCGGCGACTCATGAAACGACCCGATATGTCAGAGAACGATTTAAAAACCTTCTTCCCGATGGGCTTTCGGATGAGGATATTCCGGAAGTTTATGTCTTAGCTTCCAAGGGTTTAGGGATCAATGCGGCCGCAGTCGAAGGAGGCGCCATTATCGTTACGCCTGAATTATTGAATTTCTTGGAATTTGAGGAGGAATTGGATTTTGTCCTGCTTCATGAATTTAATCACTGGTTTAAAGGACATCTTTCTCAGATCAGAAAGACAACTGGAATTTTTCAGGAAATGGGTATTGAGAGATATGCCGAATACGAGGCCGATATATCTGCCTTTCTGCAAATGATGGCAAAAAAGCGCAGCGGTAAAGGGGCTATTTCGTTTCTCGAGAAAATAGGACGCATAGAAGAAAAAGGATTTCAGGGAAAAACCCTGTGGGATATTCCCCATGGAACAATCACTGATAGAGTCCTGAATCTGAAAAGCCTCTCTCATTTGGCAACCCTTCATTATATCGATACACCCCTTACGGCCATGAGCAGGGAGATCCCCCCCTGGTATCAAACACTGGAAAAAGGAGGCCTGGTGGATTCCATCATTGACTTTGATCTGCAATTTAATGAATTTTCCCATTATGAAAAAAATGATTTAGGAAACCCTGAAGAAATATGGGAAAGAAGAAAAGAGATGATCAGAAATATGAAAGCCGACTCTCTGCTATCAGTTATTGTGGGATTACATTCGCGCTTGCTTCTTACTGATATGAATCATTATGCGCCGATAGATGATTGGGATCAAGATGATAAAAATCTTTTTGTAAGCAAGCAAGACGAAATGATTGAGGTTGCCCGGGAAGAATTCTTCTCAAGGATTCTTGAGAAGAATCAGCGTGAATTGAATGAAAAAGAAAGCACACTTCTGAAAGCATTTTTTGAAGATATTATTGAAAGTCACGGAGAAGGCCGACTAAATCAAGCAATTGAGACCGAAAGAGATATGGCGCAACTCGTTGCATTTTTCCAAGAGTTATTGCCCGAAATATTAGACCAGTACAAATTGAGACTCCCCCTAGAAGCTGTGGAGAGAATTCTTTCAAAAACAACCGTCCAATTTTCAATGAAATTTCTTCAGCTTAATGATTTTTTCCAGCCCAAAGACATAGAAGCTCACTTGCAGAGAATCAAAGATATCGATCAGGTTTTCGACAAGTATATTCAGTCTGGAGTGCTTGTTAAAACAAAAAATCGACCGTTTGATTTAAAGAAGGTAAAGAATCAATTAAGAAAAGATGGTCTTTTCAAATTTGTTTCAGGCCTCATGGAAAAAGATCAATGGACTGACCATGCCGGTCGATTTGTCCGGCTCATTGAGGAAGTTTTTGATCAACCCATAGAGTCTGTGTTTGATCTTTATTATATGAGAGGAATTAAGGAAGCCTATCCGGAATCCGTCTCTTTATGGCTTTCGGAAATATGGCCCGCGTATGCATCCTATGTTAAAAACACCGAAGACTTTAAGCAGATCAATAATGAAATCGGAAATGTACCTGTCCAAATACGCCGGTGGGACAATTCTTCTTATATAGAAAAAATGCAAAGAGCGATCGCATTGATCCAGAGACTGCCTCAAGGACGCAAGGGAGTTGAGGAATATCTCTTTATGATCCAATTATTTAGTAAAAGCAGCAGCTCAGATGTGGAATCAAGAATCCAGAAAGAAGAATTCGAGATCTTTCTGGCGACCGTTGCTGTTCTGCTTGACAGCGAAGAAGGTTATGCCGAAGAATGTGCCATTTTCAGGGATGTCCTTGACCGCATCGTGAGAACCTCTGACGTTCAAGAGCTTCAGGAGCTTGATGAGTTAGCCGAGATCTATGAAAATGCCGCAGAGCTTGCGGGCAGACTGGGATTTTCAACGACTCTCAAGAAAGTTGATATTAGCTTACCGACGAATCGAGCATGGACGCAAGTCGCAGCGAAATTGTTGGAAAAGAGACTTGAAAGCGCAGAAACAGCCGAAGAATTTTTCAACGTCATTGGTGAATTTACCAGAAAATGGAAAATAATTCCCAATGAAAAGATCCTTAAGAAAGGTTATGCCTTTCTTGATCTCGGCTTCCAACAAGTGGATCCAGCGACCAAAAGGCGCCTTTTGGATCTCTCTTTCTTTATCAGCCATCCGTTTGTCAGACGCCAGCTTCAAGAATATCTGGTTTTGGATTTACTGAAAGACATGACCTTTGAGCAGGTGATTGATTTCGTATTCTACCAGTATCAGGTTCAGGGCATCTTTGGGAGCATTGACATCATGGAATACATCATTGAGCAGAAGGCCCAAACGACCGAAGATCTTGAAACTCTGGCCAAACTGCGAAGCGAGTTTTTTGATATTCTGAAAAGTTCAAGTGATTTAGGAGAAACGATTCTTATCGATGGTGTTTTTGAGAAGGGATTCAAAGAGCAGGATCGCGCCGCTCTGCTTCAATACCTCATCGGGACTCATCGGAGTGATGTTGCATTAAGGAAATATTTGATGCCTATCTGGTGGGCGCTCTCCAGAGAGCCGATTATGGAAGCTCTGCTCAAGGACATTTCTTCGCATAAAGTAAGATATCGGGCTGATTGGGAAAAATGGACCGAGAAATTCCCTCCTGTGAGGTGGCCTTTACCCTCTAGTCTTGTACGGGCCGTTAACGATGGAGATATGGCACTACCCTTAAGGACAGAAAGTTTAGCGAAGATTCGCCCCTTCGAAGAGACGATGAAGAAAATTTACAGATTAGGAGACTTAGAGCGGTATGTCTTGTTAAGAAAACTGCTCAGTGGAAGAAACGGGGCGCTCAATAATATTGACAATAGAGAAAAACTTCTGGATCAATTCCTTTCCGACTATGTTGTGGATATAGAGCAAAACACCGTGGGCCAAATCACGAATGATGTCTTTCGATCTTTGTTTAATGTGGCCCCCAGGGATGAATTGTATTTTATGCTCAGCCAGCTTCTTCTTCCCCGGGTGGCCAATGCTCCTAGGAGCGCATTTGATCAAAAGCAAATCGAAGGGCTTATCGATGAAATGGTGGATGATGTTATGGGCCAAATCGAAGGGACCAAGGAATATGCGGAGAAATGGATGGAAGAACATGAACCTTCACAAGGGCAAAGAGGTTTGGAAGATGAGTTTCCCTCAACCTCACTCAGTGATTTGGGAATGAATGATAGAGATTCGGGATTTGAAGATGAGGAGAATGATTTTTCAGAAGAGGAATTTTATTCAGAGGCAGAGCCGGAAAGCGATCTTCCTGAGGTGGGAGATCAACGAACTCTGGAGGCTATTCGGGCGGCGGTAAAAGAAAAAATAATGTTTTATGTTTTTGGCGTGCCGTCTCATATGGCGGGCAAGGAAAATAATACGGTTGAAGATGAACTCTATGAATTCATCCCGCAGGAAGCTCGCTTTGAGCAGAAGGGCGAAATGGAATCCATTGATCTTGTTGTTGATACCGCTACAAGGCTGGGCGCCTTAGGTGTTAGGTTTTTACAGCTTCTGGGTCAGGCGATTGATCTGCCCGAAAAACACAGGCAGAGATTTTTAGAGGTCTATGATTCTGTGAAAGGTCAATCGAAGCTGACAGCTTGGGAGACGATCAAATCCGAACTTCCTGAGTATGCCAAGCGGATCAAAAAGATCAAGAAGCGTTTGGGCGGCGGTTCTCTCTATACGGTTTATGATGTTGAACTTAAGGCTGATCAAACGGACTATCCTGATCAAGCCGGTCAAATCGTTGAAGAAGTGGTCCGCATCCTTAACCCGAATGCCGAGTACCATAAAAACATTTCGTTGCAGATCATCAGAGATGCCATTGGAAATTTACTTAAGAATGATTCTCGATATGAACAGGCAAAGCCACTCGTTGAGCTTCTTGATCAATGGATTGGAAGCGAACTTAATGACGCTACCTTTGAAAACGATGATGTACAGTTCAGAAAAAAATGGGATGGAAAGAAGCCGTCCAGGAAGTGGTCAACGCAAATTGAGGTTCCGCTTTCGATTCCAACCGGATCACTCTTTGTCCGGCGAGAGAAAAAAGTCGATGGAGAAAATCTGACAAATCTTGATGAAATAAACAAAAAAAATCCAAGAAAGGCGCGCGAGCTGGTGGCTTTAGCCGCCAAACATTATGTCGCGCAGATTCAGGGTGGTTGGGATAAATGGTCAGCGCTAGCCGCGGGCGAAGTCTTGGTTCATTCTGATGTTTCACCCGGAAACTTACGCCTCACTTCCGAGGGCAACCTTGCGATTTTAGACAGGGGCATGTACTTAAGATTAGATAGCAATGACAGAAGTTTTCTTAACAAAGTCACTAAAGCCCGGGGTCCTGCGGAGCTGACAACTGTTTTTGTTGAACTGCTCTGGTCGCTTGGAGAAAATAAAGAAGCCGGTCAAAAGCTCGATAAAGAAAAAGTCATCAATGAAATTGTCCAAGACATCAACAGGACAGAACTGAAGAACATCGAAGAGGTTATTTTAAAGATAAGGATTTCCCTAAGTCAAAGAGGTCTTATCGCGCCGCTGAAATATACGCTTCTATTTAAGAATTTCAATGCGCTTTATCGCATGGTTGAGACTGTCGGATTCAGTTCTCTTGAGCAGGCTTTGGATTCAAAGCCGCCCGATTTTTCATTGCCCGACTATCATCCTGCCGGCGGGATCAAAATTGAAAACCTGGATCCTCAAAACCCTGATCGCAATCTCTATCTGAATTATCGCCGACATCTGGCCGAGAAGGTTCTTGGGGTCAGCGAATCAGATGTGCCTGAAGAAAGAATCAGAAACGCCATGACCCAATCGGGATTGAGGGAAGAATATGAAAGGGCCAGAGCGTCTATCATCACAGGCCTGGATAATCCTCTTTCTGTGATCGACCTGACCGTCCTTGAAAAAACCTATGACCGGCAGAATGTGCGCACCCTGCTCAATATTCAAAAAGACATCGCTGTCGCTGGCCAGGTGATTGATTCCATCCGGGGTCTGCAGTCAACTCTAAAAGATCTGGCTTCTGTTAAAGAGCCGGGGGCGAGAGAACGCCTGGCCTATGGTGTTACCCAAAGGACTCTGGCCGACATTTATGCCTATCTAAACAGAGGAAAAAATATAAAGAAACAAGCCGCCCAGCCGGTCAAAGCCGCTCAAAATCATGCGGCTCAAAAGACGGGTCAGGGTTATGCGTCGGCGCAATACGCCTTAAACAAAGCCCTGAATTTTCTTCATCAACATCTCAGCCGGCTTGAGCGTCAAGAGAGAGATCTCCAATCGATTGTCGATTTTTCTATTATTGAGCAGGGTCTCTTTAAGCCTGTCACCTTTCTGGATATTTCCGCGATAAAAAGCCGGGTCAACTTCAACTGGAGAGAAACCAATGTGCCCAAGCAGGCCCAAAACTACATTGCCCAACTGATACATCAGGGGATTTTGCAGGGCAAACTCAGGTTTAGCGATATCGAGCGCGTTTCCGTTCGGTTCATCGGACAAGATGATCCCCAAGAAATCGCGCTGAGAAACCAGAAAGTCAGGCAAGAAGAAGCCCGCTTGGCCCGCAAACTGACCCAGCAGGAAATGCGGCCTTATTTAACCCAGGAAGAACTCTTACGCGATCCCACCAAAGCCAATATTCAGGAGTTGATCAGAAGAAGGGGATATCCGATCAGGATTCCCAGCCAGAGAGATAAACAGAAAACAGCGATCGCTTTCACCCGGGAAGAAATGGAAATGGTCCATGATATCATTCGAAGCTATGAAGAGGGCGGACAGTTGTATGAAATTGAATTTACTCTGGCCGGCGGGCAAAAGGTTAAGGCACCTTTGACATTAATGGCAGAAAATACTTATCGCCAACCCTATACCGCTGCCCGTCACATTGACGGAGCTTATGCGGGATATCATTATCGGGTTCCGGATTTTGATGGCGTGCAGGAGTCTTTGGATCTGACCGTTGATATCTTTGGAGATAGCAAACAAAGCCCTCGAGGATATGGAGTTCCAAAGGATTTTGATGCCGAAAGCATTGTCGATATGAGTGAAGGTGAGCGACAAAGAAATCAGAGGATGATCGAAGACTTAATAAAGGAAATCGATGCCTCAGGTCGGTTCGCAGAAAACATTGGAATAAGGGCTCCGTTTTTGCCTGAAGAAAGCATATGGTCAGCCCAGCCGGAAACACGGAAAATCATTGTCTCCGATGTTTTTCCCAGCATTTTTAATCTTCATGAGCTTCGTTTTGGTTTTGGCCACGAGGCAGCCCATATCTCTCTGGGAGATTATAATTTGCATGACCGGATCAGCGCGATTGTTGATGAAATCACCTCAAGCGGCCTGAGTGTCGAAGGGATCAATGAAATTATCCACAGAGTTGAAAGCCTTGAATTATCACTTGAAGAGATGTCCTTACTGGCCGATCAATATACATTTTTAGATGACCCGGCCAATTATTCAATGGCCAGGGAGGCGGCCATTCTTTGGCATCAGGGATTTAAAGACCCGCAAGAAATAAAAACAATCATGATTACCGGCTATGAGTTGAGAGCAGATCAAAGCGCGGCTGAGTTTATGCTGGATCTTGATGTTCCCGGAGATCATTTTGGCAGATTCTTTTATAAAGGGGTTCTTGTGAGTCTTCTTAAACAAGCTCTCATCAATAAGTCCGCTCTTTCGGCGTCTGATTTTTCCAGGGCTCAGCCGGTTGACAAGGGTGTGGGAGAAACTGAAACACAAACCAAAAGAGTTCACCAGACTCATGCCATAGAAAAACTTCGAGAAGCATTTTTTGAATATACCGCTTCCAATTATCTTGTCCGCAAAGAAAAGCCTCAAGGAAATAAGGAAGCAGGGCCCCCCGCCGGCGGGATCGAGATTGAGAATCTGGACTTCCAAAATCCCAGCCGGAATCTCTATTACAACTACCGTAAGCATTTGGCAAGAACTCAAGGGATTAAAGAGGCAGACGTTGCTGAAAGCGGCATTGAGAGAGCTATGCGGCAAGCCGGCTTTCCAGAAGATTATTTTAAAGCCAGGGATTCGATGATTACAGATATCAAAGACGATCCCGTTGCCGCTATCAATCAAGTTCTCACAACCCGGATGGATCCTGAGTCTATGATCGACGCGGCAATCGATCAGGGTGATTACACGCTTGAAGTTAAAGGCTTTGTGATTCCTCAGGAAGATCCCCTTCTTATGAAGGACTTTGATCCTGAGATTAATCCTGCTCTCATCGAAGGCCTGGATGCCCAAGGCATCAAACAAGTCAAAGAAAAGCTTAAAAAGCTTAATGAGCGCTATCCGTCTGCGGCCAAAGGCAGAGCCCAGCCCTTCCTGATTGTCAGAGCTACTGACAAGAAAGGCGTACCCTTAGCGTATGTAGCGCTTTATCCCGGACAAAGGAAGCCTGTCCTTCTTAAAGCCAAAAAAACCAAAACCCCGCCTATGAATCTTCTGGATCAGATCGAAGACCGCATCACCCAAACACTTCATCCCGAGATTCAAGAGAAAAAGAAATTCGACAAACGCGGTTTTAATCAATTAATGAACCTGGCCGCTCCCCGGATCTTTCGAGAGCTCCTGATCCAAAATGGCATCAGTAAGCCCCTCAAAGCCTTTATTGAAACTCTCAGGATGCTTCAGGCCAAAGACCCGGAATTCCCGCTCAATGACAGCAACCTTCAAGGCGTCCTGACC
>CAYZIY010000001.1:146556-279925 GCA_964478715.1 uncultured Planctomycetales bacterium
GGTTTTGGGATCGATGTCTCTTACATCAGCAGTTGCTACAAACTCTATACGCACTTTTTGGAACAACACGGAATCAATATTCCCGAGCGGTTTAAGGAGCTTCTTTCCGATTCACAAGGCAAGCTGGAGGCCTTTATCTGGCTTTACCGGGAGCTTAAAGAAAAAGACCCGGAATTCCCGCTCAATGACAGCAACCTTCAAGGCGTCCTGACCGGTTTTGGGATCGATGTCTCTTACATCAGCAGTTGCTACAAACTCTATACGCACTGGCAAAAGCAGGGAGTGGATCTTGCGAGATCCTATGACCAACTGATTATTCAGAAGATACCTTCCCTCAAGCGCCGGGTCGATCTTCTGACAGAGCAGATTGCGCCTTTGGGCCTTCCCTCTGAGAAATTAAAACAATCTTTAAGATTTTATGTTTACCAGATCCTGGAAGGCTTCGGCTACATTCAAAAGAAAGACAGAAAAACCATCCTCCTTGAGAAAGTCGACTATGGTCTGGCAACCCCTGAAACCGGCACGGGTTCTTTGCTGGAGGCTCTTTATCAAAGAGGCATTGTTCTTCAGAATGAAGAGATCGACGTGGCGGTCCTTCTCAGCCAGGGCTATGCCATTGAAGAGATCGCCGAAGAGATGGAGATCTCTGTGGATCAAGCCACCCGGATCAAAGACACCCTGGCCAAGAAACTCCAGGCAGGATGGCGCTCAGATCTGCCCCCCTACACCGGCGCGGGGGATACATCAATCCATAAGGCGATGGATCATATGAGGAAATTGAGAGAAGAAGGACAGATGCGCGAAGCGCAAAAATTGCTCACTAATCTTAAATCCGATCTCGCTGTCGCCATGGCGACTCAGGATATTGAGCCTCTGATGGTGAAATATAACGAGCAGTTTGGCGATGGCCTTGAAGTTGATTTAATGCTTGACGATATTCCAGAGGTTCTTGAATCGGTTGATGAATCCTTAGGGGGTATTGATTTCCGCTCGGAGACCATGAATATCCGCTACGAAGGCGAGGCGCCGGAGTTGACCGCGCCGATGACTCCGCAAGAGATCGAAAACATGCCCATCGACGGCTTTGTGCCGATGATTATTCATGTCACGCCGATTACCAACCTGCCGCTGTTTCTGGGCGCTGCAGGCACAAGCAGGGAAGGAGAAAAACCCTTGGCATCACATGAACCCCATTCTTCACCCGATCGGGAAACCCGGCCGCTGCTTTATGCCGAGGCGTCTAAAGAGCGCCGATGGAGCCGCCCTAAATAACTTGACGGAAAAATCAAGAGATAGAGATCCCAGAGAGATCCTTGCTTGACAACAAAGAAATATCGTGTTATCCTTGTTATGAGAACAAGGAGATCCGATGATCATACAAAAAGCCAAAATTACAGCTAAAAGACAGATCACCATACCCATCCGTATCATGCGCAAGCTGGGTTTGCACCCGGGAGATAATATTACCTTTAAGGAAGATAAAGAGCATATCGAAATTCTTCCCGCAGCAGAAAAATTTTCCGCCCTGGATATCATTGGGAAATATCCGGAATTAAGCGTCAGGAAAATCTCCAGCGAAGATATCAGGCAGATCCGCGAAAAAATGTTTCTGGAAAAGGCAAAAAAATATAAATGAAAATCGCCATTGATACAAACATCCTTGTGCGACTCATCAGCACTGACAATAAGGCTTTGGTTGATAAGGTGAAGAATCTTATCAAGAAATACTCCACTAAAGAGATATTTATCAGTTACGGGGTAATTTGGGAAACGTATTATGTCTTAAAGAGTTTCTATCAAAAAAAAGAAGGGATGATTTTAGATGCCCTTGAAAATATCCTGAATGCGGATGAATTTATTATCGAAAACGAAGTGGCTGTAAGACTCGCCTTAACAAAAGCCAGGAGAGGACACCCTTTTTATGATGCCTTGATCGGTGAGGTTGGGGCCTTGCGCAATGTTAAGACATACACATTGGATAAAGGGCTTCGTGATAATAAGAATTTTGTGGTCATCTAGCCATTAAACTTCTTTAAGATAGCTCACCTTTAGCGTCTCCCATTATTGAAGTAAATAAATGTCGAAAAAACAGGGATCAGAATATTAATCACAGGATAAATTCACCATCGAAGCCGTATCTTTGTTATAATACTTCCAGATTGGGAGACGACGATGATCAATAGAAATAAGAAGCTGAATGATTTTGAGAAGACCTATCTGCAAAAAACAAAACTGTCTCACCGGCAGGCTCTCAAAATATATAATGCTTTACATAAAGAAGCTTACCGCCTTGGCCTATTAAATAAAGATGTCATGGATGGGGTTGAGTCGGACATCAGAATCGCCAGAGCCGTTAACGCTCTGCGGCCCTGCAAAAAGTAATGATTGAACAACTCCTTGTACAAATCGCAAAACAGCTGGACGAAAAGATAATTCCTTATATCATTATCGGCGGTCAAGCCGTTCTGATTTACGGACGACCACGAATGACAAGAGATATCGATCTTACCCTCGGCATTGACGTAGATCAATACGACCTTATTGAGAATATCTGCCGCAAGATGAAGCTGAAAATCCTTCCTCCGAAACCCCGTCAGTTTACAAAAGAAACAAAAGTTCTGCCGGCTCAGGATGAAAAATCTTTGATAAGGATTGATTTTATTTTTTCTTTTTCATTCTATGAACAACAAGCGATAAAAAGAGCTAAGAAAGTTGATGTCATAAACTATCCTGTGAAATTTGCCTCACTGGAAGATATTATTGTCCATAAAATTCTGGCGGGCCGGGCGATTGACGAAGAAGACGTTAAGAGTATTATTATCAAAAATAAGAACAGAATTAACCAGGATTATATTAAGCGATGGCTTTCAGAATTCAAAAACATTGCAGAATATTCGGGCGCGGTAAAGAAATTCAAAAAAATTTTAAAACAAACAGCAGATTAAAAAACTCTTCCCGCATATTCCTATTGGCAAAACAGCCTTCCTTTGTTACAATACTTTCCTTAAACCAATAGAATAAATTTTTCATCCATGACGCAGATATCTTCAGCTTCAGCAAAAAATCTTCAGGCGCTCTTTAAGCCCCAAAGCGTGGCTGTGATCGGCGCTTCGGCTCATCCGCAGAAAATCGGACATAAGATATTAAAAAATATTATCAACGGCGGATTTACCGGCGAGATCTATCCTGTCCATCCCAAAGAAAAAGAAATTCTGGGGAAAAAGGTTTTCGCTCATCTCAAGGACATTCCGCAAGAAATCGACTATGCCATTATCGCCATTCCCTCGCTTTTGGTGATTCCGACCCTGGAAGAGTGCGGAAAAAATAAAGTCAAAAGTGTGGCCATTATCACCTCCGGTTTTGGCGAAGTCGGCAAAACCAGGGAAGAGGAAAAGATCAAAGAGATCGCCGATCAATACGGCATGGCTCTGCTGGGGCCCAATATGCTGGGCACGGTTTACACGCCTTCAAATCTCAATGCCAGTTTTGGGCCGCCGACGGTACTGCCCGGGAAAATCGCTTTTATCTCTCAGAGCGGCGCCCTGGCGATTGCCCTGATGGGCTGGACCGTGATGGAGCAAATCGGGCTGGCCTCATTGGTGAGCTTCGGCAACAAGGCCGATATTCAGGAAAAAGAGCTGATTGAATATTTTAATGAGGATGAAAATGTGAATTCTATCCTGATCTACATGGAAGGCCTCAAAGACGGCCGGGCGTTTATGGAGACAAAGGTAAAAAAGCCGGTGGTCATGCTGAAGGTCGGCTCAAGCCAGCGCGGAGCCAAGGCCGCGGCCTCGCACACCGGATCCTTAGCCGGATCGGATAAAATTTTTAGCGCCGCGTTTAAACAGCTGGGCATTTTGCGCGCCCATACCTTTGATCAGGCTTTTAACTGGGCGCGCACATTTACCCTGCCGATTCCTCAGGGCGAGGAGACGGTGATCATCACCAACGGCGGTGGCATCGGGGTGACATCCACCGATCAATGTGAATTTGTCGGCATCAAGCTCATGGATGATCCCGACTGGCTTGAAGAAAAATTCCGTTCGACCATGCCGGATTTCGGAAGCAGTAAAAATCCGATCGATATCACCGGTCAGGGACGGGTGGAGGAATACCGCAAGGCCGTTCATGTGGCTTTAAACGAAGACCGTATCAAGGCCGCGATTATTCTTTATTGCGAAACCGCCGTAGCCGATGCCAAGGAAATCGCTCGGGCGATCGAAGAAGAATATGGCAAGATTGGGCGCAACAAGCCGATGGTGGTCACTATGGTCGGCGGAGAGAATGTGCGCGAAGCCATTTATTATCTTAACAGCAAACATATTCCGGCCTTTAGCGCGGTCAATGAGGCGGTTTCATCATTAAAGGTTCTTTTTGACTGGCAGGCGATCGCCAATCGTGAAAAGGAAACCGTTAAGATTGACAGCCCTCCGCAGGAGGCGCTGGATATCATTGGAGACATCAAGAAAGAAAAGCGAGAGGTTTTAATGGAGCATGAGGCGCGAAAAGTTTTAGAGCTTTGTGGTGTTCCCATGCCCAAATGGGGATTTGCCACCAGCTGTGAGGAAGCGGTCACTCAAGCCAAGGATATGTATCCGCTGGCCATGAAGATTGCCTCTCCCGATATCATTCACAAATCCGATGTGGGAGGCGTGGTTGTTAATATTAGGGATGAAGAACAATTGAAAACGGAATATAACCAAATGATGGAACGGATCAAAATGCGCCAGCCGGAAGCCAAGATTTTGGGCGTGAATCTAATCCAGATGGTCAAAGGGATCGAGTGCATCATCGGCTTAAGCCAGGATCCTCAATTCGGTCCCACGGTAATGTTTGGGCTAGGCGGGGTATTGGTTGAGGCCCTTAAAGATGTGTCTTTCCGGATCGTTCCTTTCGGCAAGCTGGAGGCCGAGCGTCTTTTGGGCGATATCAAAGGACGAAAGATCCTCAAAGGTTTTCGCGGGATGAAAGCCGATCAAACCACTTTGATCCAAACGATGATGGCCATTCAAAAACTCGCCTTTCACGTTAAAGAAATCGACATCAATCCTCTGATGACCAGCAACGACGGGAGTTACGCGGTCGATGCCAGGATTATCCTTTAGAAAAAAAGTTATTCCTTTCTTTTTATTCGTCTTAATCTTTTTCTGCAGCGGATGCATCCGGTCCCAGGAGCATCTGATCGTGACCGATGACGGGTCTGGAACTCTTGCGGCCCAGATCTTTGTACCTCAAGGGACAGTGATGATCGTTGATCAAATGCTTGGCGGCATGATGCGCGGCATGCAAAAGGCCTTTGGCGGTCAGCAGAATGAAATGTCCGGGAGTATCGCCGAAGAAATGTTTGGAAGCCAGGAGGGGATGCAGAAAGCCGCAGATCGAGCCGGCTGCCAGATCAACTTTCTCGATTTTCGCAAACGCAAAACCCAAGACGGATTGACTGTCAGCTATACGTTTGAATTTGACGATGTGGCGAAATTGGGGCGCAGCGGGATTTTGAGCATGAAAATGAACATCGAGAAAACTCCCGGCGGCCTTTGGGTTGTCAGCCCCATGGAATCACCGGAGAAAATCCAGGAATCCACCAGTCAGATGCAGGCCTTTGAGGAATTTCAGAAAACAGGGGATTTTACCGGCATGCAAAAAGCTCAGCAGCAGATGGTTGAAAAAGCTTTTCAGGATTTAAAAATTGTTTTTCTTCTTCAGTTTCCCGGAAGAATTTCGCAGGTCAGCGGGATATTTGAGCGGGAAGACGCCCGGACAGCGCGCATTACCATCAGCGGAGATTTACTCAAAGATCCGACCATAGTTCAAAAGATTTACGGGATGGACAGCGGCAATTCCCAGGCGGTGTGGTCTGCCACAGGAAAAAGGGCGGATGCTTCAGCCCGGCCGCCGCAAAGGCAAACCCGACGGAAAGAAAAACGCGAGAGGCTTGATTATTGGGGTGATCGGGAGGATGGTTTTGTTGTCTATGAGAGAAATCAAAAAGACATGCCGGTTTGGGGTGATCCGAAGAGTCCTCAACCGCAGAGTCCGCCAATGCAGAACCAAAACCAGAATCCGTCATCTGCTTGGAAAACGATTAGTTTGAAAAACGGGAGTCAAGTCAAAGGCCGCCTAGTCAATGAAACCGAAGATTTCATCACGCTCAGCGTGCGGGGCGTGGAAGTGAAATATTATCGGGATGAATTCACATCTGCAGAAAATCTGCCGGAATAACCAATAACCAAGACACAAGTCATACCCAAATTCCAATACCCATTTACCTTGCTGCAGAATGCCAGTTTTTCCGTTCTTGGCGGAGCGGGCGCCAGGGGCGTGCATGAAATGCTGCTTAGAAGTTGTACACCACAGATGAAATTATTCTAAAATCATTCTTTTTGGTTTCTGCCGACGGATGTGAATTATATTCATCGATAAAGCTCAAACGCAGCGCCGTACGGTCACTGAAATTGTTTGTCAGACTGCTTTCTGAATAAAAGCGGTACTCGCCAAAATCACTCAATGACGGATAGAGCGTTATCTGTTGGCTAAAGACCAGATTTTTCAACAAGGTTTTTTCAAAGAAAGCCCGGGGAACCAAAATGGCCTCATGGGAGTTTTCCGTTTCATCCCGGTAATTCGTATGCTCATAACCGAGGCCGATTTCGGCCATGGCTTTCAAAGGCGGCTGATCGCTGAACCAGTAGCCGATACCGGTTGAAGGGGTGAGACGATAGTTGATATTAGCAAATCGGTCGCGGCTGCCTTCGAGCTTGGTGAAGTGATACCACTTAAGAGAATCGGAGAAACTATAGGCATAACGAATCAGTCCGCGATAGTACTGGGTATCCATCTTCTGGTCGGAGGAGCCATAAATGCCGGAGGCTTCAAAATTGAATTCATTGTCCTTAGTTTTTCTATGCATTTTAAGCGCGGCTTCACCGGCCTGGTTTTCGGTATTGCCTCCGGTTTGGCTGTAGCCGAGAGAAATTTCATTATTCCAGAGGTTCTGGGGCGGCTCAGCTTGCATTTCCTCCTTTGGGAAAACAGATCCGCTACTGTCTTTTAGATGATCTTTGCTGATGGTCAGTGTGCCCAGAATTTCGGATTGCACGACAATCTCTTTTCCAGAGTCCATCACAATGTTTCCGCTGATCCGGTCTCCGTTTGTGAGAATAATTTCTTTGGCCGAGGCCCTGCTCACAAGAAGACAGCAACAGAGGATGGATAATAAAACAGTAGTAATGATTTTCATAAGAATACTCCTTTTTGATAGTGATTTTTATGGTCGTTATTATAATACAGCCTTAATCAAAGTCAAATTTTGCAAAATGCCGGCTCCAGACGTAAAGTCCGCTAAAGTGGTTTACTTCATTTTCCGGCTATAATATAATACTGACAACTTGATCACAAGGGTGTTTTATGACCAAGCGCTTGAAAGAAGCTTGAAACAGAAAATCAGCATATGAAAAATCTCTCGGCCAATAAACTTCTGGAAGAATTCATGAATACCGTTCCGGATGTTGTCTATATCAAAGACAAAAAGGGGCGGTTTTTGTTTGTCAATGAGGCCCATGCCCGCGGGGCAGGATGCAGGCCCAAAGAGCTGATCGGTAAAACCGATTATGATATCTTTCCGAAAGAAAAAGCCCGGCGCATGGCTAAAGACGATGAATTTGTTTTTACAAAAGGCAAGTCGATCATCGATAAAATCGAGCGTTCCACCCGCGTGGACGGGGTGGATAACTATGTGTCCACCACCAAGATACCCCGCTTTGATACCAAAAGGAGGGTGATCGGCTTGATCGGTATGACCCGCGATGTGACACGGCGTGTACGTCGCGAGCGTCTGCATCAGCGGCGGGCCCGCCGCGAGCAGAAAATCGAGATGCTTTCGGATTTCAATGAGATGAAAAGCGAATTCGTCTCCACCGTTTCGCATGAAATCAAAACGCCTTTGGCCATCATCAAACAGCTCGTACTTTTGCTGTTAAATGAAAACGTGGGTAGTGTCAGCCAGCGTCAGAGAGAGGCCCTGGTTAAAGCGTCTAAAAATTTGGATCGCCTGCAAAGCACGGTCGATAAACTGCTGGATATTTCCAAAATCGAAGGCAAACGTTTGACCCTGCGCTATTCTTTGGTCAACATTAATACCCTGCTTAAAGATTCCGAGAAGTTCTTCAAGGAATTGGCGGCGGAGAAAAATATCCGGCTGCGCTATCATTATCCCCAAAAAGAGGTGAATCTCTTTGTCGATGCCGACCGGATCGTTCAGATTTTAACCAATCTGGTCAACAATGCCATCAAATTCACCGAAGAGCACGGGCACATTGATGTCAAAATCGATGTCCTTGAGACCAAAGTGCGTATTGGGGTGATCGATTCCGGTGAGGGGATTGCGCCTTTGGATATTCCCCACGTCTTTGAAAAATTCACCCAGATGACCAAAGACTCAAAGAAGGCCGGTCGGGGCATCGGTTTGGGGCTGTCCATTGTCCGAGAGCTCGTTGAGCGCCATGGCGGGGAAATATGGGTGGAATCTAAATTGGGGCTGGGCAGTCAATTTTATTTTACCCTGCCGCGTTTTTATACGGCCCAGCTTTTGGGAAAGCGTGTCAAAGACAATATCAAAAGATATCTGCAGAGAAGGCAGTCTGTCTGCCTGGTCAATATTTTGATTGTCAACTACGAGGAGTTCCGCAAGAAAATCGGCTTAAGCTCAGCGATAATGCAGCGGCATTGGAAAAAGCTGATCAAAGATGTTTGCGGAAGCCTTTCGCTATCCTCGGACAATATCAAAAACATCGCCGCCTTGAACATGGGCAAAGGCAAATACAGCGTGCTCTTTCCCAATATAAAGGAAGAGATCGTTAATGGATTTTGCCGCAGACTGCGTGATACCACCAAAAGATATTTTACTGAAAGAAAAATGGACGATGTTTTTATTGCTTTGGGAATCTTATCTTATCCTTCTACTTCAAAAGCAAAGACGCGGGACATGGCTCCGGAGATGGGCATTCGGGAAATGTATATCGGCGCCGAAGTGCGCCGGTTTAAGCGCATCAAATATAAAACAAAGCTCAATGTTATTTCGCCTTTAAAAAAGAAAGCGAAATGCGAAACTGTTGATCTTTCCCAGGGCGGCTTGTGTTTTATCGCTCCAATGAAATTGAAAACTGATGAGAAAATAACGGTGCGCCTGCGGATTTTGAAACGAAATAAATGGATCACCGCCAAAGGCCGGGTGTCCTGGATCAAGCAGTGCGATCCTCAGCCCGGGCGGCTGATCGATGTTTATCGAATCGGATTGGAGTTTATTGATCTTAAGGCAACAGACCGGAAAATGCTTTTAAAGGAGCTGAAGCTGTATTATGAGTAAAAAAAAGATTCTTCTGGTGGATGATGAAGAGGATATGGTTTATGCTGTGCGTCTGCAGCTCGAATCCAACGGCTATCAGGTGAGCGTGGCGCAAGACGGTAAGACTGCTTTAGAAAAGGCCCGCAGCGAAAAACCAGATTGTATGATTCTTGATGTTATGCTTCCTAAGATCGACGGTTATAAAGTCTGCCGGATGTTAAAATTCGACGAGAAATATCAAAAGATCCCCGTTATTCTTTTTACGGCCAGGGGCCAGAAGGCCGATGAGCAGGTGGGCTATGAAGTCGGGGCCGATGCCTATTTGACCAAACCCTTTGATCCCGATAAACTGCTTTCAAAAATCAATGAGCTGCTTAAGACAAAAGATACCTCATGAGTGATTTTCCCCGTAGAGAAAGAGAATTGATCGATCTGCTTTTAAAAGAAAAGCTGATCAACGAAGACATGCTCAATCAGGCTCGAGAGGAGACCCAAAAGACGGGTTTAAGTGTGATGCGGGCTTTAGAGAAACTCGGCTTCGTGGTGGATGATAATCTTTTAAAGATTCAGGCCGAGGCGCTGGGCGTGCCCTATATGGATGTGGCCGATTATCAGATCGACAAGCAGTTGATCAAGGCCCTTCCTAAGGATGGGGCTCAAAAATTCAAAGCCGTACCGCTTTTTAAAATCGGACAGAATTTAACCGTGGGCATGCTCGATCCGCAGGATGTCCTGGCCTTGGATGAGATACGTAAAATCTCAGGCATGGAAACGGTCGAGCCCGTTTTGATTTCCGAGCGCGGTTTTCAGCGGGTGATCGATGTGTTTTACGGGGCGCAAGATTCTCTGCAGGCTTTGATCAGCGCTATTGAGCGCGATCAGAAAATCCAGAAGCAGGGACGCAGTCTCACCGAGATCGCCGAAGAGGCTCCGGTGATCAAATTGGTGAATGCGATTTTCTTAGAGGCCATGCGCTTAAGGGCCTCAGATATCCATATTGAACCCGAAGAAGATTATGTCCGGATTCGCTTAAGGATCGATGGGGTTTTAAGGGAGTTGATTCAGATGCCGAAATCGATTCAAAGTCTGGTGACCTCACGCGTCAAAATTCTCTCGACGATGGATATTGCCGAGTCGCGCCGGCCGCAGGACGGGCGTATCCAGCTGGAGCTTGAGGACAAACAGCTTGACGTGAGGGTTTCCACATTTCCGACGATTCACGGCGAGAATGTGGTGATGCGTCTGCTTGAAAAATCTTCCGTTTTATTCGGGCTTAAAGATATCGGTTTTGGAGAAAAAGAACTTAAGGCCTTTGAGCAGGTGATCCAAAGGCCCTACGGGATTATTTTCATTACCGGTCCGACGGGAAGCGGTAAAACCACGACCCTTTATTCGGCGCTGACAACCATCAGCTCGATGGAAAAAAATATCGTCACAATCGAAGATCCGGTAGAATATGAGCTTCCCTTGATCCGCCAGACCCAGGTCAATCCTAAGGCGAATGTCACCTTCTCTAACGGTCTGCGCAGTATTTTGCGGCAGGATCCGGATGTGATTATGGTCGGGGAAATCCGCGATAAGGAAACCGCCGAGATCGCGATTCAGGCGGCCTTGACTGGCCATCTGGTTTTCTCCACCTTGCATACCAATGATGCGACATCCGCCTTGACGCGCTTGATTGATATGGGTGTTGAGCCGTTTCTGATTGCCACCTCCACGATCGGTATTTTGGCACAGCGTCTGGTGCGCGAAATCTGTCCGAAATGTAAAGAAGAATTCAAGCCGCCCAAAGAATTGCTTAAAGATCTGGGATTGAGGGTGAGCGCGAAATCCAAGGATTCCTTCTATAAAGGAAAGGGATGTCCGGCTTGTCATCAGACAGGCTATTTAGGGCGCAGCGGCATTTTTGAGCTGCTTTTGATCGATGAAGATATCCGCCGGATGACCGAAGAAAGAAAATCCACGGATGATATCAAGAAGAAGGCTCTTAGCCAAGAGATGATTACGCTTAAAGAAAACGGGCTTAAAAAAGCACGCCAAGGAATCACGACGATTGAGGAAGTGCTGAGAGTAACGGAGGTTGTATAAAAACATGAAAGCTCTAAATCCTAAGTTCTAAGGAAAAGATGCCTACTTATCAATATAAAGCCAGAACGCAGGACGGGAAATCCATCCAGGGACTCATGGGAGCCGACAGCGAACAGGCCGTGGCCTCTAAATTAGAAGCCATGGGGCATTTGCCGATCGATATCCGCCTGCTTAAGGAAAAAACTGAGGGGCCGTCATTTTTCGACCGTTTTAAAAGAGTCAGCTTTGAGGATTTGAATCTTTTTACCCGTCAGCTGGCCACGCTCCAGCGGGCGGGCATTCCGCTTTTAACCAGTCTCGGGTCTCTTAAAGAGCAGGCCGCCAATTATCAGCTAAAAAAAACAATCGAGGTGATTATCCGGGATGTCGAAGGCGGTTCTTCCTTATCGGGGGCGCTTGAGCGTCATCCCGTTGTTTTTTCTGCCCTTTATGTCAATATGGTGCGCTCCGGAGAAATGTCGGGGCAACTGCCTGAGGTCTTAAACCGTTTGGCGACTTTAGGAGAACACGACGAGAAAATCCGGCGGCAGATCAGCGCGGCGATGCGCTATCCGGCCATTGTGGTCGCGGCTATGATTATCGGCTTTATGGTTCTCATTGTTTTTGTTATGCCGCGTTTTATCAACATCTACGGGCAATACAATACCGCTTTGCCTATGCCGACGCAGATTATGATTGGTCTTAGTGTCATCACAAAAGAATTTTGGTGGCTTCTGTTGGGGCTTTTGGCTATTGCTATTTTTCTTTTTAAAAGTTATAAAGAATCAACGTCAGGCCGGAAAGTAACCGACGAGATCAAGCTGAAGATTCCTGTTTTCGGTCCTTTGATGCATAAACTTTTGATGTCGCGGTTTTGCCGGGCCACAGGGACGCTTTTAAAAAGCGGCGTGCCGATTTTACAGATACTGGAATTAAACAAGGCAGGCGCGGGCAATGTGAAATTGGGCGAGACCATTGATCAGGTGATTCAAAGCGTGAAAGAAGGGAAGGGCATGGCGGAGCCGATGAAACAAAGCGGATGCTTCCCGGTCATCGTTACCCAGATGGTCTCTGTCGGTGAGGAGAGCGGCCGGCTGGATGAATTGATGATTTATGCCTCGGATTATTATGATCTTCTGATTGATCACACCATTAAAAATCTGGTGTCCTTGATTGAGCCGCTTCTGATCTTTGTGCTGGGCATTGCCGTTTTGTTTATGGCCCTGGGCATTTTTATGCCGATGTGGAATTTGATGCAATTGTTTAAAAGATAAAGAAATCGGTTTTTGTGTTTGTCAAAGATTTTCGGCTTGAGTATAATGAAAAGTAGTTCAACAAACAATATAAGGAGGAGGGACGGTATGAAGAGAGGTCGAAGCGGTTTTACATTGATCGAAATCATCATGGTGATCATTATTCTGGGCATTCTGGCGGCGGTGGCGATTCCGCGGTTTACGAACTTGCAGCAAAATGCCTTGGATGCTGCCGAGCAAGGTGTTGTAGGTGGTGTGCGGGCGGGGATCTCAACTGTCAGAGCAAGCAATTTGGCCAATGGGGTCACGCCGGCGATACCGGCCACATTAGACGGTCTTGCAGCTGGAACAACATGCTCAACAGCAAATCCCTGTTTTACCAATGTTCTCGACCAGGGCGGTATTACCGACGGGAATTGGATTAAGGTGAATGACACAACTTATACATCTCAAACGGGAGCCAATCAAAGTACTTATACTTATAATCCTGCGACAGGAACATTTTTGTGTACCGCGGGCTCTTGTCCGTAAAATGATCGATGAGGGTTGCTAGCCCCCCCCGCACCAATTCATTGGTGCGGGGGTTTTTTTGATCTTAATATTGTGAAAGATTGATTTTCTTATTAGAATAGAGACAATGAAAAGGCTACACTCTCCAAAAGGCTTGACGCTGATTGCCTCTGTTATGCTTCTGGTTTTCGCCTCCATCATCATTCTTGGATTAAGCACATTTGTTATTCAGCGTCTTTCACTGGGCAATACCCGGCTGATTCAGACTCAGGCTTTTTACGATGCCCGGGCCGGTATTTATCAGTCACTTTATGATTACCGTCTGCGTCAGATGACCGGAGACGGATTCTTCCATTGGGGCCGCACGGATCTGGATTCCGATAATTTTTATTATATTGCCGGCGACTGGTCCAATATTTTGCTGGTCGATACCACCGAAAGCCGTCTTAATGGCGCGAAGAATCTTGAGGGTTGGACTTTAAAGAATGTGACGGATTTCACTGGCTTGACAATCACCGGGATGACGGTAACCTGGCAGGGAGGATGTAAATCCTGCCGGCTTCGGCGTATTCGTTTTAAAAATAGAAATTTCTGGCAAAGCGGTCAGGGTGAGTATTCTCCGGTCAAGGCCGTATTCAAAAGACCTTTTTCATTAAGAGATCCCGATCTTGTGGAGCGCAATTCTTTGGAATTTACCGGCGATATGTCCGGGGCGAGAATCGAGGCTGAATTTCTGATGGGAGATAGCACAAGTAAAACCGTGACTCTTTATCCGGCTGGCGTCAGTAAGCCGACATTTACGATTGTCTCAATGGGGCGCACGATTGCGTCGCCTTTGTTTCGCACGATGGAGGCCGTGTATAATCCCCAAGAGGACCGGATCGTTGATCAGAGAGAAACCGAGGAATTATTGAAAATTCCTCAATCAGGGGAGATGCCTGGTGAGATTATTCAGAGACCCTAACAGCGGCTTTAGTTTAATCGAATTGATCATGACCATTGTGGTGGTCGGTGTGATCGCGGTTCCCCTCGCCCTTTTGATCGGTCAATACATCGATAGTGTTTTTGATTCCCATGAATATTTGATTACTATGAATCTGGCCCGCATGGAAATGGAGCGGGTTTACAATATGCCCTTTGACCGGGTTGTCTCAACGACCTTTCCTCAATATCAGGGTTACGCCTACGAGCTGGAGCGCCGGGTCACGGTTGTGCCAACCACGCTTCCGGTGCCCGCGGATTCATCGTTGAAAATCATTAAGGTTTTTGTGCGTCGGCCGCGTTCGGCTGAAACCATCCTCGGACTGTCCACCCGCCTAACGGGAGTCTTGGCCTATGGTCCGTAAAAAGGCGGCCGGTTTTACTTTAATAGAGGCCATTATGGTGATGATCATCATCGCTGTTTTGGTCGGAGGTGGTGTTGTTTTCTTAACCGGTTTTGTGCAAAACACCTTGTTTGTTTCCCATCAGCTGAGCACGGATCTTTTGGCGTCGGATTGTATGGAAATAATGATCGAAGGCGACAGTCAAGCCAAGGGATTGCGGTTTTCCCGCTCTATTTCCTGGGCCAGAGATCATATGCTTTCTTTTATTAATCAAGACGGAGACAGAGTGATCTACATCTATTCTCCCTTTAACGGAAGGATTTACCGGTGGACGCCCTATGTTTACGGTATCATTCCGTCTTATAATAACGCAAGTTCGCCCGTGACGATTCTTGTAAATAATGATAAACTATTTACTTACTATGATGAAAATGAGCAGATTACAAGCGATCCTCTGCGTATTCGGGCTGTCAAAATCGAATTTATTGCCCAAACCGGTTCTGGAGATTACGCGCAGGGGCAGGGACAAACGCATTTGACTTCGGCGGTGGCCGTCAAAAGACTCGAATGATTCAAATAGAGACTATTCAACAAAAAATCTTGGAACTTAAAGATTCCCTCATCCGGGATTCGGGCCAGGTACTGGTGATCGATTTCAATGAGCTGTCGATCGAGATTGCCTGGTGCGCGACAGCCCCTGGCGCGTTATCGCTGTTGGCTTTTGATGAGGCCGAAATCGGCCAGAATCAGAAACAGAATGTGCCCAGTTTCATCAGCCAGTTTATCGAACGTCATCAGATCGATGAGAAAAATATCCTGATTACAATCAGTGACAGCGCCAGTTTTCATTTGAAACAGCTCAGTCTTCCGCTTTTGCCCGAACGGGAAATTACTAAAGCGGCCAAATGGCAGCTTAAAGATGAGGTTACCTTTGATCTCGAGGATGCGGTTCTCGCCTGGCAGCCGATTCGGGTGTTTAGCGATGAAAAAGGAGCCAAACGTCAGGATCTGACCTTTATCCTTGTTCAAAAGAAAATCATTCAGCAATATATTTCTTGTGTGCTCGACTGCGGGCTGAATCCGCTTTCGATCAGCAACAGTTGTTTTGATTTTTCTTATCTTCTCGGTGAGCTGCCCCACGCGGCAGCCAACTGTGCCATTCTCAATATTGAGAAAAATGATTCGCTTTTGACGTTTTATCTAGATCACAAAGTGTGCTTTATGCGGCGTTTACCGATTTCAACCGAGAAAATGATTCGCGCTTTGATGGGAACGCTGGTTTCCGAAAAAGGAAAAATTTCCCTAACCCGCACCCAGGCCGATGATATCTTAGAGGCAATGGGAATTCCGCTCTCAGAGTACGGGCCGGTCACCGCAGGGCTTGACTCCTCGCGGTTCATGTCTTTGATGCGCCCTTTGCTTGAGGCTTTGACGCGGGAGGTTAAGTTTTCTTTTGAATATTTCTCGTCCCGCTTTCAGATGAAGAAAATTGATCAGCTTTATGTGACCGGTCGCGGGGCGAGTGTCAAGAATCTTGATCATTATATCGAGAAGGAATTATCCCTAACGGTTGACCGGCTGGGTTTGCCGAGCTCTCTGAAACTGGAATCGGAGGGAAAGCCGTGGAGTTTAAAGAAGCAGAATCAGATGACCAAGGTGATCAGCGCGGTGCTTTCGCGGGGCCGGGCTGTAAATTTACTGCCGCGAGAGCAGAGGTTAAAAAGAACAAAAGATATCCAGAAGATCGTTTTGCGGCTGATGGCAATCTCTTCTACGGCTATTTTTTTGATGATGTTTTTCATGATCCGGATTCAGATACGGGATTATCAAAACAGGGTCAAGATGGCGGAAATGCATTTGAAAACCGTCGGCCGAATCAATGATTTAACCAAGGATATCTTCGCTAAACAGCAGTTGATAGAGTTGATCCGAGGGCCGACCGTCCCTGCCGAGGGGGTTCTTCGGGCTTTAAGCGATCTGACTCCGGCTGAAATTATTCTTAGGGAAATCGATCTTGATCAAAACAGCCAGATGCTTCGCATTAAGGGTGTGATAACCAGCAGCGATGAGCAGGCGCAGGGGATCTTGTTCAACTTTATTCGCGGCCTTGAGGAATCGCTGTTTTTTATTGAGGCGAGTTTGACTTCAGCTCAAAGAACAGGACTGGTGCAGGAATTTGAAATCAGTTGTGATTTAATTTCCCGAATGCCATGAGAGAATTGATCGATACACAAAAGAAAATAGGGATAAGCATAGCGGTGCTCGTTTTGGTTCTTTTATGCGCGTGGCTGTTTCTCTATCGACCCACAGCCAGTAAGCTTAAAGAACTGAAAACACGGTTTCATGATATTGAAGCGGCTATCCGTCAGATCGAATCGATCGCTTCGCGCGGAAAAGACTTAAAAGACAGCATAATGGATCTGGAGGAAACCCGCAGCCGGCTTAAGCAGAAGTTTCCGGCAAAAGAAGAGGAGAGCCTCAGGATTCTTTCGCAATTGGCGCGCGATAATGATATTGAGGTGATCCGTTTCAAGCCGCAGAGCAAGAAGCTGTTTAGATCCGCCGGAGACAGACAAGGGGATGCTGTCATTGAGGGCAAGACATGCCGTCAGCTGTCTGTGGTTTTGGAACTGCGTTCGACCTATCATGATCTGCTTCATTATATCGATGCGCTTAAAAGTTCCGGGGCGGCTTTTTTTGTGGTCCGAAAAATGGAATTGCGCAAAAACTATACGGACAGCCGATTGCTGAGTGTCGGATGCACCATCGATTTTTATTACTTATCCTCATGAAAATGACAAAAGAGAAAATTCAATATATTGCGACGGGTATTTTGTTTGTGATTCTTGTTGTGGCAATTTTCTCAGCCGTTAGATCGACAAAAAAATCCAGAACCACAAAACCTGTCGCAGGCTTTGCTTCTCAGGGCGGGACTTCCGGCGGCAGCGAAGCGAATTTCTATCAACAACTCCTCAAAGAATCTAAGACGTATAGTGCCCAGCGTGATCCTTTTTCCCGGCAATTGAGGCCGTCTGCCAAAGGGCTCTCTTTAAATGGAATTGCCTGGGATCAGAAAAATCCCACCGCCATCGTCAATAATGAGATCGTCCAGATCGGAAGCGAGATTTCCGGTTACATAGTGGAAGATATCCTCAAAGACCGGGTGATTCTCACCTCCGAAGAACAGACGATCGAATTAATGCTGCAGCTGTAATTTTCTAAAAAAATTCCCAAACGGATTATTTAAAAAGTACTTTTTAAAACAAAAAGGAAAATACCCCGATCACGGCTTGACACGGTAGATAGGTTAACATATATTAAGACTAGATAATTAAAGATAACATACAACAATAGAACAGAATACTTGATAATAAGTATTAATGAGTATGGGGTTTGACATTAGAAAGAAGCTATATGAAGAATTTAGGAACAGTCGAGGACATCGCCAAGCAGTTTGATATTTCAAAAGCGACCGTCAATTATTACACCAATATCGGACTGATTGTTGTGGCCCGCAAAAAGGGCAATAAACGGCTTTATGATCGGGCCGAGGTGGACAAAAGAATCAATAAAATCAGAGAGATGATGAATAGGGGCTATACCCTGCGGCTCATTCAAAGAGAATTTGCGCTTTCCAAGGAATTCAATCCGATGAATTCATGAGGAGAAGCTTATGAACAATGCATATATAGAGAAGAGACCCGTCAGTATTGCCATCGTCAACCAAAAGGGAGGATGCGGCAAGACAACGACTGCTATCAACCTGGCTTCCTGTCTGGCGCTTTCGGGCTATCAGACGCTTTTAATCGATACGGATCCGCAGGCCCAGGCCACGTTAGGCTTAGGGGTTGAGCTTCATGAGGAGTGTCTCACCCTTTATGATGCGCTCACCAAAGGCGTTCCCTTAGAAAAGATTGTGCGCTTAAGCTCTGTTATGCGCCTGGATTTGATCGGTGCCAATTCTCTTTTAGCCGGGGCGCAATTGGATATTGCCTCGAGCTTAGGGAGGGAAGCGATTCTTAGAAGCGCGTTTGACAAACTGGCTCTTTGCGGAAAGTATGATTACGTGATTATGGACTGCCCGCCGACACTGAATCTTGTTACCGTCAATGTGTTGGCGGCTTCACAGTATGTCTTGATTCCTTTTCAAACGCATTATTTTGCCCTGCAGGGTATCAAGGAATTGTTTCACACCATTGATACCGTCAGGGAGAGGCTCAATCCTCAGCTGGATATTTTGGGAATTCTGGTGACCCTTTTTGATCAGCGCAATAAAGTGAATCACGAGATTCTTCGGCAAATGAACGAGTATTTTAAGGAAAAGATGTTCCGGGCTAAAATCCGCAACAATGTCAAACTCTGCGAGGCTCCGATGCACCAAAAGCCGATTCATCTTTATGCGGCGCAGTCGAAAGGCGCTGCCGATTATTGGGAATTGACCCGGGAAGTGATCGAGCGGACACAAAGACGAAAAGATCATCATGTCATCGAGCCAGTGGTGCATTATGGTTCCAGCGAATAAAAATTCTGATTCCCATCAGCCGGACGTTGAAAAACTTGACACCAATGTCGTTCAGTCTATTTTTGGGAAAAAGGAGAAACGCAAAAAGACATCCAGCCTTTTCGGCAGTACGTCTCAAGCACCCCAGACTGAATCTCAGAAAGATGTTGTCAAAAACACGAGAAAGATCCGATCTGCTGGTCAAGGTTTTCTTCCGGTGGGGGTGGATGTCGGCTCCAGCAGCATTAAAATCGCCCAGCTGGAAAACAAGGGCAGGCATCTGGCTATTTCCAAGCTGATTGTGGAAGAGCTGCCTCTGGAATTGGTGGAAAACCCGGCGCAAAGAGACAAGCAGTTACCCGGGATTCTTAAAAATCTCTGCAATACCTATCAGCTCCAGGGAAACGCCTATGCGGCGCTCTCAACAGAATCGGTGATGATGAAAAATATCGCCTTGCCGCAGATGCCGCCGGCCGAATTGGAGGAGGCCCTGCGCTGGGAAGTCCGTCAAATGGCGAAGGACGATTTGGACAATATCAGTTATGATTTTGTTGTATTAAACGAAGAACGCTCCTTTAGAGAAGAGAAAATACAGATCCTTCTGATTGCGATTCAGCATGAGGATATTTGGAAATATATGGACATGATGGAATTCGCAGGATTAAAACCTCTGGCGATTGAAACCGAGAGTTTTTCATTGGCCGCCGGTTTGTATTTCAATCAGATCGCCAGAAAAGGAGAGGTTGTTATCGCTTTAGATTTGGGCGCCGGAGCGGTCAAGCTCAATATCTTAAAAGACGGTAATCTTCAGTACACGCGGGTGTTGAATATTTCTGGCAATTCCCTGACGCAGACGATAAGGGACTATTGCCATGTCTCATTTACAGAAGCTGAGCGTCTCAAAAGAAAATACGGTTTCTCCAGTTTAACGCAATGCGATCAAGAGGATCAGAAGCATTATCCGCGGGATATTCCGCTTCAGGTGCGCAATGCGATCACGCTTCCCTTTGAGAAACTGGTGTCCGATATTGAGCATACGTTTAAATATTATTCGTATCAATTGACCAAATCCCGGATCACAAACTATGACAAAATAATTTTAAGCGGCGGATCGGCCGGGTTCCCGTCGCTGGTTCCCATGATTTACGAACGGCTGCATGTGCCGGTGGAAACCGACAATCCTCTGGTGAAATTTCAGATCGCCAAAGAGGCTCTGATTGATCAGGAGAATCTGGAGAGGTCTTTTCCGCGCTTTGGGGTTGTGCTGGGATTGGCTCTGCGGGGAGCACAGTGAAAGGCAAGAATGAAACGGATTGATTTGATTCCTAAGAAAAACAGGATAAAAAAAACAACTGCGAGCAGATCAAGCCGAGTAATCATTTTTTTGATATTGGCGATTATTGTTTCTTTTATCTGGCAGAAAACGGCGATCATACGTTATCAATACAGTATCGATAAGGCCAAGCAGGAAATCCAGACACTAAAAAAGATGCAGCGGGATAATGAAAAACTCTTTTCCTTGCTTTCGCAGCAAAGAGAGAATGTCAATCAAGAGCGGGCGCAGATCGCCCAGCGGCTGGATATTCTCCAGCAGTCGCGCAGAAAAGGTATCGCCTGGTCGAAGGTCTTGGTTGAGATCAGTGCTATTGTGTCGAAGCGGGTTCAGCTGAAGGAACTTCAGCTTTCGGAAGAGGAAATACTTCTTAAAGGGATGGCGCAAGATCAGGAAGATGTCAGCACGCTGATGCTTTTATTGGATCAATCGGACATTTTTGCGGAAACCGGATTTCGTTTCATGCAGTCTGTCAAAAAAGAAGAAAATAAAATGCCCCAGACGGAATTTGAAGTGACGACTCAAGTTAGCCGAAGAGCATGGCAAGAAAAATAGGACATTAATCACATGGAATTTTTGGCGGGATCTCAGAAAAAATTCAATTCCTATCGCAAGGTTTATGACCGGCAGCCGGCCAGAACAAAGATCCTGATCGGTCTGCTTTTTCTGGCTTTTTGTTTCAGCCTTTTGATAAATTTTGTTTACCGGCCCCAGCAAAGGCTTCTTGCCGATTACAGGCAGGAGATAGTCTCTTTGAAAAACAGGCAGTTGGATCTCAAGGCGAGAATACCCGATGTGGAATCGCAGAGGAAACTTTTGGAAAGAGAGCGTAATGCTTTGAATGTTTTGACCGATGAACTTAAAAATTTGGAGGCGGAACTGCCGCAGCAGGACAGCCTGCCTACGCTTTTAGGCGAATTGATCAGGCAGACCAGGGGGGATCTGGTGGAATTTCGCTCGATCAAGCCGATGGAAGTCGGGGAAAAAGAAGCTTATGACCGCATGAATATCGAGATGCAATTGACAGCGGATTTTTCAGGCCTGCTGAATTATTCCCGGCGGCTGGAAACAATATTTCCGTTTATGACCATCAATGAAGTAGCCATGCAAGAAAGCAGCCAGGAGCGTTTTTCCCGTTTGGATATCAAGCTGGTGGTCTCAACTCTCTTGAATGACAAGACAACCGGCGGAGGAATCAGGGAATTGAAAAAAGATCTCGCCTTTGAGGCTGTGATTTTTGAGAATAATCCGTTTGTCTCAAGTGTTTTTCAAAAGACCTCATTAGCCGAGGATCAAGATTATCAGATCAGCGGCATTATTTATCAAGGGCAGACCCCGACTGTTATTATCAATGACGAAGTCTTCACTGTCGGGGATTATCTCGACGGATATCAGGTGGAGAAGATCATGAGAAATTCTGTTATCTTAAGCGATGGGTTCAGTGCCTTTGAACTCAAAATGGAAGAAAATCCGTAAATCATTTTAGTCAGTTGCCAAAAAGGAGTAGATCATGAGAATCATTAAGAATGTTATGTATCTTGCGGCGGCGGTTTTGATCTTGATTGTTGCCCCGATCGCTCTTTGCGCGGATGATCAACAACTGGTGAGTCTGGATTACAAGGAAGCCAATCTTTCCAGCGTTCTGCGCGCTTTATCTTATTCCTATGATTTGAATCTGGTGGCCACCAGAGATGTGACCGGAACGGTGACGGTGAATCTGCGCGATGTGACGGTGGATGAAGCGCTTCAAGCGATTTTAAGTGTTAACGGTTATGCTTTTACCCGCAAGGGGAATCTTATTTATATCACGCCGGGGCCGGGGACGGAAGGGATCGATTTGGCGACCGAATCGATCCGTCTGAGCTATTTGACCGCGGCCGAGGCCCAGCGTCTCTTGGGGCGGGTGATTTCCGGCAAAGGCGATATCCAGATCAATGAGGCGACCAATAGTTTAGTGATCACGGACTTTCCGGCCAGTATTCAAAAGGTGAAAGAGGTTCTTGTCTCCATTGATGTGGCGCCGGCGCAGGTTTTGATCGAATCTAAGATCGTCGATATACAGGATAAGGCCTATGAAAACTTCGGGACGACCTACACATTAACCTATGATCCCAAGGGATCGACGCCGGGTTTGTTTGACCGGGTCACCAGTTATGATGAATCAATGAGTTCAACAACGACCCTGGCCGGACCGTCTTCGGCATTATCCGGCGGGCAGTTTACCTTAACCACCACCATGAAAGATTTCGAGGCAACCGCTACGCTTGATGCGCTGATTCAGGCTAATCAGGCGCGCCTCTTGGCCTCACCTTCTATTGCGACTCTAAACGGCAAAGAGGCGCGCATTATTATCGGTGAGAAATTTCCCTATAAAGAAAAAACGCAAACCACAACCGGCACCACCGAAACCACGCGTTTTATCGATGTGGGGACAACTTTAAAAGTTACACCGATGGTTTCACCCGACGGTTGGATCACGATGAATGTGCACCCGGAGGTGTCTTCGGTGTCGGCCGCGCTTGATGCCGGGCCGCGGATCACCACCCGCGAGGCCGATGCGACCGTGCGGGTAGCCAACGGGCAGACGATTATCATCGGCGGTTTGATTAATCGCAAAGACGATAAAATCAAAGGCGGGATTCCGTTTCTGCGGGCGATTCCCGTGATCGGGTTTCTGTTTTCCAAACGCAGCAGTGATTTCGAGGAGACCGAGCTGACGGTTTTTATCACACCCTATATTATCAAGAATCCCCGGCAGATTGCTCAAAAAGATCAGATTTCTTCTCAGGAGGTCTTTTTTGATGTGAGTCGGGCCGATTATTTACAGAAGGATGCGTATCTGAATCTTCGGGTGATGGAGAAAAAAGAAAAGAATCTGGAAATCGAGACGCAGAGAGCGCAATAACGATGCCGCAATACGTTTATAAGGCCAGAGATAATGAAGGGTTGCCGATCCGCGGGGCGGTGGATGCGGTCAGTGAGCTGGCGGTGGTGACTAATCTCAGGAGTTTGGGCTATCGGGTCGTCTATATCGAGGAACAAAGCGAGGCGAAACGTCTTTGGCAGGACTTGCTTAAAAGGATGAGCCGCATCACCCAGGCTGAAGTCATCCTTTTTACCCGTCAGCTTTCATCTATGCTTAAAAGCGGTCTGCCGATTACAGACGCTTTGACCAGTTTGATTCAGCAAAGCAAGAATGAAACTTTTGTTCGCGTGCTTCAAAACGTGCTTAAAGATATAGAGAAAGGCGAGAGTTTTTCCCAGGCTTTGAGCCATCATCCGCGGGTTTTTAACACGCTGTATGTCAATATGGTTAAAGCCGGAGAGACAGCGGGCGTGCTGCATGAAGTCTTGGATCGACTGGTTGTTTTAAAGACTCAGGAGATGGATGCCCTGATGCGGGTTCGCTCGGCCATGGTTTATCCGGTGATTCTGGTAACGGCGGCTATTTTTATCGTCGGTTTTCTGATGGCTGTGATTATCCCCAAGTTCGTGGTGATTTTTGAAACCTATGAAGCCAAGCTTCCTCTGGCCACCCGGGTGTTGATGGGCTTGAGTTTCGCGTTAAAAGATTTCTGGTTTGTTTTTTTGCTGGTTATGGCTTTGGGCGTTTTCTGGTTTAAGAGATATACGCAGGATGAAGAGGGGCGCTACCAGTTTCATCATTTATTGATCAAGCTTCCGGTCTTTGGAGATTTTTATGTCAAGATGATCGTCGCCCGCTTTACCCGGATTTTGGGCGTGCTGGTGCGCAGCGGCGTTACGATTTTGGAGGCTCTGGCCGTGACGGAAAAAACGATCAACAATGTGGTGATCTCCCGTGTGATCGAAAAGATTCATGTCGCGGTCAGCGAAGGGCAGTCTTTGAGCGAACCGTTTCAGGCCAGCGGGATTTTTCCTCCGATGGTGATTCAGATGATCACCGTCGGGGAAAAAAGCGGACGCATGGATCAAATGCTCGCGGAAATTTCCGCCTATTACGATCAGGAGACTGAATATATCATCAAGAATGTGACAACCATTTTAGAGCCGGTGTTATTGCTGACGATGGGGGGATTAGTGGCCTTTATCGCGCTGGCGGTTTTGTTGCCGATTTTTAACCTGATAAAAGTTTTTCGCGGAGGGATTTAAAGGAAGCCCGGATTTGCAAGACGAAGTGAACGCAAGCCTGTCGGCTGACTTGATTCCGTTTCTTACGGCGGGCGGGATAAGAGGAGAAAGGAAATTCAAGAATATGAATAATTCAAGAAATAGAAAAGCGGGTTTGGCGGGTCAATGTTTCTCGTGTAGTCCCCAAAACGCGGGCCGGATGCAGGGGTTTACCCTCATCGAAATTCTCATAGTGATCAGCATCATTGCCATTTTGGCTTCAACGATTATTCCCAATTTTGTCGGCTTTGATGCTGAAGCCCGTGTTTCGGCCACCCGGACCAATCTGGAGTCGATCCGCACCCGGATTAATTTATTCAGGGCCAAGGAAGGACGCTACCCTGATTCGCTGGGAGAGTTGACGACTACAACCTACAATGACGTGGGTGTAAAGAAGGCCTACCTGAGGAAGATCCCGTCCGAGACGATCAGTAGTTCACGGGGCAATAATGATTATGCGGATCAAACGCAAGAAGAGACTTTAGGCGGGACCGGCGGATGGATTTATTTCACCGATACCGCCGAGGTGAAGGTCAATGTAGCCAAAGAGCTGGGGCGGCGGTGGGGAGATTATGCTGATGAAATTCCTTCAGAATGGTAAAAGCAAAAAGGAAAACAGCAAATTGAATGAGGAGAATGGCACCATTCTTTTGACGACCCTTATTGTATTGATTTTTGCAACGGTCTTAGGGATGAGCCTGATGGTTTTTCTGATGTCGCGAACGAGAGCCGGCACGCTGGAGCTGGCCCGTCTTGAGGCTCTGTATCTGGCAGAAGCGGGTATCGCCGCTTCTATTTTTGAATTGAGAAATGATATCGATCCCGACGGAAACGGCGTAGGAAATATCAGGGCTCGTTCATTGGGTGAGGGGACCTGTTGGGCTGTTCATGATTTTGCGACTTCCACCATTGTGGGCACAGGCGAGATGAATCAGGTTCAGCGTTTTATCCAGATCAAATACAGCGCGCTTTAGGTAAGGATGACTCATGGTTGAAAAAAGACGATTGCTGGGAGAATATTTAATCGAGCAGGGGATTATCAGTCCCGACCAGCTCAAGACGGCGATCGAGGAGGGCAAGCGCTCGAATCGCAAGATCGGGGACGTGCTGATCAAGCTGGGTTACGCCAAGGAAGACGATATTGTAAAGGCCTTAAGCGAGCAGTTGGGGATTCCCTTTATCGATGTCGACACCTACCAGTTTGATCCTGCAAGCGTGGCTTTGATTCCTTTTGATGCGGCTTTTAAGTTGCGCGTGATCGGGGTTTACCAAATCGCGAATTCTCTGACCGTGGCCATGACCGACCCGCTCAATGTCACGGTGATCGACGAGCTCGAGAAGCTGACGGGGCTGACGATCAACCCTGTTTTTGCCACCCCGACGGGAATCAAAAAAGCGATTCAGAAATATTACTCTCGCGCGGGGTCCTCTGCGACCGGTTTGGGTGTGTCGGGGGGCTCGGGTACTGCGGCCACTTCGGACTCTGCGGAAACGCTGGACATTTCGGGTGCTTCAGGTACTTCGGGTGTTTCAGGAGTAGCAGACGCGACTGGCGAGGCTGGCGCGGCTAAAACGGGCGGAATCTCCGCCGGCCGAAGCGACGACTTACCGAAACTAAGAGAACAGGCCGCCCAGGCGCCTGTGATCAAGCTGGTCAATAAAATCATCGAAGACGCCGTAACGCTTAAGGCCAGCGACGCGCACTTAGAGCCGCAGGACAAGCGATTTCTCTGCCGCTACCGGGTCGACGGAATTTTGCAGGATTTTATTGAACTGAAAAAAGACCTGGAGCTGGCCACGATCTCACGAATCAAAATCATGGCCAACATCAACATTGCCGAAAAGCGCCTGCCTCAGGACGGCCGGATTCAAACTCAGGTGAAAGGCAAAGAGATCGATTTGAGAGTGGCCACCTTTCCTACTATTCACGGAGAGCACGTGGCGATTCGCGTTTTAGATAAATCGACCGGGATACTCAGTTTAGACGAACTGGGTCTGAAAGGGGATCTCTTGAGACAATTTCAGTCTTTGATCACCAAACCGCACGGGCTGTTTCTGGTGACCGGTCCCACCGGAAGCGGAAAATCCACGACCTTGTATTCGGTTTTGAACACCGTCAATGACAAAAAGAAAAATATTATCACGCTCGAAGATCCGGTGGAGTACACGATTGAGTATATTCATCAGTCGCAGGTCAATGTAAAAGCCGGTTTGACTTTTGCCGTGGGTTTGCGCTCGATTGTCCGCCTGGATCCCGACATTATTATGATCGGAGAAATCCGGGACCGGGAGACGGCCGAAATCGCCATTCACGCGGCTTTAACCGGGCACCTGGTTTTCTCGACGCTTCACACAAATGACGCGCCCAGCGCCTGCGCCCGTCTGATCAATATCGGCTTGGAGTCTTATCTGTTGGCCAGTTCCCTGACCGGCGTGGTGGCCCAGCGGCTGGTCAGAAAATTGTGCGATCAATGCAAAAAACCTCACAAGCCTGAGCCCCGGGAAATTGAAAGTCTCGGGATGAATCCGTCCGATTTTCAAAACGCACAGATCTTCCGGGAAAACGGTTGCAAGGCCTGCCGGCAGACCGGCTACAGCGGACGGATCGGTATCTTTGAGATTCTTGTTCCCAATGAAAAAATACGCACACTGATTACCCAAAAGGCCTCTTCCAAAGACCTGATGAAAGAAGCCAGGACCTTAAATATGACAACCCTGCTGGAAGACGGTATAGAAAAAATCCGCCTAGGAATCACATCGATTTCGGAAATTTTAAGGATTACCGAAGAATCATAAGACCACAGGAATGCATGAAGATCAACAACTGCCGCTTAATGTATTGCTTGCTCAGCCGACCCTGCGGTTGCAGAAATGCTTTTTGTCGGCTTTGGCCCCGATTATTTATGGCAGGGGCTGTCTTGCTTTTGATCTCTTTGTGCCTGCCTGAAAATCTTTACGCTTACTTGACCGGTGACGCGTGGGATTACGAGCAACAGATCACGGTCACCAATCCCAATGCCGCGTCGCTCAGCAATTACCAGATTCTTGTCGCATTCGACAGCGCATCCTTGATTACGGCCGGACAGATGGCCGCAGACGGCCGGGATCTGCGATTTACCTCAGCGCAGAATGACGACGCGACCCTGTTGGATTACTGGATCGAATCCGGCACGATCAATACGGATGCCACCTATGTTTGGGTTAAGGTGCCTTCACTGGCGGCCTCATCATCCGCGAACATTTACATGTATTACGGCAACGGAGCCGCACCCGCAGTCAGTTCGCTTGTCTCAACTTTCCGTTCCAGCGATCTCTTTTTATTGACAACCCGTGCCACCGACCAGACCCTGGCCGGCTACACGGATAATCACGATGAATTTGACGAAATTATTACGCGCATCGGGACGCCCGATTTCGCCGTAGACGGTTCCGGCTATGTGAATGCGGTCAATCACAATGCGAATCCCTACGGCAGTTCGGAATACTATTTTTCCCGGTACCGTTTCTTATTTGTCCCTTCTTTAACAGGCACATATTATTTTGGGACCAATTCTGACGATGCTTCCGAAATCCTGATCAACAGCGCCGATCAGGACTTAACGCATAATGTGATCGCTTCCTGGTACGGCGGGCATGGAATATCCGGCAGTTTTAATCACAACAGTCCGGTTTCTTTAAACGCCGGCTACGGCTATTGGATCGAATACCGGATGACCGAATGGCGCGGCGGGCAGCTCAGCCGGATGGGCATTTTGCCGCCGGCCGGTTCGTGGCAGATCGTTAACAGCACCAATTTTAGCGGACAGCTGTTCGCCCGAGAGTATGCCGACCAAGAACCGACGGTCAGTTTTCCGCCTTCCAAACTGGTCTTTACAACCAGCGAGCAAACTATTAATACAGACGGCGTTTCGGGTGTGATCACCATTGAGACTCAGGATCAATTCAGCCATGTGGCGGTCGCTTCAGCTGATACCGCCATCACGCTAAGCTCGAACTCTTCAACAGGCCAATTTAGCTTAACGGCGGATCCGTTTACGCCTGTCAGTTCCGCGATCATTTCTTCCGGTGAAAGTTCTGTCAATCTTTATTATCGCGACAGTTCTTCGGGAACTTTTACCATTTCCGTTTCATCAGCCGGCTTGACCCCGGCGAGTCAGACAATGAATGTGCAGAATCTAAGCGCGCAGTGGGACCATCGGATTCCCGTTATTATCAATAATGCGGATTGCACTGACGCGCTTAACGATTATCAGGTTTTAGTGACATTAAACACAGCCGCGATTATCGCCCAGGGAAACATGCAGGCCGACGGAGCGGATATCCGTTTTACGGATTCCGATGACGCGACCTATTTATCCTACTGGATCGAATCCGATACCATCAATTCGTCTGATACCTATATTTGGGTAAAAGTTCCCTCCGTCCCGGCTTCGGCGAGCAAGACGATTTATTTATACTACGGAAATGCTTCCGCTACTGAGGTTAGCTCCATTTCTCAGACTTTTAGCGCGGATCAGATCTATTTGTTAACCACGCGCGCTACGGACAGCGGTCTGGTTGGCTATAGCGACGATCACTCGGAATTTGACCAGATTGTCGACAGGATCGGGCAAGCTGGCTTCACTATTGACGGTACAGGGTATGTCGAGCGCATCGATCATAATGCCAATCCGTTTGGAAGCGATGAATATTATTTTTCCCGCTACCGTTTTCTCTTTACGCCTGCGGTAACCGGCGAATACTATTTCGGCACCGACAGCGACGACGCTTCCGAGATTTTGGTTAACCGCGCGGACGAAGACCAGGCGCACAATGTGATCGCTTCCTGGTACGGCGGGCACGGCACGGCCGGTAATTTCAACCATAATGGGGCTGTGAATCTGGAGGCGGACAAAGGCTATTGGGTCGAATACCGCATGACCGAATGGCGCGGCGGGCAGCTCAGCCGGATGGGTGTTTTGGAACCGGGTTCCTCCTTTAAAACACTGACCGCGGATAATTTTCCGGGGCAAATCTTCACGCGGAAATACTCAACCTGTCTGCCGAGCTCAACCGAGCAATTTCCGATCACCCGGATTGCCTTTATATCTCCATCGCAATCCATCTATGAAGATCGGGTTTCAAATCAGATAACGATCGAGACGCAGGATGTAAACGGGGATCCGGTCGCGGTCACAGAAGACACAACGATCAATCTGCAAACGACATCTTCGAAAGGAGAATTCAGTCTTAATGAGTCACCGTTTCTTGCCGTTCATTCCGTTACGATCAGCGCCGATTCAAGCAGCGCGAGTTTTTATTACCGGGACCGTGAAGCAGGCTCCTATACCTTAAGCGCATTGGAGTCTCCCGGTCGCGGCTGGGACGACGGCCAGCAGACTATTGAAGTTCTTGTTTTTGATTATATCGGAAGCTACCAATATCCCGTGACGATCACCAATCCCAACGCTGAGGATCTATCCGATTGCCAGGTGAAAGTGACCGTGGACACGGCAAGCTTGATTGCAGAAGGGAAAATGCTGGCCGATGGCTCGGATATCCGCTTTACCGACGAGGACGATGCGACGCTGTTGTCTTATTGGATCGAATCCGATACAATGAACACCGCGCAAACTTATCTGTGGGTCAGAGTTCCGTTTCTTGCGTCTTTATCCAATAAAACCATCTATATGTATTACGGTAATCCAGGGGCAGCCGCGGTCAGTTCGATAGCTTCGACATTTCAAGAGGACCAGATTTATCTGACGACCACCCGCGCTACCAATGCCGCTTTGGCCGGCTACACCGATAACCATAATGAATTTGATCAGATCATCGCGGGGATCGGAGCGGCCGGTTTTGAAATTGACGGATCCGGTCTGGTGGATGCCCTGGACCACAATGCCAATCCGTTTGGAAGCGATGAATATTATTTTTCCCGCTACCGTTTTCTCTTTACGCCTGCGGTAACCGGCGAATACTATTTCGGCACCGACAGCGACGACGCTTCCGAGATTTTGGTTAACCGCGCGGACGAAGACCAGGCGCACAATGTGATCGCTTCCTGGTACGGCGGGCACGGCACGGCCGGTAATTTCAACCATAATGGGGCTGTGAATCTGGAGGCGGACAAAGGCTATTGGGTCGAATACCGCATGACCGAATGGCGCGGCGGGCAGCTCAGCCGGATGGGTGTTTTGCCGCCGGCCGGTTCGTGGCAGACGCTAAACAGCAGTCATTTCGCAGGCGAATTTTATTGCCGCAACTGCACCGACAGCAATCTCACCGTGACCGAAGGCGAGGAGATCGGGAATATTGCCAAGCTGGAATTCACCACTTTGCCGCAAACCGTTGTTCAGGGTTTTTCCACGGAATTGATGTCCGTTCAGACACAGGATGCATCCAGCGTGGCCAGGCCCGTTACTGCCGATACACAAATATTTCTCGAATCCTCGTCTTTGCTCGGGCAGTTCGCGCCGGAAGACGATCCGGCTAACTGGAGCGCCGATAATACCTTAACGGTTACGATTCCCTCCGGTCAAGATACGGCACGCTTTTACTACAGGGATTTTGAAGTTGGTCTTCCGACGATCTCCGCGTCCGAATTTCCAACTCAGGGATGGCAGGAGGCCACCCAGCAGCAGACCATTAACAGCGCGGTCAATACATTTCAGGTGACAGCCGGTGCGGCTCAGGTGACAGGGGAAGCGTTTGCGCTTTCGATCACCGCCATTGACCAAAACGGTAACGTGGCCGTTGATTACAATGATCCGGTTGATCTTTCCGTGAATTATGTGAGTCCGTTAACAGGCACGGGAGCGCTTTCCGTTGCCGGCGCTACGGCCTTTGTCAACGGGATCGCGGTTTTGAATAATGTTACTTATTCGAACTGCGGGGTCATCACCATGACGGTAACCAAAAGCGATGATCCGGCTAAAACCGGTTCATCTAGCAATATTTCTTTTGCGCCGGATTCGTTTTCTTTAGAGTTGTCCGGCCTGGATTTCCTAGCGGCCCACACGGTCAATAAATCCTTCACGCTGAGCGCTACCGCCTTGGATGCGGCGGGAGCTGTTTGCACAGGCTATCAAGGCCCGGCCTCGCTTTCGGTCAATACTATTGATCCGCCGGCTGATCAGGGGGCCAGCCTTTCGCCCGAGCAATTGGGGAACACGCTTTGGAATGAAGGAACAGCCGAGATCGCGGAGGCCACTTTCGATCGCTACGGCGAGGTTTCTTTGGTCATCAGCGATGACAATTTATCAACACAACAGGGGACATCGCAGGAGATTGTTTTTCTTCCCAAAGATTTCCTGGTCAACCTTTCGGATCCTCTGCCGGATAGAGATTTTTATTATACCCATGAACCCATTGATATTTCTGTTGGAGCCCGGGATGAAAACAATGAGCCCGTAGTTAATTATCAGGGGACCGTGGGCTTTGAGGGAACCAGTCTCAGTCTTCCCGAGACTTATACATTCATCGATGACGAAGACGGCCGTCATGAGTTTTTGGATATCAGCAGTTCGTTGAGCTTTGAGGAAAAAACTTTAAATGTTTTTGATACGCAGTTTTCTTTTGTGCAAGGTGAGAGCGAGCCGATCACCGTCAAAGAGGCCCGGATTCAAGTTCTTCCTAACCGGGGTCCGGTGGGGAATCTGCCTTTGACTATTCAGATTATTGACGAGGATGATCAGGTGATTGTTGAAGATAACAGCACCTTCTTTACCGTTGATCTTGAGGAATTCATTGATGACGGTTCGGCCACCTCTCATGCGCTCGGCAATCCCGTTGTGGTCACCGAAGGGACGGCCATGATTATTCTTAATGATGACCAGGCCGAGCAGGTGACGGTCACGCCTGATTCCACGCCCGGTCTTAAGCCCGTTGCCGGCATCGCCACTTTCGGAACGGTTTCAGGAACAGGGCTGGGTATCCAAATTTATCGAGAGCTAAAAGATGAGGTTGAACAATAAGAACCGGGGTTTTACCTTTATCGAGCTGTTGATCACTCTTACGGTTTTAGCGATTTCTTTTCTGCCTTTGATGAATATGTATACCGTGATGATTGACCAATCGGTATTTACCAGTGATCTGACATCAGCCCGCTATCTCGCTCAGGAGGAAATGGAGAAAATCAAGAATCGCAATCTCACGGTTCAACAGCTTAAAGAAATGGGCGACCGCTGGCATCCGCCGCTTAATGAAAAAGCGCTCGTGTTAAACAAAGAACGCTGGAGGGTTTTAAGGACCATTGAGCCCACAGAACCCTTAACGGTTAAAGTTCAGGTCTTCAAAGAAGCCGAACGGATTTCCCGAAAGGAACCCAAGCCGGTTGCCAGTCTTATCACCCTGATCGAAGATTTCCACTGGGCCATTACCGATTAAACCAGAATGCGAAAGACAAACAAAAACATTAACGGCGGTTTGATTTTAATAGAACTATTGATCGCTATTTCTATTGCGGCGGTTTTAATCGGGGTCGTGGCCCTCACCATGAAAACAGTTTTTGATATCTATCATTTCGTGCAAAACGAAATGATACTACAGAAAGCCCTCGATGATTCATTGAAGACGCTTTCCGACGGAGATTTCCGCAACTATGGGATCAAAGATTCCCTGGAAATCATTAAAGCCGGCCAAACATATCTTTCATTTGTCCCTCCCTGGGTCGATGACAGCCACCGGGTTGACAATATGGCCGATCAGAGATTTAGACTCTCTGCTCCCTTTAAGGCCGGTTCCGGACTTCCTCTGGCCGAGGCCAGACCGTATGGCAAACAGCCCTGGCAGGTTGTGCCGCTTATTTTCTTTTTAAGAGAAACATCCAACGGGGCAATGGAAAAAGACCAGGCGATTATTGCCGCCGAACTCCCCCCGGGTACTCCGGTGCGCTTTATCTATCATCCCGACACCCGTACTATTCCTGATGCGAGAATGACTCTCCGCTTTTCCCCAGAGACCATCGCGCGCACCTACAGACAAAAAAAAGAGGTTTTCCCCAAAAGTGATTTCGGCCCTGTGGCCTTCAGAGATGTTTCATTGAAATATTTTGACAATGCCAACAACAGAATGGAAGCCGGCGCTTCAGGGGAAATCCCTGCGGCCGACATCCCTAAAATCACAGCTGTCAAGTTGAGTATCACGGCTCAGGCGGGGGGCAAGTCAAAGACGGGTCATGTTTTTATCAATTTGCGCAATACCCGTTCGGTGGGTTCCGGCTTGATTATCCGAAAGGGCGCCACGCTGCCTCTTCCGAATTCCCGCGATATCCGCGCTTTTAGTCTGCACAACATTATTGGCGTAAAGCCCGGCGGCCTTATCTCTTTATTGGCTCAGTCTGATGAAGGCAACAGCTGGAAAATCAATATCGAGCTGGATAGTGAGGGTAACAGGGAGCTGATCAAAGGTTATGGGGTGGAATATCCGGCCGGTTCCAATGTTTCGAGCCAGACACTTAATTTAAACACGGATCTTCCAATCAACTTCCTGAGCCTGGGAGGAAACGGCCGTTATGATTATGACCTTGACGATAATGTGGAAGATGTCGTAAACTTAAAAGGAAAGGTCAAGTTGACGGTTTTGGAGATGGACGCCCAAGGGGCCGCGCTTTTCATCCGGCCGTGAAGAATTAGTAAGATTAAAATAGTAAGGAGATATGTATGCCAGACAAAAACTTTGAAAACCTAAATGAGTTGATGCAGTTTAGCAATGAAGGGATTTACAGCAAAGTTTTGATCAAGAATGAAAAATACCACTACACCCTGATGTGCCTGGCCAAAGGAAGCGGCATTGACACGCACACTTCCGCCAAAAGCGGTTGCGTGACGGTCTTAAAAGGTAAAGGGACATTTGTTTTAAATCAAGAAAAGATTCCGCTTTGTCCCGGCGTGTTTATTCCGATGGCCGCCCATGATCCTCACTCTTTATCTGCCGAGGAGGATCTGGCAATTTTGATCGGCCTGCATACGGCTTAAAAATGAAAAAAAATTAATGCGCTATTTTTGCCTTCCTCTACTTACTCTATTTATTCTGAGCCCCTGCTTGTCTCTGGGGCAGATGGAGACGATTTCCTCCCAACCCTGGCCGCTGGAAGAATTTGAAAAGCACGTGTTTAGTATCAGCCTCAACAAGGAGGCCATTCCGGACATTGACAAACCGCATTATATTCCGCCGCGAGTTGTTGAAGAAGGCATTTTGCCTTATTTAGATAACAGCGATATTGTTTTTGTGTTAGAAGATAAAAAAATGCCCCGCATTTATCCCCGTAAAGTTCTGGTCTGGCACGAAGTCGTCAATGATGTCATTGACGGGCGGCCTCTTGTGATTACCTACTGTCCTTTAACGGATTCGGCGATCGCTTTTGAAGCGGTTGTCGATGAAAAGAGGGTTACATTTGGCAAATCCGGCCTTGTTCTTAACAGTAATCTGGTGATGGCAGACCGGGGCACCGGCAGTCCCTGGCCGCAGATGCTGGGGCAGGCTATTCGGGGTCCTTTAAAGGGAAAAAAACTCAAACGCATTGCGCTTATAACGATGTATTGGAGTCAGGCCAAAAAAGCTTACGCGTCGGCCCGAATACTTTCCCGCCATACCGGGCATCTGATGGAATACAAAGGGGATCCTTACGGTTCCTATTGGGGAGGCAGCTCCTATTATCAAACCGGAAATCCAAAATATCCGGTGATGTCCTGGGATGCGCGCCTTAATCCTAAAACCGTTATCGTTGGTGTTTTAAGCGGATCTCGTCCTGCAGCTGTCAAGAGAGACCTTATCAGAAAAGAAAAAGTCGTTAATATTCCTTCCGCCGGAAACAACTGTGCGGCTTTCTATGATTCGGCGCTTCGCGCCGTAAGGGTTTTTAGATCATATGCCGACAAAAAGCGGCTGACATTTGTATATGAAAACGGGGGAATCAAAGATCTGGAAACAGAGACCCGCTGGTCGCCGCAGGGAGTGGCTCTTGAGGGAAAATTGAAAGGACAGCACCTTCAGGCGGCCGACTTCTACAATGCCATGTGGTTCGCCTGGGCCGCATTCTATCCGAACACCATTCTTATCCGCTAAACGATTCAAACATTTCTTCCATCGGTGAAAATCACTTGACAGAAGGGCTTTTGTGGTTTATATTGGTAATGAAAACCATTATCAATAAGGAAACGGCCTTTATGACACCATTGCGACATCACAGACGGATGCAGCAAGGACACAGGCCCGGAAGATGTTTCCGGGGCAATCAGTCTTTTGTGCAGGGGCAATTCAGAGGGTGCGGCTACCGCATGACCAAGCCCAGAGAAGCAATCATTGAGGTTCTCAGAATGGTCCAGGATCCCTTAAGCGCCGAGGATATATATTTCAGAGTCCATAAAATCTATTCGGACATCGGCCTGACAACCGTCTATCGGAATTTGGAGCTTTTGGTCTCGATGCAGCTGGTGAACAAATTCGACTTTGGCCATGGTTGTGCCAAATATGAATTATCGGATAAAAATCCCAATGTCAAACACCATCATCACCTGATTTGCACCGTTTGCAATCGGGTGATCAGCTACTGTGATTTTATGGATCAGGAACTCAAATACCTCAAGGAAACCGAAAAGGGACTGGCTAAGAAATATCAGTTTGACATCAAAGATCATGTGATTCAGTTTTACGGTTTATGCAAATCTTGTCAAAAAAAAGAAAGGAGATGATCACCATGCCAAGAGGAGACAGAACAGGACCGCAGGGAATGGGACCGATGACAGGCCGTCAGGCCGGTTACTGCGCAGGCTTTTCTGCACCCGGTTATATGAATCCGGTCGGCACAGGGCGAGGAATGGGCTTTCGTCGAGGCGGGGGACGAGGCGCAGGAGGTTACGGACGCGGCCGGGGTATGGGCTGGGGCTGGAACGCTCCCGCTTACGGTTATCCGCAAGCTTATCCGGCAGGTTCCGCCTCGATGAGCAAAGAGGACGAGCTTAACGTATTGCGCCAGGAAGCGAAAGCTTTGGAGCAAGAGACGCAGTCTATTCAATCCAGAATTATCGAGCTGGAAAAAAACGAATAAATAGTCGCGGAAACTCATTGATAAAAGAAAGGGGAGAATGGTGAAATTTGCCATATCAACAGATGGAGACTTTGTCTCCGCTCATTTTGGCCGGTGTCCGTCTTTTACTTTGGTGGAGGCCGATAATGCGCAGGTGACATCAAAAGAAGTTATCGCGAATCCCGGGCATCATCCCGGATTCTTGCCGGAATTTCTGCACAAACAAGACGTAACGGCGATCATTTGCGGCGGTATGGGCCAGCGGGCGCGTGTGCTTTTTGAGCAAAAGGCGATTCAAGCTATTACCGGATGTGAAGGCTCTGTAGATGAGGCCATCGATGCTTTTGTTAAAGGAAAACTTGAAAGCCGGGACAATCCATGCGCTCCGCGATCCGGCAAGGGATACGGATTAGATAAAACAGAATGCGACCACGATTAAAGGAGAATGATCAAATGAAATTATGCATTACAGCCACTCAGCCATCTTTGGATGCTGAAATGGATTCTCGTTTTGGACGGTGCCGGTATTTTGCGATTATCGACAGTGAAACCGGCGAACATGAATTTATCGAAAACAAAAACATTAACGGTGTCGGAGGGGTCGGCATTCAGTCCGCCCAGCTCTTGTCGCAAAAGGGTGTTCAGGCTGTTGCCACAGGCCAGGTGGGCCCTAATGCCTTTCAGACACTAGCGTCGGCTGGAATTCGGGTTTACAGCGGACTTTCGGGCTCTGTATGCCGGGCGTTTCAGGAATTTAAGGATGAAAAGTTGACTCCCACTGAAAATCCTGATGCTCAACCAAAATCAGGAATATAATTTCATGGATGAAGGGAAGATTCTTGAGAATCATAAAATTTATGCGCAGCGTCTTGAGCGAGCGAAAGAATTCGGATTTGATGTCAATCAAAACTGCCAGCAGATTATTGACCTGGCTCAGCCCATCCGGGGAAAGATTCTGGAAGTCGGCACCGGCAAAGGGCATTTCTGCCTGAATTTAGCCCAAGCGGGATATCGATTCAAAAGCATCGATCTTTCTTCTCAAGAGCAGGAGATCGCCCGGTTGAATCTGAAATATTTAAAGGAAGATGATCAGGTTGATTTTCTGATCGCCGATGCCCGCAGACTTCCCTTCGAAGATCAATATTTCGACATTGTTTTTGCCGTCAATGTGGCCCATCATTTGGACGAACCGCTTGAGGTGGCCCAAGAAATCTTGAGGGTGGTCAAACAAGGCGGCAAAATGATTTGTACGGATTTCAATGATGAGGGATTTAACATTATTCACAAAATGCATTACAGCGAAGGCCATCATCATCCCGCCCAAGATTTCCGTTTATCGGATATCGAGCGCGCCCTGGCCCAGCAGGGTTATGAGATAAAAAAGCACCATACACCAACCCAGGATATATGTATTATCCACAAATAGGGAATCATGATACTTTCAGTTGCCAGCGGAAAAGGGGGAACAGGCAAGACGACAATAGCTACCAGCCTGGCTCTGTCGTTAAAAAATGCGCAGATACTTGATTGCGATGTCGAAGAGCCCAATGCCCATATTTTTATTCAGCCTGAAATAGAAAATTCTGAAACAATTTCCCTTCCTGTTCCTGAGATAGATGAAAGTCTTTGCGATCACTGCGGCAGGTGCCAGGAGGTTTGCGCTTACCATGCGATCGCGGTCTTGCCTCAGAAGGTCTTGGTTTTTCCTCAGCTTTGCCATGGATGCGGTTCATGTCATTATTTTTGTCCACGCAAAGCCATCAAAGAAGTGGATCAACGGATCGGTGTTGTGGAAACCGGATTCAAAGATGATCTGGCTTTTGCGCATGGACGTTTGGATATCGGCCAGGCCATGGCGCCGCCTTTAATCAGGGCGCTTCAAAAGCATGTAGACCCTCAAAAAATCAATATTATCGACGCTCCTCCGGGAACATCCTGTCCGGTGATTGAGGCGATTCGGGAGAGTGATTTCTGCATTCTCGTTACTGAGCCTACGCCTTTTGGTCTCAATGACCTGAGACTGGCCGTTGAGGTTTTGCGCAAGCTGAAAATTCCCTTTGGAGTGGTGATCAATCGTTCTGATTTGGGAGACTCCTGCACGGAGGATTATTGTCGCAAAGAGAGCATGCCGGTTTTGATGCGTGTTCCTTTTGACCGCGCTATCGCTGAAGGGTATTCGCGGGGGCAGACATTGGTTGAGACTAATTCTGAATATAAAGATCAATTTAATGATATTTATTTTCAAATCAATAAACTCATTAAACAAAGTTAGGTGGATGACATGGAAAAGAAAACGGATATTTTAATTATAGGCGGGGGTCCGGCCGGGATGGTTTGTGCGATTACGGCAAAGAAATATTATCCGTCTAAAAACGTCCTGGTTATGAAGGATATTGAAAATGGCGTTATTCCCTGCGGAATTCCTTATATGTTTGCCAGCCTTAAGGATCCCCAGGATAATGCTTTGGGCGCCGCAGCACTAAAGGACAATCACATTGAACTAGCCATTGATCAAGCATTATCGATCAATCGTGAGAAAAAATACATTGAGTCCGAAAAAGGCGACAAGTATTACTATGAAAAATTGGTTTTGGCTTGTGGTTCAACTCCTGTCGTTCTGCCTATTGAGGGAATCAACAAAAAAGGGGTCTATCCGATCCATAAGGATATGAACTATCTTAAGGATGTTATTGAAAAAATAAAACATTGCCGTAATGTGATTGTTATCGGAGGGGGTTTTATCGGTGTTGAATTTGCCGATGAGCTATCCACGAAAAAAGGAATCAATGTGAGCTTGGTCGAAATGCTTCCGCATCTTTTAGCCAATTCTTTTGACGAAGAATTCTCGAAATTGGCCGAGGACCGCCTGAAAGCAAAGGGTGTTCAGGTTTTGACTAAAACGTGCATTGAGGCCATTGTCGGCAACGAAAAGGCCGAAAAGGTTCGCTATTTAAACGGACAGGAGCAGGTTGTCGATGCGGTTATTCTTGGAATCGGATCCAGGCCTAACGCACAGTTAGCGCGGGATGCCCAATTAGAGATCGGTTCCTGCAGAGGAATCTTGGTTGATGAATACATGCGCACGACCAGGGATCCCGATATTTTTGCGATCGGAGACTGTTCTTGCAAAAGGGATTTCTATACCAGAAAAGCAATTCCGGTGATGTTGGCTTCAACCGCAACGGCTGAAGCGAGAATTGCGGGCGCTAACCTGTATCAGATTAAAGTTGTCCGGGAGAACAAGGGAACGATTGCGATTTATTCAACCTATCTGGATGGGTTAGTTCTGGGCTCCGCCGGATTAACTGAGCAAACAGCCCGTCAGGAGGGTTTTGAAATCGTGACGGGAATTTCAAAGGGGGTGGATAAACATCCGGGATCTCTTCCCGGCACAAGCCAGGGAATGATTAAGCTGATTTTTTCAAAGCAGTCCGGCATTATTCTAGGCGGTCAGATCAGTTGCGGGATGTCATGCGCTCAACTGATTAATGTGATCGGTATTGCTATTCAAAAGAGAATGTCCTTTACAGAATTAGAAACGCTTCAGGTCGCTACACATCCTTATTTAACCAGTGCTCCGACTAAATATCCCATTATTCAGGCTGCTCAGGATGCGTATTGTAAAATGTGAGCCTTAATCAAGGAATGGAGTTATGAAGCAAATTGTTATCATCAGCGGGAAAGGCGGAACAGGCAAAACGGTGATCACGGCCAGCTTTGCGGCTCTGGCCCGAAATCATATTATGGCCGATTGCGATGTCGATGCCGCTGATTTGCATTTATTGCTGGAGCCAACAGTGAGTCAAACCCATGAATTCAAAAGCGGTTTAACGGCTCAAGTTGATCTGTCTCAGTGCACCCGCTGCGGGCAATGCCGTCAGATCTGCCGATTTCAAGCGATTGATGAGCATTTCCAGATTGATCCGATTGCTTGCGAAGGTTGTGCTTTTTGTTCTCATGTCTGTCCATTGGGGGCTATTACAATGAAAGAAAATACAGCCGGAGAGTGGTTTATCTCGGAAACCCGTTTCGGGATGATGGTGCATGCTAAGTTGGGTGTGGCCGAAGAGAATTCGGGGAAACTGGTCAGCCTGGTTCGTAGTCAGGCCAAGGAATTAGCGGCACAAAAGGGATGCGATTGGGTGATCATTGACGGGTCGCCGGGCATTGGCTGTCCGGTTATTGCTTCTTTATCCGGCGTGGATTGCGCTGTTGTTGTGACCGAGCCGACCCTTTCGGGATTACACGACGCCCTGAGGGTGATCGAGGTGGCCGGGCATTTTCATATTCCGACAAAAGTGATTATCAACAAATATGATTTGAATCCTCAGATATCTCAAAGATTGGCCGATGCCTGTGGCCGAAAAGGGGCTGATGTGATCGGGAAAATACGTTTTGATAAATCCATCGTTCATGCTATGGTGCAAAGAAAAACGGTTATTGAAGCGGCAGACGGAATCATTCAAAAGGAAGTGACCGATATCTGGGAAAGGCTGCAGAAGGAAATCCTAAAAGGCTTTTGAAATTCACAGATGAACATTTTTGATAAGGATTATAAAAGATACGATCAATGGTATGAGAAAAACCACTTTGCCTATCTGTCGGAGCTGGAAGCCATAAAGAAATACGCTCTTGCGAAAGGGCGGAGTTTGGAGGTCGGTGTCGGAACCGGCAGGTTTGCGGCTCCTTTGAATATCACAATGGCCATAGACTCCTCTCATAATATGCTCACATTAGCTGGCCACAGAGGGATCAATGTGCGTTGGGGAATGGCTGAAGATATTCCTTTTTCTAATGATCTCTTTGATGATGTTTTTATGATCAGCACGGTTTGTTTTGTCCATGATCCATCAAAAGCTTTGCAGGAATGCAAAAGAGTGCTTAAAGATGACGGTTGTTTAATTTTGGGAATGATCAATAAAAACAGTTTTTTGGGACACTGCTATATGAAAAAAAAGAGTATTTTCTATCCACAGGCTCGTTTTTTCAGCGTGGAGGAAATAACGCAGTTGTTAGAAGAAGCCGGATTTGATAATCTGAAATACTATCAGACCATCTTTGACCATCCCAAAAAGATCAGAAAAATCGAGAAGCCTCAAAAGGGTTTTGATAAAGGCGGTTTTATTGTTATCAAAGCCAATAAAAAAACTTTCTTTCCTCATTTTATATGATTCAAAGTATTCAATTATGCCTTAAGCATAAACGCAGGATCGATTTCAAAAAGAAGATGATCTTTTCACCCGGCTTCAATACCGTGATCGGCCCCAATGGCTCCGGCAAGAGTTCGCTTTTGCGCGCTATTGATGCTTGCCGAGCGTGCCGGCGTCAAGAAGAGACAAAGACGCGCTATCATTATTTTAACAGTGAGACCATGAATCCTCACAGAGACGCAAGGTTCTTTAAGGGGATCGAAGGTTCTATGGTCAAAGTCCGGGCGATGTTTTCCTCTCACGGGGAGACCATGCGGGATGTGCTTCGTTGTATCAAAGTTGAACCGGGAGATTGTTTTCTTTGTGATGAGCCGGAAGCCGGTCATGATTTGAACTGGATTATCAGAATCCGTAAAGGCTTGGACCAGTTGGTTAAAAGAAAATGCCAGATTATCGCGGCCTCCCATCATCCTGTCTTTTGGAATAAAGCAAACGTCATTGAGCTTCAGCACAACTACAGTAAAAACACACGGGAAAAAATAAGAAAGTGGATTCGATGATTCTTAAAGAAGCTAAAGAAAAAGTTTTTCAGAAAGCCCAGCAGGAAAATCTGCTTGAGAAATCTGTTTGTGTTCGGGCTAAGGTGCTTTCGGCCGAAGAAGCCATCGGAAATCCCGAGGAATATGATTTTCCGCTTTTAAAGGGAAGAGAGAAGATCGTTGAAGCAAATTTTCAAACGCATAAAGGGCATGCCTTTAGTGATATGTTTGGAGGATTTCAAGGATCATTGAGTGATGTCCTTCAGATGCCTTTATCCAACAATTACCGCCGGTCTTTAGTGGTGGCGACATTAAATGCCGTTACGCGCTATTGGGGGCTTATTGATCAGACCGTTCATTGCCGGGATCAGCAACCCAAAGAATGCGCAAAACGCTGTGTAGAATATTTTTCCCAACGGTATCCGTCAATCAAGAAACTGACTCTGATCGGTTTTCAGCCCGCTATGGCCGATGCTTTTTTAAAAACAGTGGAATTAAAGATTCTGGATTTGGATCCGGAGAATATCGGGAAAGAAAAATTTGGCGTGATGATCGAAGACGGGATCAAAGATCTCAAAAAGGCCTCTCAATGGGGTGATGGGGTTCTGGCCACAGGTTCTTCTGTTGTCAATGGGACCATTGATCAGATCATGGAAACGGCTAAAGGCAAGAAAGTCATTTTTTATGGGGTGACCATAGCGGCTGTCTCTTATTGGGCTGATTTAAATCGGCTCTGTTTTGTCGGAGATGATCTGTGATGGAATGGATGGTTGTAATGAGCGTTTTTGCGGTGTCCTTTGTCTTTTCCATGTTTGGCATGGGCGGAGGGCTGATCTTTATGCCTCTTTTTATGAACCTTACCGATCACTATTTCGAGGCTTCCGCGTACAGCTTTATGGCCATCTTTGCGACCAGTTTTTCGGCGATGATCGCTTATCATAGGCAGAAATTGATCGACTGGTCTCTGGTGCGTCGCCTGGGGCTGCCCCTGGCCGGGGCTGTCTTTTTGACAGGCCACCTTGCTGTCAATATTTCTTTTTCCCATTTGAAATGGATTCTCTCTGTTGTTCTTATGGCAGCCGGTACGAGCATGATGATGTTTTCCGCAAAAAAGACCACTCACAATAAGGATGATCAAGCCGAAGATCAAAGACCGGAAAGTTTGTTTATGCACTTCTTGACGGTTGTTTCCGGATTATTGATCGGATTATTTTCTGGTTTGGCCAGTGTGGCCGGCGGTGTCTTCGAGATTCCCCTGATTGTGCACGGGTTGCGAAAGCCGGCACATGTCGCGGTAGCTACTTCGTCGGTGACGGTTGTCTTGGCTTCCCTACTGGGATTTATCGGACGGATTTCTTTTTATCCTCAATCTGTTGAGCCGGATATATTCTTGCTGATCGGAATTCTCATGGCGGCCGTTTGCGGAGGAAGTTTAGGGCCTCTGGTTTCCCTGAAGGCTCATAAAGATATTTTTAAAAAGCTGTGCGGCGCCTTTGTTTTTGTCATTGGCGCCGCTTATTTATTACGATCAATCCATTAAGAGGATGACTTTATGAAAACCTATGAAGAATGCATACCGTGTCTTTTGCGGCAGGCTCATCAAATTGCTGATCTGGCCACCAGCGATGAGACCTTAAAAAATGAAATCATCGATGATTTGGTGAGCCTGATTCCCGGACTTTCCTTTGAGTCTTCTCCGCCGGAAACGGCCCGTTTGATTCAGAAAAAGATTAAAAAAAAGGTCTTGGGAAGGGATATCTATAAAGACATCAAAGCAAAAAGCAATCAAATGGCTTTGAAGCTCTATCCACAGATGAAGGAAATGATTGAGCATTCCAAAGAAAAGCTGTTAACAGCGGTGGAAATGGCGATTGCCGGCAATGTCATCGATTATGGCGCCAAAAACACCTTAAATATTGAACAAGAAATTGATCAACTGTTTAAGGGGCAATTTCAGAAGCACGCCAAAGTTGTTTTTGATTTTGGTCAATTCAAGCAGGCGCTGAATGAGACTAACGAGATTTTGTATTTAGCCGACAATGCTGGTGAAATCGTCTTTGATAAAATCCTTATCGAAGAGCTTGTTTCACAAGGTAAAAAGGTCATCCTGGCTGTCCGTGGCGAACCGGTGATCAATGATGCTCTGATGGAAGATGCTCTCTCTTGCGGCCTGGATCAGGTGGCTCAAGTGATTTCAAGCGGCGTCGATGCACCGGGAACGATTTTAAAATATTGCTGTGAAGAATTTCTCACGATTTACCGAAAATCACAACTTATCATCAGTAAAGGGCAGGGAAATTACGAGGCTTTAAGCGAGGAGAAAGAGCCGATTTATTTTTTACTGAGAGCCAAATGCCCGGTGATTGCCGATCATCTCAAAGTTGAAGTGGGCGATATTGTTCTTAAAGAAGCCAAAAGATAGAAGAGAGAGAATCTGTGAAATGAATATCAAAGTCGTTTATGATAATGACTCAATGAATTGTCGATTTGCCTGCGGGTGGGGTGTGGCTTATATTATCGACGGTAAGATTTTGTTTGATACCGGAGATGAAGGACAAGCTCTTGAAAAGAATATTATCTCTGCTGGTTGCGATATTTCTAATTTGCAAACTATTGTGATATCTCATGATCATTGGGATCACACCGGGGGATTAAACCAGATTCTACCAAAAAGAAAAGGAATTTCCGTACTCGTTTGTCCGGATGTCAGCGAAAATATTAGGACGTCTATAAGAAATCTGAACGCTGATTTAGTCGAATGCGGGCGGCCCTTTCAAGTAACCAAAGATATTTTTACGACGGGTTCAATGACCTGTGAATATAAAAAGACCCTGCTGTCGGAACAGGGTTTGGTGATAAGAACAGCCAATGGACACAGTCTGATTACCGGTTGCGCTCATCCCGGGATGGAGCAAATGATCAACAAGACGAGGGAACAATTCTCGATCGAACAGTTCTACGCGGTGATCGGGGGATTTCACCTGTTTCGTGACAAAAAGAATGAGGTCGCGCAACTGGCTGATCGATTGAAGAATTCGGGTATCCAAAAAATCGGTCCCTGTCATTGCAGCGGGAGATTGGCTAAACAGATCTTTAAAGAGGTTTTTCAAAAGGATTATCTGCCCGTAGCCGCGGGGCAGCAATTTGATCTTTAAGGGATAAGCTTGCATAGACCCTGAATTTTGATATGATAAATCAACTGATTATTAAGGAGGATGGATGATGGTATTACGAAAAACTTATCTGCTTAATAAGTATTTTCTGTTGATCTTCCTTGGAACGATTGCTCTTTATTGCTTTATCTTCTTACCTTTTGCGCAAGCTGATCCGCCGTCAAGCAGGGATGAAGCTATCTGCGCTGCGTATATTACCGGCATCGGTTGCGGCAATTGCGCGGTTTCCGATCCCTATATTTTCACCGAACTTATCCAGAAATATCCGCAACTGATCATCATCGAATATGAGATTTACAAATCAAGAGAAGAAAACAAATTCGTTAAAGACGGTTATTTTGCTAATTATATTAAGGAAGGGCAACGGGCCGGCGTTCCGTTTTTTATCTTTGATTCCAGGCATAATGCGATCGGCCGTTATGAGGTTCTCGATGTGGCCAAGCGCATTCATGATTTATCATCGAATCCTTGTCCTTTAGCCAATGGTAAGTCGCAAGATTTTGAAAGTCTGGATATCCGCACTCTGCCCGGCCAATATAATATCTGGACAAAAAACCGGGTCTTGTTATCTGCCGACGGCGGTGATAAAAGCATATTAAAACGCATTCTTCTTAAGCGCGATATTTCCAGTGCCTTAGAGGGAGTTCATTTTCAGAAAGTCGACCCGGTACCAGTGGAAATCTCGCAGGGCAAGATTCATTTTGATTATGCGGTTACAATCGGCGACTGGCGATTGCAGTGGAACGGGGAACCGCTTAAGGTGAGAAAGAGCTTCCGGCTGGGCGATGATGCGATGACATGGATTTTTATCTCGATCATTTTTCTTCTGGCCGTTTTCTTTTTCTTTAAAATTGAAAAAAGAGAAAAGACCATGGCCATTACATTCCGCTTTCAGCGCAAAAAGAAGGAAGTGATCATTGTCTTGATTTCGCTGTTGGCCATTCTGGCCTTTCTTCTTTTGACCAAAAACGTGAACCCTGACTATCTGAAAAAAATGGGATATCAATTACCGCTTCCGGTCTTTACGGTTTTCATCGCCTTGGTTGACGGATTCAATCCCTGCAATATGTTTGTCTTAACCTGTCTATTGGCTTTATTAATCTCCAGCTCTGATTCTAAGGCCAGACTTTTTGCGGTGGCGATCAGCTTTGTGGTCGTGGTTTATATTATCTACTTTCTATTTATGACTGCCTGGTTGAATATCTTTAAGTATTTCAGTTTCGTGGCCCCGCTGCGCATCGGAATCGCGATTTTAGCTCTGGCGGCCGGGATTATCAATTGCAAAGAACTGTTGTTTTTTAAAAAAGGTATTTCGCTCACCATCCAGGATAAGCACAAAGACACCCTCATGGGCCGCATGCGGGGGATGAAAAAAATTATTCAAAACGGTTCATTCCCCATTTTGATTACCTCCAGTATCGGCTTGGCCACGCTGGCCTCTCTGGTAGAGCTTCCCTGCACGGCCGGTTTTCCGATTGTCTATACCGGTATTCTCTCGGGGAAAATTCTTAATAGCACGCTGGCCTATTATCTTTATCTGGCCTTTTACAATCTGATTTATGTGATCCCGCTTCTTGTGATCATTACGATCTTTATCAACACCTTTCACGCCAAGGCCATTTCCGAGCGCCAGGTGCAGATCATTAAGTTTATCGGCGGCGTGATCATGCTGCTTTTAGGGATCGTGCTTTTGGTTAATCCCGGTTTGATCGGTCTGGGATTCGGTTGATGATTCATTTCCCTATTTTATGAAAATCTCCAAATTCGCAACGACACTCCTGACGCTGATCATTCTGATTGGCAGTATTTATGTCTTAAGATTTATCTCAACGCGAGTATTGGATCATTTCAAGGAGGAGTCCTTCTTGAAGGTCAAGGGGAATCCCGCGGCTCCTGTGCATATTATTGAATACTCGGATTTCTTTTGTCCGGCCTGCCGAAGAGGATCCGGGGAGCTCAAAAAACTTTTCCAGAAATATCCGGATCAGATTTATCGACAATACCGGTTTTTTCCTTTGGCCCGACTTCATCCGCAGATAATGGATTTGTGTCTGTTTGCACAATGCGCAGCCCAGCAGCATCAATTCTGGACTTATTATGATTTGTTGATGCGTGATCAGCAGAACCTCAAGAAGATGGGCAAACCGCGTTCATATCTTTTTGGGCTTGCGCGGGAAGCCCAATTAAATTTGTCTGAGCTTAAAAAATGTTTAGCCGATCCCCAAACGCTTTCTAAGATTCTAGCTGATCAACAGAGGGGAAAACGAAAAAAAGTTGAAGCCACGCCGACCTATTTTGTGAACGGAAAGAAGATTGTGGGCTATTTTAAACTCAAAAATGAAATCCAAAAGCAACTTCAAGACAACTGATTTTCGCAGAATCAATATATTTATTTCTGTAAGGATTGCCTTAAGTGCAGCCCTGATTCTTTTTCACGGCAGTCTGCTTCTGAAACCTTTTGAGCACCATGCTTATATGTTGGCTCGAATGGATGTGATCAGCCAGGGCAGGCTTGTGGATATCTTTGCCATTGGCCTGCCCTGGCTGGGTTATTTATTGGGCGGTTTTCTTTTGGTCGGCCTGCATATCAAATTCTGCCTCGGCGCCATGATCTTATTCTCAGCCGGAGAGTCTTTATTTTTTGCCCGGGCCATATCGATCAATCCGCCTGAGACCGTTGCGGTGACGGTTTTTCATGATTTTCCGCTAACCGTGTCTTTTCTTTTAGGAGTAAACCTTTTGATTTTGCTGATTAGTATCATTCTAATTTTCCAGAGACACAAAGCAAGTGAACACTCTTTAGATCGATATTATCGGCGTTTTTAATTCCTTTTCTAAATTCATGCTTTCCTGCACCCCAACCCATTGTTTAAAAGAAAAAGAGGGATTTGTCGTAACGGCCGATTCCCAGAGTATCCATTACCGTCATTTCAGCCGTCATCGAGAGAGTGCGGTGATCATAGCCCATGGATTTTTCAACAGCGCGCAGTCAATTTTATTGAATCAACTCAAAGACGACCTTTTGGTTCAGCATGATGTGATTTTGATGGATTTCCGTGGGCACGGAAAAAGCAGCGGAGCTTTTTGTTTTACATCAAGGGAAATTCAAGATCTGATTGCCGTGATTGAATACGCCAAACAATCCGGTTATCAGACAATCAGCGTGATGGGTTTTTCTCTGGGCGCTGTTATCGCTGCGCAAGCGGCAACCATGCGGGATGATATTCAGAACATCATTTTGGTCAGCTGTCCGATTCGGTTTGAGGATATTGATTTTCACTATTGGGAGATGAATATGGAAATTGACATTTTATTCAATATTTTTGGCGGTGGATTACGCGGTAAGGGAATCCGTCCGGGCCCTTTCTGGCTAAACAAGCTGGTTCCGATTGATTTAATGTCTCGCGTCAAAACCCCGGTGCTTTTCATTCACGGCACAGAGGACTGGATCGTGCGGCCCTGGCACAGCGAAGCCCTGCACAAAGAGGTAAAAACGCAAAAAGATTTGATTTTCATACAAAACGGTTCCCATGCCGAGTATCTTATGTTAAAACAAAAAAAGGAATTCGTTGATGGTATCCAAAGCTGGTTTGAAAAAACGTTCAAATAAAGGAGAAATCCCATGGTCGCTTTTTCCATCTATATCGTCTCGATTATTGCGACAGCTGTTTTAGCCAGCCAAAAAAATTACAGCGTGGGCGGTTTTATTTTTCTGGCCGTCCTCACAGGACCCTTTGCCTTGATACTGATTTTGCTTTTGCCCGAGAGCAAGCCGTCCGATTCGCCGGGGCAGATCACCAATCTTTCTCAGGCCCGGGCGGAGCTGAGCCGAATCGGAAGTCTTTTCGACGGCCTGCAACAACGCATCAACCGGCTTGAGGAGAAGATCAGAGATCTAAGCAAAGATCAATCCGTTGATGTCGAACCTGCCTCCCAAGAGCTACCGAAAGAATCTGTCCCCCCATCTCTGCTGCAGGAAAAGGAGAAAGAGGGCGGGGGATTTGAGGCGGCTTTTGGAACTTATTGGCTCAATCGGATCGGTGTTTTCATTTTTGTCTTAGGGATGGGTTTTTTACTCAGCCTCACCTTTCAGTTTTTGGGAGCCGTGGCCAAAATACTTTTCGGCTATCTTATCGCCGCCGGATTCCTGATCTGGGGAAACCGTCTGGAGAAGAAAGACACAACCAAAAGGCTGGGTTACGGCATTCTCGCCGGAGGTTGGGGACTTCTCTATCTGACCACCTACGCCACCCATTATATTCAGGCGACGAAAGTAATTCATAATCCCGTTATCGCTATCTGGCTTTTGGCCGGTATCAGCATGGCCGCGATTATTTTCAATCTCAAATATCAGTCCTGGATTGTGACGGCTTTGACATATTTGCTGGCTTTAATGACCGTGGGCTTCGGCGATCTGGATTATACAACGGTGATTCTATGTGCTCTGCTTGTGGGAAGTCTCTCATATATTGGTTTTCGGATGCGTTGGTATTCATTTCTGGTTTACGGTATTGCGGCCAGCTATATCACTTTTATTCACTGGATTCATCCCCGCCTCTTGACATCGTTTCTGGCGGCTAAGCAAACAACGATCCCCATTTATCAGTTTCAGATCGCCTTTGGCATTATTCTGGTCAGCTGGACGGTCTTTAATCTGCCGCTTTTTCTTCTGGAATTCGATACTGCGGAGAAAAGACGGCATTTGGTATTCGGCAATCTTCTCAATGCCGGATTCTTTACCGTTTTAGGTTTGCAGAGTCTTTACCGGGTTGCCCCTCATTTGCCCAATGGCTGGGATACCAAATTTGTTTTTCTGCTTGTTCTATCAATCATTTATTTTCTCTTTGGATATTTTTATAAAAAACTCAAGGCCCAGCGATTAATCGTGGTCTGCTGCGTGATCGCCATAATTTTGTTGAATATGGCTCTGATGGCCAGGTTTGCGGGTATCAGCATCAGTTTTTTCTGGCTGTCGATGACCATGCTGCTTTTAGGATTAGGTTTGTATTATCAAGAACGCGTCTATCGTCTGCTGGGATATATCCTCAGCTTTGTCTTGGCTGTCAGGTTGATTTTTGTGGATTACTTTAGCGAGAAAGTTTATGAAATATTCTCAGCGGGAGTTCAGCATAATATTCTCATTTTCTCAATGGCGGCGATTTGTTATCTTCTGTTGACCATCATCGAGAAAAAAAGGGAATCGAGAGAGAAAATTCCTCATAATGAGTTAGCCGTTTTTCATTTCTATCCTTTTCTTTCCACCCTGTTGTTAACCTTAATTATCGGCCGGGAGGCCAATCCGAGATGGCTGACCGTCAGTTGGACAATCCAAGGGGCCGCTCTACTGGCTCTGGGGTTTTTCTTGTCGCATAAAAAGTGGCGCATCTGCAGTTTATGTGTTTTTGTTCTGGTGATCCTGAAGGTCTTTCTCGTCGACATTGCCGCTTTGAACACGATTTACAAGATTTTTGCTTTTACCATTCTGGGATTGGTTTTGGTGGGTGCTTCAGTTGTCTATTCAAAATGGATGGAATCAAGAAAATAAGGAAATTAAGAATTCTAAATAATCTAAATAATCTAAAGAATTTAAACTTGCCAGCAAAGGGCCATTCATTTATAATAACGCTGTTGATTTGATCAACATCATTATGAGTCAGGACAAGCAGAAAATCCTAATTGTAGATGACGAGCCCGGTATTGCCCGGGTGCTCGGTTGCCGGTTGGAAAGCTGGGGCTATGAAATATGCTCGGCTTTAAGCGGAAAAGAAGCGCTTGAGAAGGTTGAGGAAATAAAACCGGATCTGGTCTTGCTGGATGTGATCCTGGGAGATGCGCAAGGGTTTGATATTTGCCGGCGGATCCGCAACCAATGCGGTGACGGCTTAAAGATCATCATGTGTACGGCCAAGATCGACGGGGTGGACGCCAAAAAGGCCCGCGAAGCCGGTGCCGATCACTTCGCTCCCAAAACAGGGGAGATGAGCGAAATCAAGCGGGCTATTCAGAATCTTCTTTAGAAATCATTTCTTAATATATTGATTCCAAAGTCACTTCCCTATCTTTACTATTGATCATGAAAAGTCAATCATCTAAGATGATCAATAGAAGAAAGATTCCTTTTTAATACTAATATTATTACTTTCCGCTAATTTCTTGAATGGCCGATTCTCCGGGTATGCAAAAGAATGCTCGCAGATGGCTCTCATGCTTTGGATTTCACGGATGGAAAGGACCCGGAGAATGTCTGAGAGCAAAAACCATATGCAAAAAGAGCGCAGGAAAAGAAATCTGTTTCTCGTACTTTTCGGATTGATATCGGCGAGTCTTATTTTCTGTGTCATGGTCTTTGGTCAGGAAATTCTGCCGGATTTACTTTGGGTGCATGAACCTTTTCATTCGGCGGTAGAGGCCTTTGGTTCGTTTATTGCCCTTTTGATGGCCGTCATTCTTTTATCCCGCAGGCGACAAGAAGTATCCAGCAAGTATCATTTTATCGCGCTTGGTTTTTTGGCCATGGGTATTTTGGACGGTTTTCACTCTTTGACCAATCCGGGCCAGTCGTTTGTCTTTTTACGCTCGCTGGCGAGTCTTTTGGGAGGAATATTCTTTATGTTCACCTGGTTTCCTCCCCGCAAGAAAATCAAAGGACCGCGACTTACCATTCCCCTGGCGGTCATCGTTGTCACAGGCGGGATCTCTATCTTTAGCTTGCTGAATCCTGACCGTCTCCCCCTTATGGTCAATAGCAAAGGAGCATTCACTCCCTTGGCCGTTCAAATGAATTATCTGGCGGGGGTCCTGTTTTGTTTAGCCGCTGTTCGTTTTCTGCTCGATTTCTATCAAGCGGGTAAGATGGATTTCTTTCTTCTGGCCGTTCTCTCGGCATTATTCGGATTTGCCGAATTAACTTTTGAAACTTCGGCCATTTGGGATATGCAGTGGTGGCTCTGGCATTTGATGCGGCTTGCGGCGTATGGGATCGTTTTGTTTTTTGTCGGCATGGAGTTTCGTGAGAATATTAAATATGAGAAACGAGCACGGGAGGCGATTGCTCAGGCCAAGGCCTATTCCGATCTGCTGTTTCAGGTGGTTCCCAGCGCAATCTTTGCAGTCGACAGAAACCGTAACATCACGGCATGGAATAAAAAAGCCGAAGAAATCACAGGCTATTCAATCGAGGAAGTGATAGGGAAAGAATGCGTCTTGTTTGCGGAGCAACCATGTAAGGAAAAATGCGGCCTGTTGGATCCCGATATGCAGAAGCCCATTATTGGCCGTGAATGCACCATCAGGCACAAAGACGGCAGCACGCGGTTTATTTCCAAAAATGCCGATATTATTCTGGGCGAAAACGGGATTGTCTTGGGAGGTATTGAGAGTTTTGAGGATACAACAGGCAGAAAGCAGTTTGAAGAACAGCTGAAGAATCACGCTCAGGAGCTTGAGCGGATGAACAAAATGATGGTCGGCAGGGAATTGAGAATGGTTGAGCTAAAGAAAGAAATTAAAACATTAAAAGGAAGATTACCCTAAGATCGCGCGGGTTGTTATGACACTGAAAGTACGGCTTATCGCCAGTTATCTGTTAATCTTTTGCCTGGTCGCCATGGTCAGCGTTTTTTTGATCAGACATATTAATGCCAATGATCAGCGTCTTAATTTCATTAAGGAAGAAAACGATGAGCTGAAAAAGGCCATGCATCTTAATTTATTGTCGCAGCATATCAAATATTATGATGAGGTTCTGACCCAATCCGCCAGGAATTATGCCTTTACCCGGGATGCGAAGTGGAAAAACCGCTATGAAGCTATCGAGCCCCGTCTTGATGAGACGATTAAAGAGGCCGTTGATAAAGGCAATCATAAGGACAAACAAAGTTTTTCTCAGGTCGATGAGGCTAACTCGGCTTTAGTCAACATGGAACATCAGGCTATGCGTTTGGTTGACGCGGGGCAATCCGCGCAGGCGATTGCTCTGCTGGGGAGCGGGAGTTATTGGAATCAAAAGAAACTTTATGACGATGCTCTCAAAGAATATATCCGAAGGCAGGGGCTTCTCTACGATCAGGCCACCCGGGAAGCTGCTCTGGTTTATCAGGATACCATTGAAAAGATTCACCGTTCGGCACAAGAGGGCAAACAAAAGATATTCCTGAGTATTGTTATCATTGCGCTTGTCTTTATCTTTTTGATTGTTTTTAATATATCGTATATTTTCCGCCCCGTGGATTATCTGGTCGGTGTCATGGGAAATTTTCGCAGCGGTCATTTAGATGTCTCGATAGATCCGAAGATTAAAAAATCGAAGGGCGAAATCGGTTTGTTGGCCCGGGTCTTTGACCAGATGGGCAGGGAGTTGAAAAATTCTTATGAACATCTGGAACAAAAGGTCAAATCCCGGACGCAAGAGCTCAACAAAAAAGTCAAAGAGATGGAAGATAAGAATGAAGAGCTGCAGAGCACCAAGAAAGCTGTTTTGAATATTCTGGAGGATCTCGAAGAATCCAAGAAAAGCATTGAGAAACAGAGGGATGATCTGGCGGTCCTAAAAAATGAATTAGAGCATTCCAACAAAGAGTTGGAACAGTTTGCCTATATCGCGTCGCATGACCTGCAAGAGCCCTTGAGAAAAATTGTGGCTTTCGGTGATCTTTTGCATGAAGGGATTGATCAAAAGCTTAACAGCGAACAGAGGAATTATCTTAAACGCATGCAAAATGCCGCCTATCGCATGAAACATTTGATCGAAGGTCTGTTGGATTATTCGCGCATCACCACTAAAATAAAGCCTTTTGAAAAAGTAGATTTGAACCAGAAAGTCCAGGAGGCCTTATCTAATCTTGAAATACGAATCAAAGAAACCGGAGCTCAGATAGATATCGGGGAACTGCCCGCTATTATGGCCGATGAGCTTCAGATGGCGCAACTCTTTCAGAATCTGATAGGCAATGCTATTAAATTCCACAAAAAAGGGCAGCGCCCGGAGGTGAAGATTCGCAGTACTTTTCAAGATGGAATCCACAAGATTACCATTGAGGACAATGGCATCGGATTTGATAAAAAATATATGGATCGTGTTTTTGCGCCGTTTCAGAAACTGCATGCCCGTGACGAATATGAAGGCACCGGGATCGGTCTTTCGATTTGCCAGAAAATTGTTAAATGCCACAATGGAACGATGAAAGTTCAAAGCAGCCCGGATAATGGAGCTACGTTCATTATCTATCTTCCGATAGTACAAACCGAAAGGAGTTTATAAATGGAAGCCGAAAGAAAGCCGGTCGTTATTTTGCTTGCTGACGACGACGATGATGATGCTCTATTAACGAAAAAGGCTTTAAAGGAATCAAGAGTCTGTAATAAGATGTATAGAGTGAAGAATGGTGAAGAATTGATGGATTTTCTGACGCACAACGGGCGCTATGAAGATAAAGAGAAAGCGCCGCCGCCGGCGCTTATTCTCCTTGATCTCAACATGCCAAAGAAAGATGGACGGGAGGCATTAAAAGAGATTAAGAACGATCCAAAGTTGCGCAGCATTCCGATTACGATCTTAACAACGTCAAAAGCCGAAGAAGACATAGTGCGTTCTTATGACTTGGGCGTCAATTCTTTTATTACCAAGCCGGTAGACCTCAAAGGTTTTTTCAATGTGGTCAAAGAGATCAGCAATTACTGGTTTGAGGTTGTAGAATTACCCCGACAGGACTAAAATAATAAGGAGTATTGGGATATGGGAAAAAGTATTCTTATCATAGACGATGACCGGGAAGATCAGGATCTGATCAAAGTGGCTTTAGAAAAAGCCGGATTTAATCAAATTCACTGCTCTATATCGGGAGAGGAAGGGCTGAAAGATGCCTGGGAAACAAGACCCGATCTGATTATTGTCGATACCCGTCTGACCGGAATGAGCGGTTTTGAAGTCTGCCAGAAGATCAAGGCCGAAAAAGAGATTTCGGCAAAAGTTATTATTATCACTGGTGCTGTCGATGCCGTTGACGCCGTCAAGGCCAGGGAAATGGGTGCGGATGATTATTGCGCCAAGACCAGTGATTACGCGCCTTTAGTGGAAACGGTGGAGAAATGGCTTAACTGACAATGGCTGCCATTACAAAAAAGAATAATAGTTTAAAAGCCGCATACCCCCGCTATGTTCTCGTTCTTCTCTGCGGAGCGATTGTTCTGATTTTTAGCGTTTCCGGGTTGGTCATTACACAAAGTTTAAGAAGTCATGCGTTAAAAGAAATAGCGGATGAAAGCAAGGCGGCGATTGGGGCCTTAAGCACAGGTCTAATTCGGGAGTTAAGAGAAACACAAAAAGGAGCTCAAAATCTGGCCGGTTCTCCCTGGGTTCCTCCGGTGCTTATCAGGGGAAACCCTCAGGATATCAAAAGAGTCAACCGGGTTCTTGACCGCTATAACCGTTCTTTCGATGCGTCGGTTTGTTATTTATTGAATCAGCAGGGCATCACCGTTGCTTCTTCAAACCGCAATACGAGCGAAAGCTTTATCGGCAAAGACTACAGTTTTCGACCTTATTTCCAAAAGGCCATAGGGGGCAAAGCGGGAAGCTATTTTGCTCTGGGGATCACATCTAAAAAAAGAGGGCATTATGCCTCTTATCCCGTGATATCTGGCGATCAAAAGATTATCGGTGTTGTTGTGATTAAAGATGAGATAGATTATTTCGCCGATGCTTTCAGGAAATTTAAGCATTGCTATCTGATTGATCCTAACGGCATCATTTTTCTGGGGAGCCGTTCCCATTTTGTGCTCAAATCACTTTGGCCGGTTAGCCAAAAAGCCAGAGACGAACTGAAAAAGACACAGCAGTTCGGAGAAGGACCTTTTGAGCATTTATTGGACCAAGAATATAAAGACGGACAAAAGGTGCAATTTCTCAACCAGACTTGGCTGGTCAATCGCAACTATATTAACGACCAGGGTTGGTCGGTGCTTATGTTGAGTTCAACCAAGGGGGCAAGACTCTATGGTCTTCTCGGGATTTTGACCACCGCTTTTATTATTATTCTGTTGATCGTATTTCTCGGGATTCTTTTCTACATGGATAAATCGCGCCAAAAAGTTCTGGAAAGTGAAGAAAAGTATCGCGAATTAGTCCAAAATGCCAATAGTATTATTCTGCGCTTAGACAGCGAAGGACGCATTGTTTTTATCAATGAATATGCCCAAAACTTTTTTGGCTATATGGAATCCGAAATTTTTGGGAAATCTGTCGTGGGAACGATTGTCCCCGAGCAAGACAGCGAGGGGATCGATGTGGCTCAAGTGATTGAGAATCTTTTAAAAGACACAGAGCGTTACAAATATAATGAAAACGAGAATATCAAAAGAAACGGAGATCGTGTCTGGGTGGCCTGGACCAACCGGGTCATCAAGAATGAGCCTGCCGGAAAAAACGAGATTCTTTGCGTCGGCACAGACATCACCCAAAACCGTCGGGCCTCTGAGCATATTCGCCGATTATCGACAGCCGTTGAGCAATCGCCCAGTGTTATTGCCATAACGGATCTCAATGGAAATCTTGAATACGTCAATCCGAAATTTTGCGTGTCTACAGGCTATTCTCTAGAGGAAGCCAAGGGGCAGAATCCACGGATTCTTAAAAGCGGCGAACAGCCAAAAGAGGTGTATAAAGATATGTGGGAGAAAATCGCCAAAGGCGAAGAATGGAGAGGCGAGTTTCATAATAAGCGCAAAGACGGCAGTCTTTACTGGGAACTGGCCTCGATTTCTCCTATTCGCAATGCCCAGGGGGAAATTACGCATTATCTCAAGGTGGCCGAGGACATCACCGAGCGAAAAAGGGCCGAACAGATGTTGGCCGAGACCAAAGAAGCTCTGGAGCAGCAGACTTGGGGATTAAAGAAAACCAATGAAACACTCAAGCTCCTCTATAAAGAGCTCGAGGAGAAGAATGCCGAATTAAAAAAACTTGATCGGCTTAAAAGTGATTTTGTCTCAACCGTCTCGCATGAGCTGCGCACTCCTCTGGCGATTACGACCGAAGGCATCAGCCTGGTGATCGATCAAATTGCAGGCCCTATTAACGACAAGCAAAGGAATCTCCTTCACACATCCAAAGAAAATTTGGTGCGTCTAAACAAAATCATCAATGATCTTCTGGATATTTCGAAAATTGAATCTGGACGCCTGGAGCTCGGTAAAAGCATAACAGATATATCAAGAATTATTCAAAAAACGGTAAATTCTTATCAAACGGTAGCCGACCCAAAAAAGATCACAATCCGGACACATTTTCCCGAAGAGCGCATTATTCTTTTTATCGATCAAGACAAAATTATCCAGGCGCTCAATAATTTGATTTACAATGCGATTAAGTTTACCAAAGAGCAGGGCGTCATTGATATAACGCTTGCTTCTCAAGAGACCGAAGTTGTTATCAGTATCAAAGATAATGGAGTCGGTATTTCGCATGAAGATATGAAAAAACTCTTCAGCAAATTCCAGCAGTTTGGACGCACCCACGGTCCCGGCGCCAAGGGAACGGGTTTGGGTCTTTCGATCACCAAGGCGTTGGTCGAACTGCACGGGGGGCGAATTTGGGCTGAAAGTGCGCTGGGCGAGGGAACGACGTTTTCATTTACTCTGCCGAATTACAAGAAAGTGATCGGTGAATTCGAGGAAAATCTATCTGATGATATCGAGGAAGCTCAGCAGAGTAAAAAGGATATGACGCTTCTTCTGATGGATGTCGTCAATTATCAAAAGATTGTCGATCGCTTTGATGAATATGTTTTAGCTGATACGATGAATAAAATATTTTCAATCATTGAGCAGATCGTATCCCGGCCCAAAGACAGAGCCCTTATCATCGATCAACATACGATTTATATCTCTTTGCCGCAGACCAGCAAAAGCGGAGGCAATGCGGTGATCCGGCGGATCAGGGAGGAGATCAACGCGCAGTCTTTTATGGTGGAGAAAGAAGATGTATCTGTTTATATGCGATTTAGTATGGCTGTGGCCCCTGCGCAGGGCACAGACAGAGAAACGTTGATTCAACATGCCAGGAAGAAATTATTGCAGCCGCGAACGGTTTTGGTGGTTGACGATCATCCGCAGATTGTCCGCATTTTGCAGATGCGGCTGGAGAATAAAGGATATCAGACGGTTCCCGCTTATAATGGGAAAGAGGCTCTCAATGAAATCGAAAAGAGAAAACCGGATTTAATTATTCTCGATATTATGATGCCGGAGATGAACGGTTATGAAGTTTACGGACGGCTGAAGGAAGATCCCGAGACATCAGACATTCCGGTTGTTATGCTTTCGGCTCACGATGTGGATATGGGCAAAATTGAGACATTCGGCCCCAAGGCCGTGCCGGTCATTCAGAAGACGGGCGGTTTTGAAAATTTGGTATCGAAGCTGGAAGAGCTTGTTTAGTGAGACTATAATAGGAGTTGTTGACGCAGATTATACGATGCATTAACTTTAAGGAAGTTTTCTGCCTATCAGAAAAAGAGGAGCCCATCATGAAAGCCAGAGACATTATGACCAAGGATATCATCACTTTAACTCCCGAGACCACAATTGCCGAGGCCATTGATAAAATCATCAACAATAAAATCAGCGGAGCGCCGGTTTTAGACGCCCAGGGAGAGATTGCGGGTGTCGTTACCGAGAAAGATCTGTTGGTGGCCTATGATTTTATCAAGAAATTCGGTGAGGCCATCAAGGAATTTATGAGCCGCGATATTATCGGCATCAGTGAGGAGACACCGGTTGAGGAGATCAGCCAGCTTCTGGTTCAGCGCAATATCAAGCGGGTTCCCGTTCTGGAAGGCAAAAAGGTTTTAGGTATCGTCAGCCGGCGGGATGTGCTCAGATATATTCTTGAAAAGGAAAAACCGATAAATGCTTAAAAAAATTCTGATTGTCGAAGATGAGAAGCAGATGCAGCAAATGGTCTCCATGCGCTTAAAGGCCGCCGGATATGAGGTAATCACCGCCGATGACGGCAGGCAGGCCATGGAGCAGGTGGTCCAGTATGTTCCAGATCTTGTGATCACCGATGTCCTGATGCCGGTGATGGACGGTTTTTCCCTTTATAAGGAATTAAAAAAAGGAGCGGCTACCAAAGATATCCCAGTTTTGATTTTAACGGCTCGCGGGCAGATGGAAGATACATTCAAAGTGGTGGGGGCCGATGATTTTATCGCCAAACCTTTTGAGGCCGAAGAACTTTTATCCAAAGTGGAAGAGCTGACTCAGGTTTCACGTAAAACTAGCGTTGCTCCTGAAACCCAAAAGAAAGTCCTGATCGCCGGCAATCACAAGGATATGATCAATAAAATTATTTTGCTATTAAAGAAAGAAAATCAGGAGACAGTTTTTGCCTTCGATGGATCAGATGCTGTTCAGAAGGTCATCAAATTTAATCCTGATATCATCGTTTTAGACGTTCTTCTTGATAGTATTCCCACGGAAGAAGCAATCAAGATTATCCGCAAAATGACCCAGTATGAAAAAACGCCGATTATTGTTTACAATTTTTATAAAACCGAAGACTTGGGGAGCACTTCGGTGCGCGAAAAAATTCTCTTGATCGATTCGGCCCAGGAAGCCTGCAAGGAAGCCGGCATTACCGAAGATATCGGCCGGATTAATGAATATACCTTTATCGAGAAAATGAAAAAATATTTTTCCAAATAAGAGGTGAATCATGAAAAAAAAGAAAATTCTTGTCATTGATGACGAAAAAGAGATGACCGATATGATTGCCATGCGGCTGAAATATTACGGTTATGCTTGCCTGACGGTTAACGATCCCCAGGATGGAGCGGCGCTGGCCCAAAAAGAAAAACCTGCTGCGATTCTTCTGGATGTGCTGATGCCGCAGATGAACGGCCGGCAGGTTTGTAAACAGCTTAAAGACAATGAGGTTACGCGAGAGATTCCTATCGTTTTTTTAACGGCTAAAGACAGCGCTGACGATGTGACAGCCGAAATGCAAGCCGGAGGGGTAGGGCATATTACCAAGCCGATCAATGATGCCGAATTGATTGATGTGATCAGATCGCTGATTGGATAGGGCTGGTCTGCATGAAGAAACTGGATGAGATTATGAAAATAGCCGATCAGCAAGAGAGGCAAAGGGAATTGGTGGCTTATGCTCGGTCATTAAATATATCGACCGGAAAATTCAAAAACGAGCAAGGACAGATTAACGAAGAGAAATTAGCTATTCTGCTTTATGATCATGAACAAGGACAGAAAAGCAGCCGGAATCAAAACATCGGCTTTCTCTTTGTCGGTATTTTCTTGGCCCTTATCACTTTCGTCCTGTTTTTCTTATTCTGGAAATCAATCGTTCACCTGTAGAAATAATGAAATATAAAATTCTTATAGTGGATAACGAAGCTGATTTTGCTGAGATGCTCAAAGCCAGGCTGGTCGCATCGGGATATGATGTGATCATCGCCACGGACGGCCAACGGGCTCTTAGAAAGAAAAGAAAGGAAAAGCCCGATCTTTTGATTCTGGACTTGATGATGCCTGAGCTAAATGGCTATGGCGTGTGCCGCGAAATTCGCAGAAAAGACAATGATCAAAAAACACCTATTATTATGCTGACCGGGAAGGATAAGGATGCCGATCGAATCCAGGGCAAGGTTATCGGGGCGGATATTTATTTGACCAAGCCCTGCGACAGCGATGTTTTGCTTAAAAAAATCGATCAGTTGTTAAAGAATATCCAAAACGAAAATACTGAGGGCCGTCATGGAAAAAAAGAAAATTCTGATAATCGATGACGAAGAGGATATGCGGGCCTTTGTGGGTATGCGTCTTCAGGCTGCCGGATATGAAATCCTGACCGCCATCGATGGCATGGACGGACTGAATATGGCCCGCGCCCATCATCCCAATTTGATTATCCTGGATGTGATGATGCCTAAAATGGACGGTTTTCAGGTTTGCCGGATGCTTAAATTCGATGAGATCTTTCAAGATATTCCTGTGATTATGTTAACCGCCAAATCACAGCCCGATGATAAGAAAATCGGTCAGGATGTCAAGGCCGATGCCTATATAACCAAACCCTTTGAGGGGGAAGTCCTTATTCGAAAAGTGAAAGAGTTTCTTAACTAAAAAATTTAATTTGTCTTGGTGAAAAAAAGTTTAAGGCAACAAAAGGTTATTGATGAGTAAAACCAACATTCTTATTGTGGGAGCCGGTCAGGGCGGCCAAGCTCTTTTGCGATTGCTTTCCCAGAGCAATGAACTTTATATCGTTGGTGTTGTGGATGTAAACGAAAAAGCTCCGGGAATCATCTTGGCGAAAGAGTTACGCATTTCCACCGGCAGGGATTTCAGGGAATTCCTTAAAAGAAACGATCTGCATCAAATCATCAATGTCACCGGAAGCCGGGACGTTGAAAAAGAGATTCGGAAATTTGCATCCTGGGAGACCGAAATCATCAGCGGTCACAGCGCGAAGCTGATGTGGCATTTGATCGAAGAAAGAAAGAAAATGGAGGAGGAGATCAGAGAGAGCCAAAAACGCTGGGATGCGATCTTTCGTTCGATTTTGACTGCTGTGGTTATCATTGATATGCAGAAGCGCCAAATTGTGGATTGCAATCCGCTGGCCGAGAAAATGATCGGTCTGCCTAAAAAAGACATTGTTGGTCAGGTGTGCCATCAATTTATTTGTCCTTCAGAAGCGGGCTGCTGTCCGGTGATCGACTTGCGAGAGATCGTTGACAAATCGGAGAAAATTCTCCTGAACGCCCGCCAGGAAGAAATTCCCATTCTCAAGACGGTTTGCCGGGTCAATATTAAAGGACGCGATTATCTCATAGACAGTTTTATTGACATCAAAGAGCAAAAGAAATTGAGTCAAAAAATTCAGGAGAACGAGGAGCGTTTGCGATCCTGGATTCAGAATATTCCCGGCGCGGTTTATCGCTGTGCCAATGATCCCGGATGGACCATGGAATTCTTAAGCGATGAGATTGAGCGGCTCTCGGGCTATCCGGCCGATGATTTCATTAATAACAAGGTGCGCAGTTATGCCAGCATCATCCATCCCGAAGACCGCGAAATGGTCGATCATGTAATTCAGGAAGCCGTTCAATGTAAATGGCCTTATGATCTAAAATACAGAATTATTGATACCAGGGGCCAGATTAAGTGGGTTTACGAAAAAGGCCAGGCTCTTTTTAACGAAAAAGGTGATTGTCAATGGCTTGACGGGGGCATTTTTGATATTACCGACCAGAAAAAAGCGGAAATAGCGCTCAGATCCAGCGAAGAAAGATTCAGGGTAATTTTTGAATCTTCCAAAGACGCATGCGTTTTGCAGAAACCCGACGGAACAATCATTGACTGCAACGAAGCGGCTGTCTCGATGTACGCTTGCCAAGACAAAGAAGAGCTTAAACGACAAAATTCCGCCATTTTGTCAGCCGGCATCCAGTATGACGGGACGCCGAGTTCACAAAAAATTTCTAGCGTTTTTAGAGAAATTCAAGACAAAGGATCTTGTTTTATTTCATGGAGAGCCCGTCGCTTGAACGGAAAGGAGTTTGACGCGACCGTTCTTTTCAGTTTATTGGAGATCGACGGAGAGAAGATTTATCATGCTGCCGTGAGGGATGTAACTGAAGAGAAAGAGGCCCTTAAGAAAATCGAGGAGAACGAACAAAGATTTCGTCTGCTGAACGAGAATGTTTCCGATGTGATTTGGCGGATGAACAGCGATATGACTTTTCGTTATTTTAGCCCTTCCGTTAAAAAGATTTACGGGTATACTCCGGAAGAGGCCTGCCGTTTGCGGCTTCGTGATTTCTTTGATCCCCAGGGTTTTAAAGAGATAGTCCAAGTGATTGATCAGGAAACACGCAGGGCCCGCGAGAGTGCGGATTTCAAGTATTCCCGAACTCTCCAGTTAAGAAACAAAAAGAAAGACGGTTCGATGATTTGGGTAGAAATTAACGCGAATTTTCTTAAGGATCGGCAGGGGAACATTACGGGTCTTTTGGGTGTGACCCGTGATATCACAAAACGGAGAGAGCGCGAGGAAAAAATGAAGGCAGTCATGAAAGATCTCCAGATGTTTAAAAATGCGGCTATCGACCGGGAGTTGAAAATGATTGAGTTAAAAAAAGAGATCAACCGCCTCTGCGGGGAATCCGGCAGGCCGCCGCCTTATGATCTTTCTTTTCTTAATGATCCATTAAAATAAAGAGAAAGGAAAGCGGATGCTGTCGTTAAAAGAAAAATTGCGGGGAGCCGTTTTGGCCTGCTTGATCGGTTTTGTCGGTGTGGGGATCCGGTCGTTTTCTCAAAATCCCGTTTTTGATCCTTTGTTTGTTTCACTTCTTCTGGGCATCGTATCCACAGTTTTTATCAAAAGAGGGGGCTTCCGCAGAGAATTGCCCGTTATCTGGAATCTGTTTATTCCTGCGGGCATCATCTTATATGGAGCCGTGAATCTTGATTTTCATTCTTTCTATCATGTGCGGACCGGTTCCATTTTTCTGATTTCTATCGTCATGCTTGTTTATTTACTTACGGTCTTATCTCTCTGTAGTCTTTTCAGGTTGAGCGAAAAGACCAGTTATTTGATTGCTTCAGGTTCGACTATTTGCGGCGCTTCAGCAATAGCGATTACATCCAGGTCGATTGAGGCCGAGCCCGATGAAATTTCCATGAGTCTTGTTGCCGTTTTTTTGGCCGCTCTTTGCGGTTTATTTGTTGTCTTGCCTTTAGCGCGTTCCGCTTTCAGCATGAGCGAATATGATTATGCGACCTTTGCCGGCTCAACCGTGCAGTTTACAGGATTTGTCAAAACGGCCGTAGCTAACCTTCAATCTGATTCCAGAAGTACCGCCATGTCTTTTAAGACTATGCGTTACGTCGGACTCCTTTTCATTATTCCATTATTTACAAGTCTAACCAGGGGGCGTGTCAGCATTCCTTGGTATCTGGGGGCTTTTCTGGGGGCGGGAATTATCTTTAGCATTTTCCATGAACAAGCAGAAGCGATTAAACCGTTTCTCAAACAGATGTTGTCCCTCCTGTGGTCTATCGCGATGGCTGCCGTGGGCATGAGCGCTGACCTGAAACAGATTCTGACATGGCAGGGGGTCAAGGCCTTTGCCGCGAGCTTGCTGTCTTTTTTGATAGCGGGCGGAATTTTCATCTTAGGCCACCAACTTCTAAAATAGAGAAATATGAAAATCGCCACCAAATTTGTACTGATTATTTTGATCATTGCCTTGATGGTTCTATCTTTGGGATTTTATTCGGCTCGAATCACCCGTCATGCTTTCAGGGAAATCATTGCTCAAAAATCAACAAACCTTGCCAAGGGATTGCTCAGAGACATCGATCACTTAATTGAAATGAGATTTGAAGAATTGCAGATTCATTTGAGTTCAATCAGCTTCAAAAATGCCATGATGGAAGCGAATAACGAATTTAATTTGATGGACGATGCCGAGAGAGAGATTCAGGCCAGGGAGCGTAGGTGGGTGTCTTCTTCCGTTGATCATTCATTAAAAGAGAAACTTTTACAGACACCTGAATCCGAAGAGCTAAAGAAGGTTGTTGAAGACTATCAGCAAAAGTACGGGTATCCCGTTTTTGGGGAGATCTTTCTGACCAATAGATATGGCACTCTTATTGCTTTTTCTGGAGAAACAAGCGACTATTATCAGGCCGATGAATCCTGGTGGCAGGAAGCCAAAAAGCAGGGTTTTTCGATCGAAGATATTCATTATGATGAAAGCAGCGGTATTTATGGTCTTGCAATTTCCGTCGCTCTCTTTGATGAGGGAGAAAATTTTATCGGGGTGGTTAAATCGATATTGAATTTTGAGGAGATTGCTTTCGCATTGAGGGAGGCGGAGCAGTTATCCAGTTCTCAATCAACCGTTTTAAAACTTCTTACGCGAAATGATAAACTCATCTATTCGACGGAAGATTTTCGATTTTTAGAAGACTATTCTGCCGGGCTTAATCAGCTGAGCAGTCTTTGGTCCGAAAACGGGTCCGGAGACTTTCTGATCGTTGAGGACGAAAGCCTCAATAATGTCCGGCTCATTGTGCGGGCGCAGCCGGAGAATTCAGAGATAGCAGATCAGCTGGGCTGGACTTTGATTGTGGAATATGATGCTCAAGAAGTTTTTGCTTCCCTTAATAAGCTGGAAAAGCATTTATTTATGGCCACTTTGATGATTATGGTAGTTGCGGTTTTCCTTGGATTATTGATTTCACAATCCGTCTCACGTCCCTTGTTAACTTTAAATAAAGCGGCAGAAGAATTCGGTCAAGGCCGGTTCGATTGCCCTGTTTGCGTGAAAGCCGGCGGGGAAGTGCGTCTTCTGGCTGATACCTTTAATACGATGACCCAAAGGATCAAGGAGAGCGCGATCTCACTGGAGCGCTTGAACCAAGAAATCAAATCACGAAAAAAGGCAGAGAATGATCTCAAAAATCTTAATCAAGACTTGCAAATAAATGAGGCAGCGCTTAAGAATATGCTTTATGATCTCAATAGAGCTCATAATGAGCTTAAGGAAGTGCAGAATCAGTTGCTTCAGTCTGAGAAAATGGCCGCCGTCGGCCATCTCTCGGCAGGTGTGGCGCATGAAATCAAGAATCCGCTTTCGGTGATTCTCTTAAGCGCGGAGTCTCTGGAGGCAAAAACGAGAAAGATGGATCCGTCTTTGGTCAAACGGGTTTCCATGATCAAAGAATCAGCCCAGAGAGCCAATAGGGTCATTGTGGATTTGCTGAATTTTTCCCGCTTCAGCAATATGCAAATGCAGCCGGTGCGGCTTAGCCAACCATTAAGCAAGGCCATTGAGTTTTCTCTTCAAGCCGCCAAACTCAAAGGCATCGAGATCAAGTCTAAAGAGGCCGATCCGGGTTTGTCGGTAGAGGGCGATCAGGTATTATTACAGCATATCTTTTTAAATATCATCACCAATGCCATCGATGTCTTGGATAAGAATGGAAAGATCTGGGTGAATGTTGAGAAAGCAGGCGATTCGGATAAAAATGATCAGGTTTACATCCGCATCAAAGACAGCGGTCCCGGCATTCCCAAAGGTATTGTCAATCAAATATTTGAGCCTTTTTTTACGACCAAAGAGCAAGGCAAAGGCACCGGGCTGGGACTCAGCATTGTTTATATGCTTGTTGAGAAACACAAAGGGGCTATTACCGTTGAAAGCGAGGAGGGTCAGGGTACGGAATTTATTATTTCCTTACCTTTAATAAAAAATAAAGAGGAGGATGAGGATTAGCTTATGCAGAAGAAAAAAGAAATTTTGATTATTGACGACGAGCAAGAATTGTGCGAACTGATCAAAGAGGTTTTAGAGCAGACCGATCTTTATCAGGTGAGATGGGTTGGTGACGGAAAGACGGGCTTGAGAAAAATTCAAGAGGATCATCCGGATTTGGTTCTTTTGGATCTGGTCATGCCGGAAATGAAAGGGGATTATCTGCTTAAAAAAATGCAGGAGAATGCGAATACCAAAAATATTCCTGTTATTATTATTAGCGGTTTGGGCGATGTCCATTTGGCTCCCAGCTGGAAAAAGGGCCAGACATTTGAAGAAAGAGACCAGGATATCAAGGAGTCAAAACTTTATCCTTCTCTGGCCGATGTTTACGGTGTAAAATATTATCTGCCTAAACCATTTGGCCAAAGAGCCCTTGTTGATCTGGTTGAGAAAATATTCAATCGGCAGTCCAGCGAAGCAGCGTGAAGGTGAGTCGTGAAGAAGAAAATATTATTAGCCGAAGATGAAGAGGACTTACGGATTTTGCTTTCAGAGAAACTGGAAGCGGCCGGATATGAGGTCCACGCGGCCGCCGACGGTGAACAGGCCCTTCAAATGGCCCGAGAAATCAAGCCCGATTTGATCATTTCCGATGTGGTGATGCCCAAAATGGACGGTAACCAGCTTTATAAAGAACTGCGCAAGCAGGACTTCGGCCGCGATATTCCCTTTCTGGTTCTTACCGCTCGGGCGAAAATGAGGGATTATTTTGAGCTAATGCATGTGGATGACTTCTTGGAAAAGCCGGTTACAGGCAAAGAACTGGTGGAGAAAGTCAAAAACGCTTTAGGCACAGAGGACGCATCTCCTCAGGCGGTTACGCGTAAAAAGCCGGGCCGTTCCGATAAAAAGGATGGAGAAATTGTTGTCAATGACGATATCCCCGATTATGTGGAGAAAGTTCTTGATGCGGAAATGGCTTCTAAATCGGAAGGCGTCTTGGATTTAAAGGATAAAGAAAGAAAAAAGAATGGCAAGACCAAGAAAATTCTGTTTGTTGAGAGTGAGGTGCCTGTTTATCTCGAACTGCAGGAATTACTGCATAAAAGAGGCATCGACAGCGAGGTTGTTTGTTCGGCTGGTGACTGCCTGAAGAAAGCGAAAGAGTATTCTCCGGATCTCATTATAGCCAAATATGTTTTGTGCGGAATCGGGACTGATCAATTAATCGAAAGTATCCGGGCTATCGATGGCATGGCCGAAACCCCGGTGATTATCTACAGCGATATTGCTCAGATTAAAAGAGATCAAAAGAAAAATACGACGCAAGTGATTATGACTCCCGAAGGCCTGGAGCTTTTGCGTAAAATCAGCGAGATTTTGGGTTAATTACCCACGGAAAAATTCCTGAAAATGTCCACGATTTTTACTCTCCTGAAGGCTGCCTGTCTGATCCCGTTCTGGGCGGCAATCCTTGCTTTTATTCCCAGCGTGATTTATGTCATCATCGAGGAATCCAAAAGGGAAAATCAGCCCAACGAAGATGATTATTCCGAAAATGTTTTTATTATCCGCCGGGAACCCTATTTGCGGAAAGTCGAGAAATCTTTACTTCAAACAATCGGAGTGATTTATCTGGTCTGTCTTTCGATTTCTGCCGCAACATATTTGGTCAATTTTCTTATTGAGCAAAATACGCATTTTAAGCCGCTAGATGTTTTTTCTAGCTTTTCCATCATTTTGTTTTGGATCGCGATTTTGACTTATATTCCTGTGGCCTTCACCTTTATTATCAAGCAGCCTCATCTTTATCGGAGACGGTACAAGCATGATATTGACCGCCTGCGGGTCATTTTTTATGTTTATGGTTTTGCGATCATGAACTTTTCGTTTATTTACGCGTATCTGTGGCTCAAAGAACGCGGCCTGGTGATTGAAATAACTCAGTTGCTTTTTGCTTTAGGCATTGTGGCGGCCTGTTCTTTGGCGGTGTCTTATGTGCCGATTGTGTTGTATATGATCAGCAGAGAAATTCAGAAAAAGAGAGAAGCGGTTTCTCTTAATGTGGTCTTTGCGATCTACAGCCTGAGTTTTCTGATTTTCTCCGGCGCTTGCGTGCTCATCTGGGTGTCCGGCCATGTGCCCAGGTGATCCCTTCATCTGTTTTCTTGCCTCCTTAACTTATTTCTGTTAAAACAAAATGTATGAGAAACGCGTGGTCTCTTCAAATCAAGCCGGGATCCATTGCCTATCTTTTGGGTTTTACGTCCATGGTCAGCCAGATTGTTTTTATGCGCGAGCTGATCATTGTTTTCTATGGCAATGAGCTGGCTTATGCGCTGATTCTCTCAAGCTGGCTCTTTTGGGTGGGCACAGGGAGTTTTCTCACCAGCCGCCTTTTGCCAAGATTGCAAGAAGACCAGCGTAAAGCGAGCGTTTTATTTTTGCTTTTTTCTGCCGGCATTTGCTGTTTGTTGCCGATGATGATCGCGATCGTGCGTTTTCTTCCGCGTTTAGTTGGCGTCAATATCACGCAGACCATGGGCTTAATTTCCATGGGGCTTACTTCGTTTATTTTGCTTTGTCCGCTGACTTTGATCCTGGGATCTGTATTTGCCTTTCTTTGTTATTATTCTCTGAAGATCAAAAGAAAAGATGCGGCCTCTATCGGCCGGATCTATCGCTGGGAAGCCAAAGGGGCGGCGGTGGGCGGGCTTGTTTTTTCCTTTCTTTTGATTCATTTGTTTTCGACTCTTGAAATTGTTTTTCTTCTGACGGTGATCAATAGCGGATTTCTGATTGCTTTAAACCACTCCAGGCGAGTTTTGCTTTGGGGAATAGTTTTCTTAAGCATTGTTTTGATTGCTTTACTAATAAGCGGCGCTCTTAAGACTCTGGATGACTGGCTGCGCAAAAAACAGTGGGAGCCGCTCTCTGTTGTGGAGGTTCAAGATTCCATCTATGGCAATATTGTATTAACAAAAGAAAATGGGCAGTACAGTCTCTATGAAAACGGCAGGCATGTGAGCTCTACCGGCGATGAACTCTCCGCCGAAGAGAGCGTTCATTACGCGCTTTTGTCTCATCCTCAGCCCAGAGAAGTTCTTTTGATCGGAGGCGGATTAACCGGTGCAGTCGAACAAATCCTCAAACATCCGATCCAGCGACTTGACTATATCGAGCTGGATCCAAAGGTGATTCAAATGGCTTTCAACCATTTCCCGAAAGGTATGGTCCGGCCGCTTAAAGACAAGCGGGTTCAGATCAAAACCATGGACGCGCGCCTTTTCGTGAAGCAGACGCAGAAGCGTTATGATGTGATCATTGTCAATCTTTCCGATCCGCAGACTGCTTTGGTCAACAGATATTATACGCGGGAGTTTTTTCGGGAAGCGGCCCGTCTTCTTGAGCCTCAAGGAATGATCTCCTTGGGGGTTTCCTCATCCGAGAATTATCTCAATACCGAGACCCGACGGTTTCTGCGTTCTATTCATGCTACCCTGCGATCTGTTTTTGCGCAGGTGATCTCGATTCCCGGAGATACCCATTATTTTATTGCCTCTTCCTCTGCAGATGTTCTTAGAGATGATCCCGCTGTTTTTATTGATCGTCTCAAGCAAAGAGAGATCAACACTCAATATGTCAATGCTGCCTATCTGCCTTTTAAGATGAGCGAGAACCGCCTGCGGCAAATCCGTGCGATTCTTAAAGGCAGAGGCGTGCTCAATACGGATTTACATCCGCGCACCTATTTGGAGGGGATGCTGTTATCTTCCCGGCGGTTGGGGTCTTCCTTCAGCAGCTTTCTCGATCATTTTCGTTTTCTTAATCTTGGACTTTTGCTGTTGATTCCTCTGGCGCTTTTTGTCTATGGATTTTGCACTCGGACCAAGTGGCCCACGCTGGCCGTGTCCACTTCGATTTTAACAACCGGATTTTCAGAAATCATTTTTCAGATTATCGTGATTTTTGCTTTTCAAAGTCTTTATGGATTTGCTTACTATCGGATCGGTTTGATCATGGCGTCCTTTATGGTGGGGCTGGTGATGGGCGGGTTTCTGGCTGAGCGTCTGATCGCAAGAAAATCGGCGCAGATTTTCCGATATTATAAATTCTTGCAGGCCGCTATTTGTTTTTATCCTTTGATTTTACCGTCTGTCTATTTGCTTTTTCATGATATAACGGTCAGCCGGAATGTCTTTTTGCTTTCGGGAGTGTTCGCTTTTTTGCCTGTTATCGCCGGCTTGATCGGGGGCTGTCAATATCCTTTGGCGACTTTTATTTGCTCGCATCAGAATGAAAAGAGAAGTCGCAGAAGAGCCGATGCGGCCGGTAGGCTGTATGCCCTGGATACCTGGGGAGCGACCCTTGGGGCTTTGCTGACAGCGGTGATTTTAATTCCGATCTTAGGGATTATCCGGGTTTGCCTGCTGGCGGCGGCGATCAATCTGTCTGTCTATCTGCTTTTGGCGGTGATGCCTTATCCGGCCAGATCACCGGAGCGTTTGTAGAAACGGGCTTCTTTTCGTCGTCTCTGATTGTTTGGTGCTTGAAAGACACGAAAGAAAGACGGCAATCGCGCGACAATAAGCAGAGAAAGAAAGAAGCTTACTCTTTTTAAGAAATCCCGTCGATTGATTCTTGAATCCTGCATTTGATTTTTCCTCCTTTAAATCCTTAGGGCCACAGGCCCGGAATATTGTTTTGGCAGAATCCGCAGCGGCCCTGGGTAATATGGTTTTCCATAATTCGGTAACCCTGCCGGCGGATGATAATTTTTCCGCACTGCGGGCAATAGGTGTGATTGCCCGGATGGCCGGAAACATTACCAACATAAACAAAATGAATGCCCTGACTTTTAGCGATATCATAAGCCCGATTGAGAGTCGCAACCGGGGTTGGCGGAATATTTCTCAGCTGGTAGACCGGCCAGAAGCGGGAAAAGTGAAGCGGCGTTTCCGTCCCGCAGTTGGCTTTGACCCAGCGGCATAAATCCCCGATATCTTTCTCGCTGTCATTGAGCGTGGGGATAACCAGATTGGTGAGTTCGATCCACAGGCCTTGCTTCTTCATCGTTAGGATAGCTTCCTGGACCGGGCGAAGTTTCAAATCACAGATGTCCCGGTAGTAATCTTCACGGATTGATTTCAAATCGACATTGACCGCATGGGTTACCGAGCAGAGCTCGATGAGAGGTTTTTCTTCGATTGAACCGGCTGTCACCAGGACATTGTAAAGTCCGGCTTCTTTGGCGATCTTCGAAGTATCATAGGTGTATTCATAAAAGATGATCGGGTCTGTATAGGTATAAGCGATACTGCGGCATTGATTCGCTTTGGCCTGCCGCACAACATCCCCGGGGGGAAGATCAAAATTGTGTGTCTCTTCCGGAGGTCTTTGAGAGATCTGCCAGTTCTGGCAGAATTTGCAGTGACCGTTACATCCGGCGGTGGCAATCGAAAAAGCGCTGGTTGCCGGAAGAACATGATAAAGAGGTTTCTTCTCGATCGGATCTATATGCACCGCGCAGGGTTTGCCGTAAACAAGACTGTAAAGTTTTCCGTCGATATTGAGGCGCACGCGGCAGTCGCCGCGTGCGCCGTTGGTTAAACGGCAGTGTTTAGGACATAATTGGCATTCCACCATACTCATGGGCTGATGTTTTTAAAATAGCGGGCCGGATGGAGTTTCAGGCCGGCTTCAGATAATTTTTCTTTTATTTTGTCCACCCGATCGGCAGGTTTCGGAATTTGCGCAGAAACTTTCTGATATATAGACTCATTTTGTTCCGTCTGTCTGAGGTTTTGGTGAATCAAGGCTCCCAGAAGCGCACAGACAAAGAAGATAAGAAGAATGAATATTTTATCCTGTTTATTCATCGAGACAGTCTCTTGATTGAACGGTATTTTTCTTCCGCTGTTTAATCCCTCCGATGATTGAACACAACGCTCCCACCGGACAAAAATAACAGCACCAAAAACGGTATTTAAATAAGGAAATGAGAATAAGCAGGCCCAAAAATAAAAGACCCAGCCAGGTCAATCGGGATCCAAAAAGAAGCACGTAAGGTTCAAAAATAATCGCCTGAGTATTGCCGAGGATAAAGGCGATCAGCAAACTGGCAAAAAGAACAAGAAAGCGGATATTTCTTAAAAAATCTATTTTACTAGTCGGTTGCAGGCGTTTGATTTTGATTTTTCTTGCGAACGACCAGGTTATTTCCTGGATACCCCCGAAGGGACATAAGGATCGACAGTAAATATTACGATAGAAAAGGACGCTTAAGAGCGCTAAACCGATAATCATAAAAATAAGAGGAAACACGGCCAGGGAAGGTCCTTTTCGCATGGTCAAATTGGCCACGTGAATAATCGAAAACATGGTTTGGGTCAGGAAACCGAAGTAAAAGAGGCCGGCTATAATGGCTATCCAGCGCAGCCACTTATTTTTCAAAAAGCTGGCGATAAAAGCAACCACAAAAAGAATAAGAGGAAAAAAGATCTGGTCCACAGGCCATGCATTTTTCTGATCATTAATGAATTCTCCCTGGAAACTTCCGATCTGGACACTGAGCGCGATGAGGCTTTCTTTCAGCGTATTTAAGACGGCCTGCGAAGTGACGGTGGCTCCGCTGATGCCGTCAACATCTTCTCCTAAACGGCTTAATGGATTGACGCCTTGATCGACGAGTCGATTGACATAGCCCTGCAGATCATCCATATAACCGGGTGTCTCCTGATGGGAGAGGACGCGAATACGGGTGACATTTAGCTGAGGGTCTGTCACGACCAGCATCTCGATCGCTCCGGTATAGCCGATGATATGTTTAGCGAGTTCTGATGTGAGAAAGGCATAAGCCGAAGGTTCTGGTGCTTGAGAAGAAGAGGAATCAAAAATTTTATAATAACTGCGGGCGGCTTGGACTCTCTCAATTCGTTGGTTGCCGGAAAGCATGCGGCTGAGTTCTTGCTCGATATCGCTTTGCTGTTTTAAAGCGGGCGCTTTAAAATACTGCAAGAAAACAAAACCACACAGCGTGATTAGCAGAATGAAGAGCGTATAATTTTTACGCATCGCACCCCCTTTCTTCTATTGTACTTCCACATAAAGACGAATTCAATATTTGGGACAAAAAGTTATCGATCCGGCCAAGCTTTTAATTGACAAAGGGTCTGTTTCTCTGTAAGATTTTCTCTGTGCTGCCCGTAAGAAAGGGCGGTTAAAGCCCTCTATAAAGATCCGCGAATTTCAATTTATACGAAAGGATCAACGTGCAACAGCAGATTTTCAATATGACATCGGTTCTTCTTTTATTGGCCAGTGTCATCTCACCCATTGTTCTTTGCCTTATTCTCATAAAAATTTTTTCAAAAAAAGGAAACGCCTCGCTATATAGGGAGGAGAAAGAAATCCTTAAGGAAGATAATGTGAAGGTCTACGATAAAAAATACGGGAAAACATTGTTCGAGCAGGTTACGGTAACGGATCAAAGAATCATCGAAAGAGACGATGAAAAGAAAATTGTTATGATTTTTCACTGCGGCGATAAGAAGAAAGATCGAAATTCCGCTACTGAAATCTGGGTTTCAAAAAAAGATGATATAGTTGTCATGTGGGATGAGGCGGGTAAGCAGTATCTGAATGTGGATTATCGCGATCAGACAGGAACACCCCAGCCGCCGCGCTGTTATTATTTCAAGCAAAGTAAGAGATTGGTTGAAGTTTTCGGAGAAAAAAGAAAAACATGGTACTAAATAAAGGGGAATTGTGATGAAAATTAGTTTTTTGCTATTGGCAGGACTTATCAGTCTTGGCGGATGTTCAAGAGCGCAGAAAATTGCGCCAGCCAAACCCATCGAGGAGATGAATATCAAAGAGTGCCGCCAAAAAGCCGAAGAGTTGCGCGAGCGCAACATGAAGCTCCAGCTGGATCAGCAAGCCCTGTTGGCGGAGAAAAACAAGAAAATCAAGGAACTCAAAAAGAAGCTGGAAATGTTCGGCGTTTTTGAAAAATAAGGCCCATGACTCATTCCTCTGATGCGGGGACAATAGAGAAAGAGGCTCACCGGTTTTTAGTCGAAGAAAACCTTTCGGAGGCTTTTCGTTTATTCCAGAGGGCCGGTCGGCTTTATCGGTTTGAGAACAATCCCAAGCAGGCGTCTTTGTGTTTTGCTTCGGCCGCCAGCTGCTGGAGCCAAAAATGCGGAGAGAAGACATTTTTCAATGCGGCCCAATCTTATGAAAGCGCGGCGTGTCAGGCGATCAAGGCCGGTGACTATGAATATGCCGGACTTTTGTACCGTCAGGCAGCTATCAATTATGAAAGAGACGGAGAATTTTTGCATTTTTCGAAAAGTTTTTATCATTCCAAAGAATGCACCCGGATATTTCTGACCTGCCGGATTTTTTGTCCTCAAAAAATCAATGCTATTGTCGGAAGCCGGCTAGAGGAAGGGTGGCTGAATTTGGTGAAGGCCTTTGGGGCATGGATTCTATTGAGCCTTTCCAGCATGATATGGGGTTACGGGGAGCGTCCGGAGAGAACAATCTTGGCCGCCGCAGGAATTGTTGTGGCGGCGGCGGCCCTCTATGCCACCGGCCTTTTAAACGACGGTAACGGTTGTGTTTGTCCCGGATTCTTTCAGTCTCTTTATTACAGCGCGGTGACATTTACAACGCTTGGTTATGGAGACATTGTTCCCTGCGGGTTGAACAAGGCGGTTGCCATGATCGAGGCCTTTTGCGGAATATTCATTATTCCTTTATTTATTATCGGACTCTCTAGAAAATATTTGAGAGTCTAATGATTTTAATCAGAAAGGAAATTTTATGAGCGGTGTATTTGGATTAGTTGCCCGAGAGAATTGTGCCAAGACATTGATGTACGGGACCGATTACCATTCGCATCTCGGAACCGAATATGGCGGTCTGGCTGTCTTGGGCAAGGAATTCGATCGTCGGATCCATAATATCGGCCAGACGCAGTTTAAGTCGAAATTTTATGATGATTATCACCAGATGGAAGGCCCTAAAGGAATTGGCGTAATCAGCGACTGCGATGAGCAGCCGATTTATCTGGATTCCAAGTTTGGCCCGTTTTGCATTGTGACGACCGGGTTGATCGAAAATAAACAGGCTCTTAAAGAGGCCTTATTCCATGACGGGTTGTCTTTCAGTGAAATCAGCAAGTATGACGTCAATGTTCCGGAGTTGATCGCCAAGCTGATTAGCCGGGGCGAGACTCTCGTTGATGGAATTGAGAAAATGTTCGATGTTATCGAGGGCTCCTGTTCGCTTCTCGTCCTTAATCACGATGGCATTTATGCGGCAAGGGATCGGCGGGGGTACACGCCGCTTGTTATCGGGCAGAAGAGTGACGAGTGGGCGGTGACATCGGAAACCAATGCTTTTGAAAATCTGCACTTTAAAGTGAAGAAATTTTTACAGCCCGGTGAAATTGTTTTGTTAAACGAACAGGGAATGGCTCAGCAGAGACCGGGAGACGGCTGCCAGCAAATCTGCGCTTTTCTTTGGATATATGCAGGTTTTCCGGCATCTGTCTATGAAGGAATCAATGTGGAAACTGTTCGGGAGCGATGTGGCCGGGCCCTGGCCAAGAAAGATGACGATATTGATATTGATGTTGTCTCCGGTGTTCCCGACTCAGGGGTGGCGCATGCGATTGGATACGCGCAGCAATCTCAAAAACCTTACCGTCGGCCGCTGGTCAAATACACGCCCGGTTACGGACGCAGCTACACGCCGCCGTCGCAGGAGACTCGTGATCTGGTGGCTACCATGAAATTGATTCCCATTGAGGATATCATCAAGGGCAATAGCATTGTGGTCTGCGAAGATTCGATTGTCCGCGGGACTCAATTGAAGAATTTTACGGTTAACAAGTTGTGGGAGCGCGGCGCTAAGGAGATCCATGTTCGTCCTGCCTGTCCGCCTTTGATGTTTCCCTGCCGGTTTTGTTTATCGACCAGAAGTATCAGCGAGCTGGCCGCCCGCAAGGCGATCCGGGCTTTAGAAGGAGAAGATATCGAGGATATTTCCGGTTATCTCGACCCGGAAAAGGACCAATACAAAAAAATAGTCGAATGGATCCGCCAGGATTTGAATGTAACGACTTTGCGTTATCAAACCATTGATGATATGGTGAAGGCGATTGGTCTTCCCAAAGAGAAATTGTGTTTATATTGCTGGAACGGTAAATGTCCGGCGGAAAACAAGAATTGCAACAAACAAGAACATCAAGCCACAACCGTTTAACTGCAAGGAGGAAAAATCATGTATATGAACCTTATCTGGGGTATGATTGTGATGATAGTCGGCTTAGCCATGGCTTTTGGCGGCAGGAAGCATCCGGATTTTAATACCAAAGGGCAAAAGGCGGCCGGCGGTATCGCTGTTTTAGTTGGAATCGTTTTAATTTTATCGAGTTTTATTCGGATTGTGCCGGCCGGGACGGTCGGGGTGGTTGATATTTTCGGTCAGGTCTCACCCCAAGAGAGAAAATCAGGACTCAATTTCGTCTTTCCTTTTGCCAAATTAGCGATCATGAACGTTAAAACCGAAGAGATCAAAGAAGTCATGGTGGTTCCTTCCAAAGAGGGCCTTTCGATCAAGCTGGATGTCTCGATCCTCTACCGCTTGAATCCCAAAGAGGCGAGCAATATTTACAGCACGGTGGGTTTGGGATACCGCAATATTGTGATTGTTCCGCAGTTTCGTTCGGCCGCGCGGGGCGCAACGGTTGATTATGAAGCCAAAGCGCTTTATACTTCAGGCCGGACAGAGGTTGCCGAGAAAATTACAACCAATTTGGAGGAGCTTTTAAGCGAGCGGGGAATCATCCTGGAGAAAGCTTTACTGCGTTCCGTAGAACTTCCCCACACAGTAGCCCAGGCGATCGAGGTCAAATTGAAAGCTGAACAGGAAGCCGAGCAAATGAAATTCGTCCTTTTGAAAGAACGTAAAGAGGCCGAACGACGGATTGTCGAGGCCGAAGGGATTTCTAAAGCGCAGGAGATCATCAATAAAACGCTGACACCGTCTTATTTGCAGCATGAGGCGATTCAGGCCCAGATAAAAATGGCCGACAGTCCGAACCATACGACGGTTTATATTCCTTCAGGCACTAACGGAATTCCCATTGTCCGGACAGTCGAAGAGAATCAATAAAGGAATCAACAACAAAAACCGAGAACGGGAACAGAGAAAGGAGTATCATGAACCATTTGATTGTTTACGCCCATCCCAATCCGGAAAGCTTTAATCACGCGATTGTTGAAGCTTTGAAAAATTCTTTGGAAGAAAAGGAGAATGAAGTAAAAATACGCGATCTTTATAAACTGAAGTTTAGCCCCACGATGACCCAGGAAGAAATGGAAGCCACAAAAAAGAGTCTCTATGCCGTTGGTGTTCAAAATGAGCATACCGAAATCAAATGGGCCAATATCATTACTTTTATCTACCCCATTTGGTGGGGCGGGCCTCCGGCTATTCTTAAAGGCTACCTGGATCGTGTTTTGTGTGACGGCTTTGCCTATACCGAAGGCGAAAGCGGAGCCAAGGCGCTTTTGACAGACAAGAAAGTGTTTACGATCAACACGATTGACGCTCCCGAGGATGTATATCAGAAAAACGAACTATTTAAATCCATGGATTTGATCTGGGATAAGATCACGCTTCCCTTTGCCGGCATTGAGCCGATCGGCCATAAATATTTTTCATCCGTTTCTTCCTCAAGTGATGAGGACCGCAAAAAAATGCTGGAAGAGGTGGGCGCGCTGGCGGATCAACTCAAATAAAAAGACCGCCACTTCAGCCGGGGTGCCCTATCGAAAGGTTTTCTTTCTCTTTTTATTTCCGCATGCTGGAATCACCAGAGGTCCATTTCCTGATGGAAAGAGTAGAACTAAAGAGGCCGGGAAAAATATTGACATAAGATTAGAATATGCTAATATACTAATATATGAAAACCAAAATTTTATCCACTTCTCAACTGGAAACGGCCTCTATTATGCTTAAGGCGGTCGCCCATCCTCTGCGGCTTGAGATCCTCAGACAGCTTAAACAGGAGCCATTGCTGACGGTGACGGAAATTCAAAAAAGAATCGGCGCCGGTCAATCAATGACATCGCAACATCTTAAAGAACTGAAATCCTGCCGGATTGTGGCCAGCCAAAAGGAGGGGAATATTCGGCATTACTATTTAGAGAATAGAGATGTCTTGAAGTTGCTTCGTTGTGTCGAAGATTGCTGCCGGAAAAAGAAATAAAAAAAGGAGAAGAGAACAATGATCCGACGTTTGACAGAATTGGCTCTAAAGTATCCGAAGATTGTTATGGGGCTGACTGTTTTGTGTGTGGTTCTGGCTGCCTTTCAATATCCCAAAATCAAGGTTGATACTGATCCGGAGAACATGCTTCCGGATGATGCGACCGTGCGTGTTTTTCACCATGAAGTTAAAGAAGAATTCGAACTTTACGATTTGATTGTGGTGGGGATTGTCAACCGGAAGCATCCGTTGGGGGTTTTTAATGTCCAGACCCTGGGTCATGTTTATGAAATCACAGAAGAAATTAAAAAGATCGATGGTGTGATTAGCCAGCAAATCATTGCTCCATCGACCAAAGATAATATCGAGCAGGCCGGTATGGGGGCCGTCAAATTCAATTGGCTGATGGATGAACCACCTCAAACGGCCGATGAGGCTTTGAGAATTCGCGATGAAGCCCGCGATCATCCCATCTTTGAGGGAACCGTCGTCAGCCATGACGGGCGGGCGCTGGCGCTTTATATTCCTATCGAGAAAAAAGATTTAAGCTATGAGATTGCCGAGAAAATCAGAGACATTGTGTCCAATTATTCAAAGGAGAGCGAATATCATATCACCGGCTTACCCGTGGCCGAGGACCAATTTGGCGTGGAGATGTTTAAGCAGATGGCGATATCCGCCCCCTTGGCGGGTCTGGTTATCTTTCTTCTCATGTGGATTTTTTTCCGTTCGGCGGCCCTGATTACCGCTCCTATGATTGTGGCGGTAGCTACGGTTTTGATCACAATGGGTCTTCTGATCGGATTCGGGTTCCCTGTTCATATTATGAGTTCCATGATCCCCATTTTCCTGATGCCGATTGCGGTTTTGGATTCGGTTCATATTCTCAGCGAGTTTTTCGATAAATACAAACAAATCAGTGACCGCCGAAAGACAATGGTCCATGTGATCGAGGAACTGTTTTCGCCCATGCTTTTTACTTCCCTGACATCGGCTGCCGGATTTTTCTCGCTTTCTTTTTCACCCATTCCTCCGGTGCAGGTTTTTGGCGTCTTTGTGGCGATTGGGATTCTTTTAGCCTGGATTCTAACGATTACTCTCATTCCAGCATATGTGATGTTGCTTCCTGAGAGAATCTTTCATCATTTCGGGAAAAAAGAAAACACGGAGAAATCCACGTTCATGGATCGTATTCTTAAGACCACAAAAAGAATCACAGTCACAAAGACCAAGCCTGTCCTTGCGATCAGCATGATCATTATGATTTTGTCTTTTTATGGCATCAGCCAAATTCGGGTGAATGATAATCCGGTTCGCTGGTTTACTCCCGGGCATCCGATCCGGGTGGCCGACCGCGTGCTGAATCATCATTTCGCCGGGACCTATCAGGCCTATTTGGTGATGGAAGCGAAAGACAAAGAGGCCGAGGTTTTTATCAGACCCCAGATGTTGAAATATGTTGAGGATCTTCAAAAAGCGCTGCGCCAGGAAGGTCTGGCCGGCAAGTCCATGACGTTAACCGATATCGTTAAAAAAGTGTATTATGAATTGCTAGGCGGAGATAGAAAGAATAGCGTGATTCCCGATTCGAAGGCGGCCGTGGCCCAATGCCTGATCTCCTTTGAAAATTCCCATCAGCCCGATGATCTGTGGCATTTTACTACACCCGATTATTCCAAGCTCAATATCTGGTTGCAGCTTAAAAGCGGTGACAACAGGGATATGGATCGCGTGAGTCGTTTTGTCGATCGCTATATAGAGGAAAACAAACCGCCTTTCAAAATAAAGTACGATTGGGCCGGATTGACCTATATCAATGTGGTCTGGCAGGACAATATGGTGAAAGGGATGCTCAAGAATTTTCTGGGGAGTTTTGTGATTGTGCTTTTTATGATGCTGTTTTTATTCCGATCCCCGATCAAGGCCTTGATTTCGATGGTCCCTTTGACCGTGACGATTCTTTTTATTTACAGTTTATTGGGATTTCTTGGCAAAGATTATGATATGCCGGTAGCCGTCTTGTCGGCTCTGACTCTGGGGCTTTCCATTGATTTTGCGATTCATTTTATTCAGCGTTCCATTGAGATCCACCAGCAGAAAGGAAGCTGGGAAGACACCGCCACAGAGATGTTCACCGGTCCCGGACGGGCTATTTTACGAAACGCCTTGGTCGTGGCAATTGGATTTCTTCCGCTTTTGGCCGCGCCCTTAATGCCGTATAAAACCGTCGGTTTTTTTATGTTTATGATCATGGCTGTCTCGTCGGTGGCAACTCTATTTATTTTACCGGCGATTATTTCCGTGAATCCCAAAATGGTCTTTGATATTTCTAAAAAGGCGTTGGGGTGCCGTTGCGGACACTGTATTCTGATCGGGCTCTTTGTGGCCACGGCGGTGGCTTATGTTTTATTAGGTTATACGACCGCGCATTGGAGCTGGACGACTTATTCGACAATCGCGGTGATTGTTGTTTTCAGTGCCCTGTGTCATTTTGCTTCAAAACGAAAAAAATGCTTAACGCAAGGAGGAGACAATGAAGATTAATTATATGATTTTGGGTTTATGCGCACTGCTTTTCCTTTCTCCAAATGCCTGGGCTCTCAGTGCGGATGAAATTGTTGAGAAGGCTAACCTGGTTTCTTACTATGCGGGCCAAGACGGAAGCAGTCAGGTGGCTATGACGATCACCGATTCGCGAGGCCGCCAGAGAAACCGGGAGTTTGCCATTCTTCGAATGAATGTTGAGCGAGGAGGTAAACAGAAGTTTTATGTTTATTTCCATCAACCCGCTGATGTAGCTCGAATGGTGTATATGGTCTGGAAACATATCGGTCAGGATGATGACCGCTGGCTTTATCTGCCCGCTTTGGATTTGGTGCGGCGTATTGCGGCCAGCGATAAACGCTCGAGTTTTGTCGGCTCTCATTTTGTATATGAGGATGTTTCGGGCCGCTCCCCCGAAGCTGATACGCATGAACTGGTTGAAGAAACCGATACAAGCTATCAACTAAAGAATATTCCCAAAGACAAAAAAAATGTCGAGTTTGCCTACTATTTTGTCTGGGTTGACAAAGACAACTTCATGCCCATGAAGGCCGAATACTATAATGATCAGGATGAGTTGATTCGGACTATTGAGGCGCTTGAGGTGAAAGAAATCGAAGGATATCCGACGGTGGTTAAGTCTAAAGTCACGGATCAACTGCGCGAGGGGCACACGGTGATGGAATTTTCGCAGATTGATTATGATGTGGGTTTAGAGGACAAACTCTTTCAGGAGAGATATCTGAGGCGGCCGCCAGCGAAATGGATCAGATAAGATGGTGTCGATGAAATTGAAAATCATTATTTTATTTCTATTTGCTTTTTTCTTTCAGGCCAAGGCCTATGGCCAGCTGCCGCGGTTTCACGGGTTTGTTGAAGGGGCGTATGGCGTGAAGGTCAGCGATGACAAGACCAAGCGTGATGATTTCAATATGCTGGAAGGACGTTTGCAGTTGAAATTCACCCACTTTATCGAAGGAGAAAATTGGCTGGCAGAGAAAGGGGGGATTCTAAATTTCAAAGGCGATTTTACCGTGGATGGATATTTCGATGGGGCCACTGATTTTGAACTGCGCGAGATGAATATTTTGTTTTCTCCTTTTGATTTCATGGATGCCAAGCTGGGTCGGCAGATTCTGACCTGGGGGACCGGTGATTATCTGTTTATCAACGACATGTTTCCTAAAGACTATGTGTCTTTTTTTATCGGCCGCCAGGACGAATATCTTAAAAAACCCTCCGATGCGCTGAAATTTTCTTTTTATCCCGAAGCCTTTAATCTGGATTTTGTGGTGATTCCTTATTTTACGCCCAATACACATGCCAAGGGTGATCGATTGTCGTTTTTTGACAGTTTTCAAGGCGGGATCGCCGGGGTTAATTCCGACCGCCATCTGGTTTCGCCTTCATTCCAGATGTCGAATAATGAATATGCGCTTCGGATCTATCGGAATTTTGGCGCTACCGAAGGGGCGTTTTATTATTTTCGCGGATATGATAAATCACCGCGCAGTTATCAGGATGAGGCGGCCAGAAAATTATATTATGAGCGGCTGGATGTTTACGGGGCGAGCGTGCGCGGGGCCCTTGCCGGCGGCATTGCCAATGCGGAGATTGGATATCAATATTCGCGCGAGGATTCCAGCGGGACGGATCGTCTTATTGCCAATTCGTTTTTTAAGGCCATGGCCGGTTACAGCAAAGATTTAGGCAATGATCTGAGGATAGGATTCCAATATCTATTTGAACAGCGGCTCAACTATGATGATTATGAAGAGAATTTACTTTCACAGGATTTCCGCTTTGATGAGTTCCGTCATCTTTTGACCAATCGAATTACCAAGCTTTACAAAAATCAGACCGTTACCGTTTCTTTATTTACATTCTACTCACCATCGGATCGTGACGGGTATGTGCGCCCCAGCGTATCTTATGACCTGACCGATCAGTGGACATTGACCGGCGGGGCGAATATTCCCTGGGGCGAGGACGATTTAACCGAGTTCGGCCAGATGAAGAAAAATAAGAATGTGTATGTGCGGGTGCGATACAGTTTTTAATTGCTCAATAAGAAAGGAAAAAGGACATGGAAAAAATACTGCGAGGGATCGCCGGAACATTTATTATTATCAGTGTAGTTCTGGCTTATTATGTGGATGAGCGCTGGCTGTTGTTTACACTTTTTGTGGGAGTGAATCTTTTTCAGTCTGCTTTTACGAACTGGTGTCCGATGATGGCAATTTTAAGGAAACTGGGAATAAAATAAAATTTGACTAATTGAAAGAGAAGTTTTTATAATAACATCTTAAGCATCATAGAAATAAAATCCAGCAAAAAGAGGAGGCAGTTATGATTGAAAAAAAGAGAATTTACAAATGCGAGAAGTGCGGCAATGTGGTCGAGTCGCTGTGGAACGGGAAACCGGATATTTCCTGCTGCGGTCAGGTGATGAAGGCTCTTGAGCCCAATACGGTGGATGCCGCTAAGGAAAAACACGTTCCGGTGATCGAAAGAAACGGTAATCAGGTGACCGTGAAGATCGGAAGCGAGCCTCATCCGATGACCGGTGAACATTATATTCTTTGCGTGGAATTGCTCTGCGGCGATCAAGTGTATCGTTATGATTTCAAAGAAGGCGACACTAAGGCGGAGGCAACCTTTCTGATTGATGAGAAAGAAACGAATTTAAAGGCTCGTGAGTTTTGTAATTTGCACGGACTCTGGGCCACGGCAAAATAAGAAAACCAGTGACAGTTCCCTCTTTTCAGTATCTTTTCGGTCCAGTGTATTCCTGGCGTCTCGGTATTTCTTTAGGGATTGATCCGATCTCCTGTGGTGAGAAAGTCTGTAACTTTGACTGTTTGTATTGTCAATTGGGCCGCACGACTAAGCCGCAGCAAGTTCGAAAAGTTTTTGTTTCCACGGAAAAGATCATTCACGAAATTCAGCACCTGCCGAATATACAGATTGATTATTTGACATTTTCTTCGCGCGGGGAGCCCACCTTGGCCGAAAATCTCGGTGAGATAATCCGGGAAATCCGTAGCATCCGCTCAGAGAAAATCGCGGTTATCACCAATGCCTCTTTGATGCATTTAGAAGAGGTCAAGGGGGATCTGCTGGGCATTGATCACTGCATGGCCAAGCTGGATGCCTGCACTCAAGATTTGCTTTTTTCCGTGAACCGGCCGGTGCACGCCCTTCAATTAAACCGGATCATCGAGGGTCTGAAAGAATTTCGCAAAAAATTTCAAGGGAAGCTTTCTCTGCAGGTGATGTTAATTCAGGAAAATAAAGATTATGCCAAAGAGATCGCGCAGATGATCGGCGTGATTGGCGCCGATGAAATTCAACTCAATACACCTTTGCGTCCGTCTAATTCCCGGCCTTTGTTCGAGGGGGAATTAAGGCAAATCCAGAAATATTTTTCCCATCTTCCTGTCGTTAATGTTTACGATAAAGAGCGTAAAGAAATTGCACCCCTCGATTCCCGGGCCACAGCCCGACGACATGGCTCATTTTCAGCGGGCGATCAAGAAAAATCATAAATATTGCATACTTTTGAAATAGAGACAGATGTGTGACAAAGGGCTAATTTCTTGTCGATAGCACAATATGTTGTATAAAATTACTTGACAATCACAATATATAGTACTAGAATTTCGTTTACACAAATGCCACACACCCAAAAGAGAAGGAGGCCGTCCATGAGTCTTAAGGTTTCAGCCAATGCGATGAAGGTTCTAGAAAGACGCTATCTAAAAAAAGATGAAACCGGCAAGGTGATCGAAAGCCCTGAGCAAATGTTTCGCCGGGTGGCTAAAGCCATTGCCGCAGTGGATGAAGATTACGGAGCTGAAGCCAAAGACATCAACAGGCTGGAAGACAATTTCTATTCCATGATTGCCAGTCTCGAGTTCATGCCTAATTCTCCGACTCTGATGAATGCCGGCCGTCCTTTGGGCCAGCTGAGTGCTTGTTTTGTATTGCCGATCGAAGATTCTATGACCTCCATTTTTGAAACTCTTAAAGCGACGGCCATTATCCATAAAACCGGCGGGGGAACCGGATTCAGTTTTTCGCGTCTGCGCGAGAAAAACAGTATTGTTCAGGCCACGGGCGGCGTGGCATCTGGACCGATTTCATTTATGAAAGTTTTTGACGGCGCAACACAAGCAGTTAAGCAGGGCGGGACCCGCCGGGGAGCTAATATGGGGATCTTAAGAATCGATCATCCCGATATCCTGGAGTTTATCACTTGCAAGCAGGAAGATAAAGAGATCAGCAATTTCAACATCTCCGTTGCTGTGACAGAGAAATTTTGGAAGGCTTTGGAAAAAGATGAAGATTATGAGCTGATTTCTCCGCATACCAAAAAGGTGATTAAGAGAATTAGCGCCCGCGAAGTTTTCAAGCTGATTGTTAAAAGTGCCCACCGAAATGGGGAACCCGGATTGATTTTTATAGACAAGATGAATGAGTTTAATCCCACTCCGGCGATTGGTCAATATGAGGCTACGAATCCTTGCGGGGAACAGGTTCTGCTTCCCTATGAAAGTTGTAATTTGGGATCCATTAATTTACTGAGGATGATCAAGAAAACCGACAAAGGTTATGATCTTGACTGGGACAAGCTGGAAGACACGGTGCGTAAGGCCGTGCATTTTCTAGATAATGTGATTGATGCCAACAAGCATCCGATTCAAGAGATTGAAGATAAAACCAAGCTGACCCGCAAAATCGGTTTGGGTGTGATGGGCTGGTCTTCGCTGTTAGCCCGGATGGGCATTCCTTACGATACGAAGGAAGCGGTTGATTTGGCCGAGCACGTGATGTCGTTTATCTTAACCGAAGCGCGTTTAAAATCGCTGGAGCTGGCCAAAGCCAAAGGCGTGTTTCCGGCATTTTCAAAAAGCATTTATGCCAAAGGCGGCAAAAAAAGACGCTTTCGTAATGCAACGCTGACAACGATTGCCCCCACCGGAACGATTAGCATTATCGCCGGGCCGTGCTCTTCGGGGATCGAACCGATTTTTTCCATTTGTTATTACCGCAATGTAATGGATAAAACCAGGCTGGTAGAAACCGATCCGGTCTTTGAGCAGATTGCCAAAGAGCGCGGATTTTATTCGGCCGAATTGATGAAGAAGATCGCTGAAGAGGGGGATATCAAGGATATTGAAGAAATTCCCGATGATGTTAAAAAAGTCTTTATCACCTCGCATCATATTGCTCCTGAGTGGCACATTCGGATGCAGGCAGCATTTCAGAAATACACCGACAATGCGGTTTCCAAAACAATTAATTTTCCTAACGAAGCCAGCGAACAGGATGTCGAGGAAGCTTACCGGCTTTCCTATCAGCTTGGCTGTAAGGGTATCACCGTTTATCGCGACGGCAGTCGTCAGGAACAGGTCTTAAATATTTCTAAAAAAGAAGCCCAGAATAAGGCCCAGGAGCAACCGAAGGCGATACGCGGTCCGCGGCCCAGGCCGGAAGTGATGACCGGAACAACATCCAAAATTCTGACCGGCTGTGGGAATCTGTATGTGATTATCAATAATGATGAAAACGGCAACCCATTTGAAGTTTTTACTCAAATCGGAAAAACCGGCGGATGCGCATCCAGTCAGCTGGAGGCCATCGGACGGTTGGTATCTTTGGCTTTGCGCTCAGGGGTAGATCCCAATGTGATTCAGGAACAGCTGAAAGGGATTCGCTGTCCGATTCCCTCCTGGGATAAAGGTGGTCGGGTGTTTTCTTGTGCGGATGCGATTTCTAAGATCCTAGAAAACCGGCTGAAGACCAAGCCGTTTGTTCAGGTAGTTGAATCTGGCTCACCGCAGAAAGACAAGAAGGAGAAAGTTCTTGTCGGCTCCAAGCGAAGAGGCAATATGGTCGGTGTCTGCCCCGATTGCCGAAGCCCCCTGCATCACGAAGAGGGGTGCCTGAAGTGCTACGGCTGCGGGTATTCGAAATGCTGAAATATTAACAGGGTTTATATGTTTGCGGCCCGCCATCAATTTGATGGCGGGCCGCTCTATTTATGTCGGTCTTATTTATACATTGCAAAGGATATTCAGCTTCGTTATAATTACGCTATGGAAATTGTTAGAAATACCATCAGCCTTAATCAATTACAAGCAATAGCTCAAAGGACGTTTGGTGATATGGTGAAAGCTGTCATTGATGTAGATCAGGAAATTATTGCCATTGATGCGGAACTGCATTCTGATTTAGAAGCTTTTTTGCTTGAAAACGGTTCAAAACAAAAGGATCTATGGGGTATTAATTTGTATCCCGACGCACAGGGAAATGATTTCGTGGAATTCGATTCCATGATTAATATACGTCCTTCTCAAGGAAACAGGTCTCGAGGCGTAGATGATGCTTCGATTCGAACCGGAATCATAGATGTTGTTGATAAAAGGATTCAAAAATGACGATCCAGCATAAGGAGCTCGCAAAGGGAAGATGGAGCAAATTTTCTATTATTGAGCAGTTGGCTCATATTGGCAGTGAAATCAGCCGGGCTCTCAATTGGCGGGCGAAAGAAAATCAGGACTATTGCGATCGAGCGGTAGAACGCGCGCTTGAGCTGATCGATCTTACCCTGTGCTCAGTAAGCGGTTTGGCCCGTAAAAAAGAAATGACCCGAATCAGAGAGGCGCTGCTTGATTTTTTCTACGGACAAAACGAATTTTCCTCTACCGAAGAATCCTGGCGAATGTATTTCGATCATTTCGCTTATGCTGCACGAAAAAGCAGATCAACTACGTAATCACTACGTGGTCTGATGGAATTCTTAAATTACGCACTCAAGTACGTACTTTATTTTGAGAAAAGAAAAAGTTTATGCCTCTTTAAGCGTGAATCTTTTTTTTCGAATGAGAATGAATAATGAGAAAGACAGGCAAGCAGAGAGAGTAAGCAGAAGGTGCTAGATAAGTGCCACGAGCGGCACTAATCTGTCCTGCCCGATATTTCAAAATTTCAACATGAGCGCTGTTCGCAGCATTCATCGGTACCCATTTTTCTCTACGCGGAATGCCATGTCTCTGAGAGCGTGGATGGATAGCTTTTAATAGCTTCTTAATAGTTTTTGATTCAACAAAACAGTTGCAAATTTCTGTTTTTTAGTTACGATAGTAATGTTTAAATATTTCCGCAATCAATCTTCTTTTTTAAAGAAAGGTATCCCATGGAACGCAAGCAAATCATGATCGACGGAAACGAAGCCGCGGCGCGCGTGGCACACAAAGTTAGCGAAGTCATTGCGATTTATCCGATCACTCCCTCATCGCCGATGGGGGAATGGGCTGATGCCTGGTCGGCTCAAGGGCAAACCAATATCTGGGGAACGGTTCCCTTTGTCCAGGAGATGCAGTCTGAAGGAGGGGCAGCTGGTGCTGTCCATGGCGCTACGCAGACCGGAGCGCTCACGACCACTTTCACCGCCTCCCAGGGTCTGCTTCTGATGATTCCTAATATGTACAAAATCGCCGGCGAATTAAGCCCGGCGCTTTTTCATGTCTCGGCACGATCCGTGGCCTGCCAGGCGCTTTCGATTTTTGGTGATCATAGCGATGTGATGGCGGCTCGTCAAACCGGTTTTGCTCTTTTAGCCTCTGGCTCCATTCAGGAAGTTATGGATATGGCTTTGATCGCCCATGCTTCATCGCTGGAAACCCGTGTTCCTTTTCTGCACTTTTTTGATGGTTTCCGTTCTTCTCATGAGATTCAAAAAATTGAGGAAATCGGTGATGATGTGATCAAAGCTTTGATCAATGACGAAAGAGTTATTGAGCATCGTCAACGTGCGCTCTCGCCGGATCATCCGGTGCTGCGTGGGACCGCCCAGAATCCGGATGTCTTTTTCCAGGCCCGGGAGACGGTTAATCCATTTTACGAAAAATGTCCCGGGGTGGTTCAGGAGATGATGAATAAATTTGCCAAACTCACCGGAAGGCAATATCATTTATTTGATTATTACGGAGCCAAAGATGCCGAACGCGTTATTATTTTGATGGCTTCAGGGATTGAAGCGGCTCATGAGGCCGTGGATTATTTGACCGGAGAAGGCGAAAAAGTTGGGGTCTTGAAGGTTCGGCTCTATCGTCCATTTTCGGCTAAGGATTTTATGGATGCGATTCCGTCTTCTGCGAGGGTTTTGGCCTGCCTAGACCGCACCAAAGAGCCCGGCAGTATCGGTGAGCCGCTTTACCTGGACGCGGTCACGGCCATCAAGGAAGACCCTCGGATCAATCCTAAAATTATCGGTGGACGCTACGGATTGTCTTCGAAGGAATTCACCACAGCGATGGTCAAAGGCGTGTTTGATGAAATGAAAAAGGACAACCCCAAGAATCATTTTACCGTCGGCATCAAAGATGATGTCACTCATACCAGCATCGAATACGACGAAAACTTCAAGACCGAAGACGAACAGGGTGTGCAGGCAATTTTCTATGGTCTGGGATCGGATGGGACCGTCAGCGCCAACAAAAATTCTATCAAGATCATCGGAGAAGGCACAAAGAACTACGCGCAAGGATACTTTGTTTACGATTCCAAGAAAGCGGGATCGGTTACGGTTTCCCACCTGCGTTTTGGCCCCAATCCCATCCATTCCACTTATCTGGTGAGCGCGGCCAATTTCATCGGTTGTCATCAATTTGTTTTCCTTGAAAAATATGATGTCCTTAAAAAAGCCAAGCCGGAGGCGGTTTTTCTTTTAAATAGCCCTTATGGCAAGAACGAGGTCTGGGATAAGGTTCCTAAGGAAGTTCAAGAGCAGATCATCGATAAGAAACTCAAATTTTACGTAATCGATGCTTACAAGGTCGCCGAGGAAACCGGCATGGGGGTGCGTATTAACACGATTATGCAGACTTGTTTCTTTGCGATTTCAGGTGTTTTACCCAAAGAGGAAGCTATCGAGCAGATAAAAAAATCCATTCAGAAAACCTACGGCAAAAAGGGCGAGGAAATAGTGAAGAAGAATTACCATGCTGTTGATCAGACCTTGGTTAATTTACATCAAATTGATGTACCTCAAAAGGCCACCAGCCAAATTGAAAAACCACCGGTGGTCAGTTCTGAGGCCCCGGAGTTTGTTCAGATGGTTACCTCCAGAATCATGGCCGCCGAGGGTGACGAATTGCCGGTGAGTGCTTTGCCCTGTGACGGAACTTATCCGACCGGAACGACAAAATGGGAAAAGCGCAATGTGGCCCTGCAGTGCCCGGTTTGGAACCCGGATATTTGCATCCAGTGCGGCAAGTGTGCGATGGTCTGTCCGCATGCGGTGATCCGGATGAAAGTTTACGATTCTAAGGAGCTTAAAGGCGCTCCGGAAACATTAAAATCGACAGATGCCAAAAATAAAAATTGGGCCGGAAAAAAATGCACGATCCAAGTATCTGTGGAGGATTGTACCGGTTGTGGAGCTTGTGTGTTTACCTGTCCAGCCAAAAGCAAAGAGGATCCCAAGAAAAAAGCGATCAATATGCATCCTCAGATTCCGTTGAGGGAAATAGAAAAAAAGAACTGGGAATTTTTCCTCAAGATTCCTGAAATGGATCGTAATCTCGTGAATAAAAAGATGGTCCGTGAGGCTATGGTTCTGCAGCCCTTGTTTGAATTTTCAGGTGCTTGCGCTGGTTGCGGAGAGACGCCTTACGTGAAATTAATCACCCAGCTTTATGGTGATCGCATGGTGATTGCTAATGCGACCGGGTGTTCTTCGATTTACGGAGGGAATCTGCCGACCACTCCTTACACGACCAATCTAGAGGGTAAGGGGCCGGCCTGGTCCAATTCTCTGTTTGAAGATAATGCTGAATTCGGGTTCGGATTTCGCCTGACGATTGACAAGCAAACCGAGTATGCCTGTGAGCTTTTAAAGAAGGTTTCCTCCCAAGTCGGAGAACAGGTGGCGCAAGGTATTCTCAATAATGCCCAGGCCGATGAGCCGGCTATCTTTAAACAGCGCAAGATGGTGGAACAGCTTAAAGAAAAGCTAAAAACGGTAAAAAGCAATGAGGCCAAACAACTTTTGAGTGTGGCGGATATGCTGGTCAAAAAGAGTGTTTGGATCTTAGGCGGTGACGGATGGGCTTACGACATCGGTTACGGTGGATTAGATCACGTTTTGGCTTCAGGACGCAACGTCAATATTCTCGTTTTGGATACGGAAGTGTATTCCAATACCGGTGGGCAGGCATCCAAGGCGACACCTCGGGCAGCTGTGGCTAAATTTGCGGCCAGCGGTAAGCCAGTAGCCAAAAAAGATCTGGCACGTATGGCCATGACCTACGGCACGGTGTATGTCGCTCAGATTGCAATGGGAGCCAATGATATGCAGGCGCTCAAAGCGACGACCGAAGCCGAAAATTATGACGGTCCGTCTCTGATTATTGCCTACAGTCATTGCATCGCCCATGGCATCAATATGACAACCGCAATGAACAATCAGAAAATGGCGGTGGCCAGCGGTTATTGGCCGCTGTTTCGCTACCATCCGGATCTAGCCAAGGAAGGGAAGAATCCTTTCATGCTCGATTCGCAGGAGCCGAAGATGCCATTCGCCGAGTTTGCTTACAATGAAAATCGTTTCAAGATGCTTACAAAGTCGATGCCGGAGCATGCCAAGAAACTGATTGAAGAGGCCCAAAGAGATGTGGATAATAAATGGAAGATCATTGACGCTTTGGTTGCCGGAACCGATCCGGCCAGTTTAAAGAAAGAGCCGGTAACGGTAAAATAAAAATAAAATAGGAAATTATGACGGGCTGAAATCACGTAGTGATTTCAGCCCTTTTTCTTGACCCGTAAAGAAAATTGTCCCTTGCTCCATCTGCTGTTTCGCAGTACAATCAAAAAAAGAATAAAGGAAAACAAATGCATCATGTCCATCCAGAAAACCAAAAAACAAATCACGGATGATCTCAAAGGTCACGAGCGGCCCTTTCGCAATCTCATCGAATCGCTTAAAACCGGAGTGTACATGGCGGATTCTCAAGGCCGCCTGATTTACGCCAACCGTTCCTATGTGCAGATACTCGGTTACAAAAGTAAGAAAGAACTCTTTGGCGTTAATATTGAGAAGCGGCTTTACGGCAACCCGGATGACCGGCGGAAATTTTTAAAACGCATGCGCCAGGATGGTTTTGTTAAAGACTATGAAGTCAAAAATAAGCGAAAAGACGGTTCGGAAATTATTCTTTCTGTCACCAGCAATCTTATCCGCAATGATTTGGGGCATATTGTGGGAACCGAAGGGATCGTCCGTGACATCACTGAGGAAAAAAGGGCTCAAGAAGCGATTCGCCGGGAAAAGGATTTCAGTCAGGCCCTGCTGGATACAATTCCTTTTGGCATGGAGATTGTCGATGAAAACGGGATGATTCTATTTCTTAATAATCAGTTTAAGATATTATTCGGCTCAAAAGCGATCGGAAAAAAATGTTGGGAGCTCTACAAAGACAATAAAAAGCAGTGTTCGATGTGCCCTTTGTTGAAGGGAATTAAGATTGGCGAAACGAAAACAATTGAAACCGCGGCTGCTCTTGGCGGACGTTCTTTTGAAATCACGCATACGGGTATGCTTTATGAAGGCAGAAGAGCCATATTGGAAATATTTAAAGATGTTACTGCGCGTAAAGAAGCTGAGCGGAAACTAAAGATTACTCGGGAGACATTAAAAACTGAAAAACAAAAATTGGAACAGGTCTTGGGGATTGACCAGCGGATCAGCTCCATTTTGGAAATCAATCATCTGGTCGACTTCATTATTGAGAAGGCCAGCGATATTTTAGAAGCCCAGCGCTGCTCGCTGATGCTTCTTGATCCGCAAACTCAGGAATTGATCATCAAAGGCGCGATCGGCCTTGATGAAGATATCATTAAAAACACCAGATTAAAAATTGGTGAACAGATCGCCGGTCGGGTAGCCAAGGAGGGCAAGCCGCTTTTGGTAGTCAATATCGAATCACAAAAACCTATTGCCCGCAGAAACCGGCCGACTTATCAAGGTAAATCCTTTATTTCGGTTCCCATCAAACTGCACAATAAAATCGTAGGCGTAGTTAATATTTCCGATAAAGATTCTCTAAAGGAAGATGTGTTTAATCACATTGATTTGAAGATTCTCTCGACCATCGTTCGTCAGGCAGCAATCGCTATCGAAAACGCAAACTATTACAAGGAGCTCGAGTATCTCTCCAGCTCCGATTCTTTGACCGGACTTTACAATCACCGCTATTTTGTCAAACGTCTCGATCAGGAAATCGACCGCTCCAAAAGATACCCCAAAGCCTTATGCTTGATGATTGTCGATGTGGATGATTTCAAATCGTACAATGATTCCTTTGGCCATCTGGAGGGCGATCATCTTTTAAAGGTAGTCGCCAAACTGCTCAAAAATAGTTTACGATCTGTTGACATTGTCTGCCGCTATGCCGGCGATGAATTTACGGTGATTCTTCCGGAGACGGACATGAAGGGAGCTCATCGGATCGCCGAAAAAATTCTTGCGGCCACGAAGTCTCTGAAACTCAAGCAATCTGTGTCTTTAAGTATTGGCATCTCTTTGTGCACGCCGAAAATGGATCGCTACGATCTGATCATGAAAACCGATCAGGCCTTGTATCAGGCGAAAAAAGAGGGCAAAGATAAAATATGTACTTTTTCTTAAACATTGTCTCCCCCTAGAGGGCAATGAAGTATTACGCCGATCTTCATATCCACTCGCAGTATTCCCGCGCCACAAGCAAAAAACTGAATCTGGAATATCTTTCCTATTGGGGACAGCTTAAAGGATTACAGTTGATCAGCACGGCGGATTTTACTTATCCCCGGTGGATGCAAGAGCTCAAGGAGAAGCTTAAGCCGGCCGAGGAAGGATTTTTGAAACTCAAGAAAAAGTATGATCAATTGGCGCGCACGCAACTGCCGGTTGCCTGTCGGGGAGAGATACGTTTTGTTCTTTCGACGGAGATCAGTAATATTTATAAAAAGAATGATCGCGTTCGTAAGGTGCATAATATCGTGTTTGTTCCGGATTTTCAGGCCGCGGAAAGAATTCAAAGGACGCTGGATCAGATTGGCAATATTACCTCCGATGGGAGGCCAATCCTGGGGCTGGATTCCAGAGATCTTTTGGAGATTGTTCTGGAATCCAGCCCCAGCAGTTTCTTAATCCCCGCCCATATCTGGACGCCGTGGTTCTCGGTATTGGGATCCAAAAGCGGATTTGATTCAATCGAAGAGTGTTACGGCGATCTCAGTGATCATATCTTTGCCTTAGAGACTGGACTTTCTTCAGATCCGGCTATGAATGGGCGCTTAAGCAAACTGGATCGTTTTGTTTTGGTTTCCAATTCTGATGCTCACTCGCCGGAAAAACTGGCTCGCGAAGCCAATATTTTTGATACAAAATTTTCTTATCCGGATATGCTCAAATCTCTCAAAGATAGGAAAGATCAAGGATTATCAGGAACCATCGAATTTTTTCCTGAAGAAGGCAAATACCACTATGATGGCCATCGCAGCTGTGGGATGCGCATGAGTCCAGCTGATACCATTAGAAACAAGGGGCTCTGTCCGAAGTGTGGCAAAAAAGTAACCGTGGGCGTGATGGCCCGGGTTGAAGAACTGGCTGATCAGCCGCTGGGACGAAAGTCGCCCAACAGTCGTCCCTTTTTCAGCTTGATTCCCCTGGCAGAAATCATTGGCCAGGTGCGTGGTGTTGGACCGGGCTCCAAAAGTGTCCAGTCTCTTTATCACCATCTGCTGGTTCATTTAGGCAGTGAGCTTTCCATTTTGATGGATGTCCCGTTGGGCCAAATCCAAAAAATCGGTGGAAACTTATTGGTTGAGGCTATCGATCGGGTGCGACGGGGAAATGTCCACATCGATGCGGGTTACGACGGTGAATACGGCAAGGTCCGTATTTTCTCACCCCAAGAACGGGAAGCTTTCGATCATCAAATGGCTTTCTTTTAATATGATCCATTCGTCATCATTTCAGCACAATGAATGCCAGAGGCAGGCGATAGAGCATCCAAATGCCCATCTTCTCATTAGCGCCGGACCGGGAACTGGAAAGACCCATACCTTGACTCACCGGATTGCCTTTATCGCGGCCAGAAATAATGCGATCAAGAATATTCTGGCGATCACCTTCACCCAAAAAGCCGCCGCAGAGATGAAAAGTCGGCTTAAGACTCTGCTTGGTGATCAGGCTGAACAAATCACCATCGGAACATTCCATGCCTTTTGTCATCAGGTGCTCTTGAAATACCAATCACAGACCGCTTTACCTAAGGATTTTTCTATTGCCACACCTTCGCAGATCGAAGAGATTACCGGTCAGCTGTGGCCCCAATGGGGCCGGCGTCAGCGGGCAGAGCATTGTCACAAAATCGCCAAAAGTAAATCAGGGATTGGCGGATGCGAAAATCTGAAAGAAACAAAGCTGTACAATCTTTTTTTAAGAGAACGGAAGCTGATCGATTTTGATGATCTGCTTCAAGAAACCGTTTTATTGCTTGAAAGAAATCCTTCTGTGCGCAAGGAGATTCGGCAGACACACCGTTTTATTTTTGTTGATGAGTATCAAGACATCAATCCTGTTCAAAGGCAATTACTCAAAATGCTTGTCAGTCCATCAACATACTTAACGGCGATTGGTGATCCTCACCAGGCAATTTACGGATTCCGGGGAAGTGATGCCCGTGTCTTCGATTCTTTCAAAGAGGATTTTTCCGATGCTACGGTCATGACGTTGAATGAAAATTACCGCAGCGGTCAGAATATCCTGACGGCTAGTCGTCAAATGTTGTCAAAAAAATCTGAAGGAACTGTGCCGGAGCTGATCGCCAGAATCTATTCGGAGGGACACTTGATTGTTCATTCAACGGCCAGTGACAAAGCCGAAGCTGAATATGTGGTTTACCGGATTGAGCAACTAATCGGGGGTATTAGTCATTTTTCAAGGGATTCCGGCCGCACGGATAACAGTGAAAATCAAGAGTACACGTTTGGAGACATCGCCATCTTATTTCGCCTGCATGCCCAGAAGAAGATTTTGCTTGAAGCTTTGCGGCGAAGCGGCATTCCGGCCACCGAGTGTTTTGGATTTCTGGATCAACCGACAGATAGAGAAGAATCTTATCGGGACAAAAAAGAAACAGTTTCTCTTTTAACGCTTCATGCGGTCAAAGGGTGTGAGTTTCCGGTTGTTTTCATCGTCGGTTGCGAGGACGGCTTGCTGCCTTTACATCTTGAGGATATGGAAGGTGATCCCATAGAGGAGCGCCGTCTTTTTTACGTGGGGATGACCCGGGCCAAAGAGAGATTGTATCTGACGCATGCCCGGCGACGTTTTGTTTTCGGTCAGCGTTTGGAAAATCCTGTTTCCCCGTTTGTCGATGATATTCAGGAAAATTTGAAAACCATGGAAAGACTTCAACAATCGCGTAAAGCTGATAAAATAAAAAAAATTGAAAGCCAGATGAGTCTATTTGAATAGGGTTTGGAAAGAGAAGAGAGATCTATCATGAAAAGATTTTTTGTTATCTGCGGCGGGATTTATCTTCTTTTTGTTTGTTTAATCTGCGTACTTTTGTCCGTGATGATGGTTGTGGTTCCGGGATCGGAAAGAGTCGATTTAAACCAGAGCCTTTTGATGCAGATTCTCGGAGCTGTTTTATATGGGTCCCTGGCTGTTCTTTTTGGCGCGATGGCTGTGGGACTTTTTCGTTTGAAGAATTGGGCAAGAATTGGCACGCTGATCATTTCCTTTCTTGCTCTCTTTTTGGGATTGATCATGATTGCGGCTATGTTTCTTTTTCCCATACCGCAGACAGTGAGTGCTCGCCAGGGTGTACCAGATATGGGGCAGGTAAGAGCTATTATGAGCACGTTTTCTTTTATTTTCTTTCTTGCGATTCCTCTGGCATACATTATTCTTTTGAGTGTTAAATCTATCCGAGTTTTGTTTACCGGGGAAACGACTGAGAACAGCGAGGAAGTTGGGCGGGGCATTCCTTTAGGCATTAAGATGATCGGAGCGCTAAATTGCCTTTCCGCATTTAATCTAGTAACAGTTTGGTTTCATCCCGTTTTTTTTAAGATACAAATAGGCCCATTGATTATTGGGGGAATATGGTCTCGCATTCTTTTTTTTGTAACGAGTCTTGCGACATTCTTTATCGGAATCGGGTTTTTCAAATTAAAAAAATCAGCCTGGATCGGATTTATTGCGCTTTCTGTTTATGGGGCATGCATTCTGTTAGCCAACATTATTTTTCTAAATCCAATGATCTTAAAGGAAATCATTCCAGATCAGCAAAAGTCAATACCATGGACAGTTGAAAGCCTTAAAGCGCTTTTATCGATAAATCTCATTTGGCAGCTTGCTCTGCTTTGGTATACCATCAAAAAGAAAAAACATTTTACTACTTAAAAGGAAAGGTAAGAAAATGGCTGAGAAAATGAAGATTGTGATGATTGATGATGAGAAAGATTTATGCTTGATGGTGAAAGATAATTTGGAAGACCAGGGAAAGTTTGAGGTGGCAACAACTACAGATCCCACTCAAGCCCGGGATTTATGCCTTCAAGAAAAACCGGATATTATTCTTCTGGATATTGTGATGCCGAAACTCGAGGGCACTCAAGTGATCCGCCTCTTGCGGGAAGATGCGCAGCTTAAAGATACTCCAATTATTGTCTTAAGCGGATTAGGCGAAATGGCCTATTCTAAACGGGGCAACAGGTGGAGTTGGCAGCCCAATCAGCCTCTGGTACGCCAACGAAGCGAGAATGTTATCAAGGAACGCAGCACGGATGTGGCCGCCGAGAAATATGATGTTGAAGCTTATTTGCACAAACCGTTTTCGACTGAGTCTTTGGTTGAGACTCTTCAGAGGGTTTTTAAGGAGCAGCAGAAAAGAAAGCAACAGCAGCAGGAAGAAGAGCGTCGTCCCGGTATCTGATTCTTTAATTTTGAAATTTCCGTTTTACGGGGATTTGCAATGGATAAAAAAATTCTTGTTGTCGATGATGAAGCCGAGCTTTGCGAGATGATGCAGCGTGTTTTAGCTAAACGCGGTTACCAGGTCATCGCTACCACAGATTCCAAACAAGCTTTAGATTTATGCAAAAGCGAGCTTCCGGATTTGATCATTCTCGATATCATGATGCCGGAGTTAAAAGGCGATGCCGTGATTGAGCTTTTAAAAGGCGATCCGAAGACCCGGCATATTAAAATCATTGTCGCTAGCGGTCATGGCGAAATGGTTTATGATAGTAAGCAGGACAAGTGGTGCTGGATGCCCAATGAGCCCAATGTGGAAGATCACAATGAACGGGTTGATGACCGTTGGCCTTCCCGGGCGGCGGAAGCATTGGGCGCGCAGCATTATCTCAAGAAACCTTTTATGCCCGTAACGCTTTTGTCTGTTGTGAAGGATGTTTTAGCGAAGAAATCCGACGAGCAACAAGACGATCAATAAGCCAGTTGGGCGCCGATATTTTTCTCCACTTTTTTAATCGGCATCTTTAAACGCTTGGCATAATCTTTCACCTGGTCTTTACCGATTTTTCCCAGAGAAAAGTAACACGACTGCGGATGGGAAAAATAGAATCCGCAGATGCTGGCAGCCGGTCTCATCATGCAGGTTGTGGTAAGCTTGATTTTGGTTTGCTTCGATCCTCCTAAAAGTTTGAGGATCGAATTTTTTTGAGTATGATCGGGGCAGGCGGGATATCCCGGGGCCGGACGAATACCTTGATAGCGTGTTTGCCAGAGGTCTTTTTTACTCAGATTTTCTTTTTTGGCATATCCCCAAAGCTGTTTGCGGACTATTTCGTGAAGCTTTTCGGCAAAGGCTTCAGCGAGACGGTCGGCCAGAGATTTAAGAAGGATGCTTCGGTAGTCATCATTATCTTTTTGAAAAAATTTAAGTGATTTTTCAATCTTCAAACCTGTTGTGACCGCGAATAAGCCGAGAGTATCGTAAAGACCGGAATGTTTAGGTGCAATGAAATCGGACAGACACAAAAGGGGATGATCAGAATCTTTAAGATATTGTTGGCGTAAAAAGGCAAAACGGACCGCAAAGCGATCCGTTTTGCCTTTGGGATAAACCCACACATCGTCCTGTTTGCTATTAGCTTGAAAGAAGCCGACCGTACCTTTGATCGTTAGCAAATTTTTCTTCACGATGTCGTTTAGCATTTCCTGAGCATCCTGAAAAAGGGCTTGAGCCGCTTTGGCGCTGGGCCCCTTGCTTAAAAGAGCGGGGTAAACGCCTCTTAATTCCCAAGCATGAAAGAAAGGAGTCCAGTTAATGTAGCTGATTAAGTCCGAAAGACGGATGCAATGAACGGATTTTGCTCCATAAAACGTCGGGACTGGAATGTCTGCTTTCTGCCAGTCGATCTTGATTATTTTTGAGCGGGCGTTTTTAAGCGGAATCAGCTGCTTCTGGGCCTGGGATTTTTCATAATTCTGATACAGGTGTTCGTACTGTGCCGAGACGGTTTTGATGAATTCTTCTTTCTTGCCGGGATCAATTAGCTTGGATGCAATTGTTGCTGAGAGAGAAGCGTCTTTGACATGTACCGCAAATCCACGGTAGTCTTTGGCTATTTTAATCGCCGTATATTGTGGGCTGGTTGTAGCTCCGCCGATCAAAAGCGGAATGCGTAATCCTTGATTCTGCATTTTTTGGGCGACTCGACTCATTTCTTCTAAAGAAGGAGTGATTAAGCCGCTGAGGCCCACCAGATCAACATTTCTTTTGCGTGCTGCTTCCACAATTTTGTCTCCGGGAACCATAATTCCTAAGTCAATGACAACAAAATTATTACACGCCAGAACAACGCCGGCGATATTTTTCCCGATATCATGCACATCTCCTTTAACAGTTGCCAATAAGATTTTTCCGGCAGGCTTGTTCTTTGATTTGGTTTTATGTTGTTCCATGTGAGGCTGAAGATAACCGACCGCTTTTTTCATGACCCGTGCGCTCTTGATCACCTGGGGTAAAAACATTTTGCCACAACCAAAAAGCTCACCGACTTTTTTCATCCCATCCATCAAAGGGCCTTCGATGATACGTAAAGGATTCTTGATTTTTGTGCAGGTTTCGTCCAAATCCTTTTCAATAAAATCGACAGTGCCTTTGATCAGGGCATGCGTAAGACGCTTTTCAACAGGGAGTTTGCGCCAACTCAATTCTTTTTTAGATGAAGTTTTTTGGGATTCCATTTCTTGCGTCAATGCAATGAGGCGGTCCGTGGCATCGGGTCGGCGGTCAAAATAAACATCCTCAATGCGTTGTCGAATATTTTTGGGGATTTTGTCATAAACGGTTGTTATGCCGGGATTGACGATTCCCATATCCAAACCGTTTTTGATGGCGTGAAAAAGGAAAATCGAATGCATGGCCTCCCGGATGGTATTATGCCCGCGCAGGGCAAAAGAAACATTACTGATCCCGCCGCTGACCAGTGCGCCGGGGCAGGACTTTTTGATTTCTTTGACGGCCTTAAAAAAATCAAGGGCGCATCGGTTATGTTCTTTCATTCCCGTTGCAACCGTTAGAACATTGGGATCAAAAATAATATCTTCGGCCGGAAATTCAAGGTCCTTGTGCAGCAAACGGTAGGCTCTTTTGCAAATTTCGACTTTACGTTTGGCCGATGTCGCCTGTCCTTTTTCATCAAAGGCCATGACCACAACTGCCGCGCCCAAGCGTTTGATCAGGCGGGCCTGTTGTTTAAAATTCTCCTCTCCCTCTTTAAGGCTGATCGAATTGACAATGCTTTTTCCTTGCGCGCATTTCAGGCCGCCTTCAATGACATCAAACCGGGACGAGTCGATCATGAGGGGCACCCGGGCAATGTCGGGTTCGGCAGACAATAATCGCAGAAAACGGACCATGGTTTTTCGGGAATCCAGGAGAGGTTCATCCATATTCACATCAATCACCTGGGCACCAGCTTCTACTTGTTGACGCGCGATAGAGAGGGCCTGTTCAAATTTTTCCTCAACGATCAGGTTTCTGAATTTCTTCGAACCGGCCACATTAGTGCGTTCGCCGATATTAACGAAGTTTGCCTTGGAGCCGATGACAAGCGGTTCGAGTCCGCTGAAGGCGGGTCTTTTTATTGGAGACTTAGGCGATCGCGGAGGAATGTTTCTGAGCTTATCCGCGATCGCCCGAATATGATCCGGCCGTGTGCCGCAACAACCGCCAACTAAATTGACAAGTCCCTTTGCGGCAAATTCTTCAAGGAATTTTGCCATCTGTTTTGGCGATTGATCATAAGCTCCCAGCTCATTGGGCAATCCGGCATTAGGATAACAGCTGACAAAGCAGGGCACCAGCCCGGAGAGTTCTTCGATGAAAGGGCGCATATCTTTAGCTCCGGAAGCGCAATTCAAGCCAATAGCAAGCGGGCGGGTATGCGCAACGGAAATCCAGAAGGCTTCGATGGTCTGGCCGGAAAGATTGCGTCCGCTTTTATCGGCTACCGTAGCAGAGATGATAATAGGAACTGCTCGATTTTCTTTCTGGAAGACACTTTCTATGGCAAAGAGAGCTGCTTTGCAGTTGAGAGTATCAAAGACAGTCTCAACCAAAAATAGATCAATTCCCCCTGCCAGTAATCCACGGGCCTGCTCACTGTAAGCCAGGACCAATTCATCGAAAGTAACATTGCGCCGGGATGGATCATCTACATCGGGAGAAAGCGTGGCACTGCGGTTGGTCGGGCCCATCGATCCGGCGACAAAACGGGGTTTCTTTTTGTCTTTTTGGGAATAAAAAGCGGCCGCTTTGACGGCTATTTTGGCGGATGCCTGGTTAATCTCAAAAACATGATCCTGAAGCTGGTAATCGGATAAACTTAAAGAGGTGGCATTAAAGCTATTGGTTTCAATAATATCAGCATCGGCATCTAGATAATCTCGATGAATTGCTTCGATGATTTTTGGCTGAGTCAGACACAGAACATCGTGGCACCCAATTAACGGAACGGGATGATTGATAAAACGCTCACCGCGATAGGCCTGCTCATCGAGTCGACGGGTCTGGATTTCGGTTCCTGTTGCTCCGTCCAAAATAACGATGCGTTCTTTCAAGATGGAAAAGAGGGGGTGATTATTCTTTTCTTTGTTCATCACTATCAGAGTAGATGAAAAAAATCTGGTTGTCAATTGCGGAAGTTATTTTCAGGCGTCAGGTATCAGCTGACATTTAAGACTCTTTTTTAGTGGTTTATCGTGTCTCTTCAAAAATTTCCAAGGATGTGCTATGATTCTTTTGCCTAAAAGGGGAGTCTGTCATGCAACTAACCGGAAGCTGGGTTGATTATGTCATTGTTTTTTGGGCTGGCGTTTTAGTCAGTTTCTCACCATGTATCTATCCTCTGATTCCGATCACCGCATCCTTTATCGGGGGTGTGAATCCTCGTCAATCAAAGTTTTTCGGATTTTTTGTCTCCGTGATTTATGTTTTTGGCCTGGCTGTTTCCTACAGCGCTTTGGCCGTTGTGGCGGCTTTAACCGGACGCTTTTTCGGTGATATTCAAAATCATCCTGTTGTTTATTTTATTATTTCCGGTTTTCTTTTTTTCTTCGGCTTAACCATGCTTCATGTCATTCCCCTGGGGATGATCGGATTGGATTTTAAAAAGAAGATCAAGATTCAAAACACCTGGTCGGTTCTTGTCTTTGGAATGGCGGCCGGTCTCATTGTCAGCCCCTGCACAGCGCCTATTTTGGGGACGATCTTGCTCTACATTTCCTCTAAGCAAAATATCATTCATGCGGTCAGCCTGATGTTTGTTTTCTCTTATGGTGTGGGTTTTCTTCTGATTATTGTCGGAACTTTCTCTGGTTTGCTCAGCGGCCTGCCAAAGTCCGGCGCCTGGATGAATTTCGTCCGATATCTTTGCGCTACTGTTTTATTTCTGGCAGCGAGCTATTTTCTGATTAAGGGAATCCGCCTGATGATTTGAATCGCAAAAACAAGATTTCTCCCCTTTAGTGAATAGACTTTTGCTATAATAACGTCGGTGCCTCATGAAAGATTTATACGCTAAATATACTTCTGACGATCTTTGGTGTATCAAAGAAAACGAATTTCAGAAGAGCCTTCAAAATGTTCGCGAAAGCCAGTTCTGCATCGGAAACGGTTTTTGCGCAACACGCGGTGTTTGTGAAGAGATTCCCCCCGGAGCTCGTCCCGGAACCTATCTGGCCGGACTCTTTGATCATATGACCGCCCAGGTAGCCGAGCTGGTCAATTTTCCCAATCCTTTTCATGTGAAATTCACCGTTAACGGGGAGAAACTGGGGGTTGTTTCTATGGATGTCAATCAGCATGACCGGGCTTTAAATATGCACGATGGCCTTTTGATGCGTCGCACCATCTATTCAGATAGCCGAAAAAGACGCTACAGTTATCAGTCTCTTCGTTTTTTGTCGATGGCCCGAAAGAATATGGGTGTGATGCAAGTGGCCCTAACCGCTTTGGACGCCGATGCTACCGCTGAATTGCAAACAGGCGTTGATACCTCGGTTTATAACAGCGGTGTTGTCACCGAAGGAAACAAGAAACACTTTCGCGTCAAGGAGATCGCTCAAGAAAACAATTCTTCTTTTTTAAGCGTGCAAACCTACGAAAAGAAACATATCGTTATTTACCGCAGCGGATTCTATTATACGGATGGCGGAAAAAAAATATTTTCCGACGATAATATTATCCGCCTCAAGTTGAAAAAGAAAAGGACGCTTATCCTGACGATTGTTTTTACGGTTCACGCCTTAGGTTATGATGCGCAAGAGTATAAAAAAATGAAAGCTCTCTCCAAAAAAGAGTTTTCCAAAGTTTTTCGACTTCAGTTCCAAAATCATTTGAATCAGCATATACGTTTCTGGCGCGATCTGTGGACTATTGCGGATGTCAAGATTGAAGGCACGGCCAATATTCAGAAAAATTTGCGGTTTAATATTTACCATATGATTATTTGCGGTCATTGGGATAAGGGATTATCTAGTATCGGCGCACGGACGTTAAGCGGGGAAGGCTATCGCGGTCATGTTTTTTGGGATACAGAGATTTTTATGCTGCCTTTTTATGCCGCTGTCATGCCGGACGTCGCCAAGAATATGCTCATCTATCGATATAAAAGATTAGAGAAAGCCCGCCAGATTGCGTTGGAAAATGGGTATCGGGGAGCTATGTTTCCCTGGGAATCTGCCGATAGCGGTGTTGATGAAACCCCGCAGTGGGCAAAAGACTTAGACGGCAAGATTATCAAGATCAAAACCAATCAGCTTGAGCAGCATATCACGGCTGATATCGCTTATGCCTGTCATCATTATTTTCTGATGACAGCCGATCAGGAATTTATGTTCGGGATGGGTTATGAAATCATTGTCGAGGCAGCACGTTTTTGGGCCTCTCGTGTTGAGCAAAACAAAAGCAGGAAATACGAAATTCGTGATGTCATCGGGCCTGACGAGTTTCATATTCATGTCAATAATAATGCCTATACGAATTTGATGGCCAAATGGAATTTATTAACGGCCTATAAATTGGCCGGAGATATCCAAAAAGACGATCCGCGCCATTGGCGCAAAATCAAAGACAAGATCAATATAACCAAAAAAGAAATTGCTCGCTGGAAACACATCGCTCCTCGAATCGTTTGCAATATTCGAAAGGATAAAGTTATTGAGCAATTTGACGGATTCTTCAAAAAGAAACATATCGAAATCATCAATTTTGATGAAAACTTTCTGCCCCTTCTTCCGGATGGGATCCAAGTTCAGGATTATAATAAGACACAATTCGTCAAACAGGCCGATGTGCTGATGGTTTTGTATCTTTTGGGGGATTATTTTTCATTTAAAACAAAACAGAGTAATTTTTATTATTATGTAGATCGCACGCTTCATAAATCGTCCCTGTCGCCTGCTATACATTGCTTGATGGCACTGGATGTTTCTTCGATGGGGCGGGCTTATCAGTTTTTTAACGTGTCATTACGCGCCGATACCAGTAATTTGCACGGCAATACCCATGAGGGTGTGCACGCGGCTTCCCTGGGCGGAACCTGGCAGGCGGTCGTAAACGGGTTTGCCGGCATTCAAATAAAAAACGGAATTTTAAGCATCTCTCCGAGGATGCCCAAGACCTGGGGGAGAATTAAATGCGCTTACCATTTTCTCGGCCAGCTCTACAAAATTGAAACCCAAAACCATCAGGTAAAGATCAGAATTTGCGGCAAAAGAAAAAGGAAGGTCAAGATTTTGGCCTTTGGCAAGTTGAGAACTGTTTCGTCTAATCGCGATTATGTTTTTAAACGCGTGAGAGTCTGCAAAAGTCAAAGAAATTCCTATCTCTAAAGGCGGGTGGTTATGTCTGTCAAAAGACGTAAAAGAAAATTAAGCATCGCCCATTTTCACTGGGGTTTTCCGCCGATTATTGGCGGAGTGGAGACTCACTTAACCATTCTTCTTCCAGCTTTTGCCTGTCGGGGTCATAAAGTGAGTTTACTCACCGGAAGCTTCGAAAGCGTTCCTATGGAAGATACTTATCGCGGTGTTCACATCAGGCGTACTCCGCTTATGGATCTCAATTGGTTGGTGAAAAGAGGATTAAATGGACTGGAAAATGATATCAAAAAATGCTTTCTTCGATTTGTCAACGAATTCAAGCCGGACATTTTGCATGCTCACAATATGAATTATTTCAGCAAGGTTCATGCCCTGGCCCTTGAGGATATTGCCCGCAAAAAAGGGATTCCGCTTCTTTTGACCGCCCATAATGCCTGGGATGATGAACTCTTTCTGGATCTGACCATCAAAATAAACTGGAGCCATATTATTTCGGTGAGTCATTTTATCGAAAGAGAAATTTTGGGTTTGGGCTATTCGCACCGGAAGGTTACAACGGTTCATCATGGGATTGACGAAAAAATGTTTCATCCGAAACTTAATCCCAAACCGATCTTTAAAAAATATCCCCAGCTGAAAGACAAAAAAATTATCTTTCATCCGGCCCGCATGGGTTTAGCCAAAGGCTGCGATGTGAGCATCAAGGCCATGAATTCTGTGATCAAGCGGTTTCCCCGGACCATGCTGGTTTTGGCCGGGACAAAGAATATTATCGACTGGAAGCAAACGCAGCAGAAAGATATTGCGTATATGCTGCATCTAATTGATATTTTCAAAATCAAAAATAATGTGTTGATTGACATCTATGCCTTGGATGAAATGCCGAGGCTTTATGCCGCTTCCGATGTCTGTATCTATCCTTCCAGTGCCTTTGAGCCTTTTGGTTTGACGATGCTCGAATCTATGGCCTGCGCCAAGCCGATGATTGTCAGTAATATGGGCGGCATGCCGGAAATTATCCGCGACAGCATTAATGGTTTTGTTATTCCGGTTAAAGATTTCGAAGAATTGACTAACAGGATTATTCAGTTGTTGTCCGATGAGACCTTATGTGATCGACTGGGAAGTACGGGCCGCTTGATGGTTGAAAAAGGATTTACCCGTAAACAAGTGGCCGATTCTACTTTGAGCCTTTACCGCAGGTATTGTTAAAATCGCTTGAACATCTTCTGCATGATGAGAGAAACACAAATCTTTCCGCCTCAAATCAAGAAAAATCCTAAATATGGTTCCCTGGAGCCGCTTGTGCTGGCCCAGCAGCAGAGTCGCTTTCCATTGAATCCGAATGTTTTCTTTTTTCGCGAAGCTCCCTTAATCGTCGAGATCGGTTTTGGGTTAGGAGATTTTCTGATTGGACAGGCTCTTAGCCACTCGCAACAGAACTTTTTAGGTATCGAATATCAGTGGATGCCTGTCTACAAGACTCTTAAAAAGATCCATAAACACAGAATCGAGAATATTCGCATTCTTTTTCTCGATGCGCGTTTCGCCTTCAAGGTTGTTTTCGCTCCCCGAAGTATTACCAAAATCTATGCGCTTTTTGCAGATCCCTGGTTTAAAAAAAGACATATCCAGCATCGATTATTTTCAAAATCATTTCTCAAGAACATGCATCGGTGTTTGAAAATAAACGGGCAAGCGGAAGTTGTGACCGATGATCAATACTATTGCGACTGGATTTGGGGCCAACTGGCAGGAATCGATTTGCACAAAAAGTATTCCAAAATCGCTCCCGGTTTTAACACGAAATATGAACGAAAATGGATTAAGGCCGGGGTGAGAAAATTTCATCAGATTCTATTAGAGAAAGAGAAGGATATCGCAAAAGAAACAATTAGGGAGGAGGCTATTTTGAAAACATATTGGCTCAATGAATTTGATCCGGAGAGATTATCTCTGCAAGATATTCGCCAAGACTTGGCGGTTACTTTCAAAGAATTTCTTTTTGATTCCAAGAAAAAGACTGGCATGATTTACGCGATTGCCCGAGAAGGTCACTGTTCTCAGGAATTCTGGATTACCGTAAAAAAGGCCGGTCAGCGCTGGAAAATAGCCTTAAGCGAAGGCTGTCTGGTCTTGCCCACCGAAGGGGTGCATTGTTCTCTTGAAGCGGTTTACCGGGCCTGTTTGCAAACTACACCTTGAAGATCAAGAAAAAGAGGAATAGCGCTTGTTTTTCTGTTTAATCCCCCATACGATAAATTATCGGTATGAATAAATCACTTTCGCATGTGACTCTCTTTTTTAAAGGCTTCTGCATCGGAGTGGCCAATATCATTCCGGGTGTTTCCGGCGGGACTATGGCCTTCATCTTGGGTATTTATGAAGATCTTCTTGATGCAATTCGGTCCTTTGACAGAAAATTCTTTACGGATTTATTGGCCCTGAAGCTTGCAGCGGTTTGCCATCGACCTGCATGGATTTTCTTGGGATTAGTTATTCTAGGGGTCCTCTCAGCCACTTTTTCATTATCAAGACTGCTGGATTGGCTTTTAAACGAACATGCTGTCAGTGTTTACGGTTTTTTCTTTGGGTTGATTATTTCTTCCGTTATTTTGGTGTCCCGGGCGGTTAAAAAATGGAACTCGCTGGTCATTATCGGCCTGGTGCTTAGTTCAATTATATCTTTCTTCCTGGTGGGGCTAGTTCCCGTACAGACACCACAGGCCTCATGGTTTGTGTTTTTGGCCGGAGCACTGGCCATTTGCGCCATGATTTTACCTGGAATATCCGGGGCCTTTATTCTCCTTCTCATTGGAAAATATCAATACATCCTTTCGGCGATCAATGATCGCGACGTCACGATCCTTTCTGTTTTCGGGGCCGGTGCCGGCATCGGCTTGTTTCTTTTTTCTCATTTTCTGGGATGGCTGCTAAGACGCTGGCATGATCTGGTGATGATTATCTTAACAGGACTGATGATCGGCAGTTTAAGGAAAATATGGCCCTGGAAGCAGACTCTGCAATTTATAATAGATGCCCGAGGCGAGATCATTCCTCTTGTACAAAGAAATATCATTCCGAATTTGAACGATCCCCAAACGCTCGGAACTGTTTTGTTGGCGTTCTTTGGATTTCTATCTGCTTTTGGATTAGAATTACTTTCGCAAAATGAAAAAGGGAAGGATCTACGATGAAAAGAAATGAGGCCTATACGATTCCGGAAATCATGACTGTTTTGGTGCTTTTTGTCCTGATCGGGCTAGCGATTTTGACCGCTTTCAATGTGGTTAAAAATTCCTACTTTCGGGGAGTAACCCAAATTGAACTTCAGGATAAAGCTCGTTTTGCCTCAGCCCGAGTAACCAGTGAATTGTCCATTTCGGCACCTAGCCGGGTTTCTCTTTATCGCTGTCCTGATTCTCCCGATAATGTTTGTCACGGCGGTGTCGTGGCTTTCCAGACGCCGGTTGTCAATGATTTTGTTATTGCCGGAAGCATTTATAAACGGCCTGTCGGGGCAAGACGCTTGGCCAAATGGGGATACGATGGAAGAGAGGTTGATGAAAGAATTATTTACATGGTGCCTAAGGCCAATAATCCTCAGCTTGGCAGCTATGCGCATCAGTTGATTCGCTTGACCCGTAAACCCTATTGCGGAGACGGTTTTTGCGATGTTTCTCACGGGGAGGATGAGGGGCTGACATTTTGCAGCGCCGATTGTCTTTGCGGTAATGGACACTGCAGTCTATTGGAATCTGTAGATACATGTGAAGATGATTGTTTTTGCGGTAATGGAACGTGTGATATGGGAGAGGATGATGTTCTCTGTGGCCAAGATTGTTTTTGCGGAAACGGCCGCTGTGATCCCGGTGAAGCTGGCGCAGGTTGTGAGGATTGCAGTGATTGCGGCAACGGAATTTGTGAATCAGGTGAGAGTAATGCCGGTTGCAGCATTGATTGCTCGTGTCCCAACGGGAGTTGTGATCCGGATGAAAATTCCGATACCTGTCCGGCCGATTGTCCTGTCGCATCTCTGAGAAATTTAGATATCCAATGGATAGAGGATTTTTTTGTCCAGAAGGCCTTTGCTCAGGACATTCCTGATCCACCGGATATTGCGGCCTATGAACAGTTACCCGACTTGCTTGAAAAAAATAATTATTTTATCCGCGTTATTGCCGATAAAGTGCAGGCCATTTATTTTGAAGGTATTCCCGGCCCCGGGACAGGCGGAATGCGGGCGCCAGAAAATGTGAGGGTTTACATCAAGATGCAAAATTCGGGCAATCCATTTGCTCAAGAGTTAAATATATATCATATGGCTACAGCCCGATTGATCAATTCCGGGCTAGATTAATGAAAATAATAGGGGAGTCTTTGTTGTCGGTTTCTAGAATAAAATATTCGTAACTCATTTTATTGCATTAGATTGCATGCCAATAATAGAATTTTATGGAAAACGGTTTCTCAATAATGATGTTTATGTTTAGTAATACTGGTTATCTTAAGGATATCAATTATACTTTTATCAAGAGGTTGAAAAAGGTTGTCCGCCGCAGTGTTATGGTGAACAGCAAAACTATAGGGCCCCTTGGATGGTATGGGTGCAACCAGTTGCCAACTAAAAAGGAATTTTCTTGGTAAACATGATCCATCCCGCTGGGGGATGGATTTTTTTTCGGAGAACAAGATGAGTTGTTTGATATCATTAAAATGTCGAAATGAAAATGGCCAGGCTATTCTTTTAGGCGTGATCGGTCTGACTCTTTTATTGGTGGGGGTGGCTACGGCTCATTTTATCCAAACGACCAACGCGGCTTTGGTTTTGCGGACAGAAAATAAGAATAATATGGCTTTGTTCAATGCCCAAAGAGGATTGGAATATGTCGTTTATGAATTAGCTTTTGCAGCACCAGAGCCGATTAACTGGTTTACTCACCAAGCTCAAAGTGATCAATCACTTGTTTATGCCGAAGGGAATTTTTTTGCAGAATATGGGATTCAGTTGGGAAATATAAACGAAATTTATTACGATGCGGATAATCCGCAAGATAGCGGATATCGCTCTAAGTTGGATCAAGAAGTGCAGTTTATCGCGAAAATTTATAATGATCCTTCCAATATTTTAAATCAAGCTAATAAGATCATATTGGTCAAAGGCATTAGCGGTGATACCCAACGCATGATTGCCAGCAGGGTGGACTTGACCTCTTTGTATGAATACTTTATTTTTGACCCCAATTCCGGGCGTAGCATTCGCGGTAATCTAGATGCTGGCGGAGGCCGCATTCATATCAATGGTGACGTGACGCTTTTCGGCAATGCCCAGATTTTTAATTTGGGGGAACTTAATGTCAACGGCTATTTTATATACGATTCTATACGTTTTTATGTTCCCATGTATGACACAACAGCTATTCCGGCAGGTGAAGTCGGAGGACCCGCTGCGGGTGTTACGGGGATGTTTGTGGATGATCAATACCGGACATTGGCTCCTCGCTTTGACGATGGTCTTCCCGGGACGGTGACGTGGGCCCAGATGCAGGGGATTGATGATGCCGATGGTAATCCGAATTGGAAAGTGGGAGCGTGCAGCGGAATGTCTGATGAGTCGCAATGCGCTTTTAGTGATTTGAGCGGTCCTCAAAAATACTATTCGCTGGAAAAACTGATTTATCACGCGAATCCATTTACTGGAAGCGGCATTGGGACGCTCCAGGGTGATCGCTGGGGATCTGTGTGCGAAAAAGGGAACACGGGTGTTTTTAGCGGCTGCGGAAGTACTTACGGCCGGGAGGAAGACGGCCATATCTGGGAATTTCGTCATCCGCATCTGTATCCGGATTCATACATGTATAAGAATTACGGACAATCGGATGAAATGGTTGCGCCGACAAAAATTCAACCTGTTGGCGGCGGATCATTGATCCCTATCCCCAATCGATTAAATACGAGCTATCGCTGGGATAAATATTATTTTGACGGGTCCCAGGGTCGTTCGAGAATGTATGACGGAGAACGCTATGCATATCCTCCGCCGGGTACATATGATCCACAGACCCAATGTCCCGAGCCTTATTGCGCGGACGTTCAATATTTGAATACAGAACTACAGGCTCAGGACTGGATTGATTTTTTGAGGTACGACAATGATAATGACGGGGACGGGATCGGCGATTTATACGGGGTGATTAAAGACAGAAATACCGGGGGAGAGCCGATTAGCCCTCCGGTTTTTGATCAAGCCAGATATCAGTCAACTGCACAAAACGAAGGGATCTATATTAGAAATACTGTCCCATCGGATGAATGGAATAATTATGAATACCGTGGGTCAGAAACAGCATTGAGCCGAGTGAATACTTATTATCGGGATCCCGATAAGACTTTGGATAATAACGGAAGCTATGAAGTCTACATCAAGGGGGTTTCCGATCCCCTGGTTCCTGATAATGAAGGACAGATCAAAATGAATATTGAGGGAGATGAACTTGTATTATTTGAGAAGAAAGGCTTCTACAATACTCGCTCTACGCTCTGGACTCAGGTTATTCAGATGAACATTTGTAATCTCAAAAGGGCCATTGACGCGGGTGATTTGGAGTTGGACGAAAATATCTTTTACTCCGATTGGGGAGTGGCCTTAGCTTGCGCCGAAGAAATCATTGATGGAGGGATGACGGTGATTACCGAAGGAGATGCCTTTACCATCGGCAATGTCAATGTTGATACCGATGATCCCAGTAATTTAGATAATCCAGGCTTTGAGCCGGCAGCCATCATAACCGATCGCATGTTTCAGGTTTTATCCGAAGATTTTAATTATCCTCAGGAATTACCCGAGCTGGGCAATCACCCTGATTACGACCATAATTTCGGCTATGTCCCTGAGTCGGTCAATCGGCAGTGGATGCATGATCATGATCCGGACAATCCGGGGGACCCGACGGTTGAAGCCGTGATGCCCAATAAAGTCAGAAATGATGTTTATGTCAATATTTCGGTTCTGGGTGAAAGAGCCACTGACCAAGATGTAGGATGGCATCTCGGTTTGGAAATGTGGTCATGGTATGAGGATTGGCTTAATGACGGGGAGGCCGATATCCATGAATTCGAAACATTTACCCGAGGCACGCGTTTGGATCTTCCTGATGGCGCTTTTGAATCCAAATTTGATTATGGCGGATTAGATATTTCGGTCAATCGCCGTTGCGATCCGACCTGCGGGGCAATTCCTAATGGCTGGCCGAGCTGTCGAGGATGTTCGAACTATTGCGATGGGACCGATCCCGATAATCCCTGCCCGGGAAGCTCTACAGGTGTTTTTCCCATCATCTGCTGTGGTCATCGGAGTGGGCTTTTGGCTTGGGAAAATCGTTATTTGACGGATGGTTTCCCTCCTGGAGATTTACCGGGATTATCTCTAGAGGTCTGGTATCCCCTTCCCAATACGGAGGAAAACTGGACGACGCATTGCAAACTCTTACAAGGGAATGTGTGATACTGTGATACGTGAATAATTAATTTTATAGATTCCCTTAAGCTTGGCCCTTGACTTGAGCGAATTTTCTAAGCGTTTTTGGCAACCGCCTTTAACAACCGAAAATTTTGTCGAAGCTTTGTTGAGACCTGCGATTTTCGGCCGGTTTTCCCCTGGATTCCTTCTTTCAAATATTTCCTGCCGACTAGGTATATTTCTTTTGCTTCTGGAAACCGGTCGGGAGATCGATTTTTCGGTGGCCTGAAGACAGAAAGGGAGATACGCTGGCTATTTCCACCATGGGCGTTATCGCATCGCTTGTGATAGGAATTCTCTTAAGCTTGATGTTGCCTGATAAATATTTAATTGATTCTGGCCAGAGAATTATTTTTGCTTTGCTTATGGCCACATTGATCGATGTTTTTCTCAGAAAAATTAGCAACAAAAGTTTTCCAGAATCACGAACAATGTTGACGATTAGCTACTCCCGGGGGATGCTATTCGGCAGAATCGCCCAGCAGATGGGCGTCCATGGTCTGTTTGGTTTTTTCTTGGCTTGTGTGGTTGCCGGGTAGTCCAAGGCTCTTTCAGAAAAAAACACGTCAGGTCATTTCCCAGATGGTCTTTGCGATAATCCGCCAGGAGGTTGAAGAATCGGCTCTTTCCGATACAGAGGATTGATTGCACATGTTCGCGTTTGATTTCGCCGTTAAGATACTGCTGGATAAGATCTTTGACTTGTTCATTAGTAGATTTTTTGTGGATTTGTTTTGCCATACAGGGCTTCCTTTCCATAGAGGTCAAGTATGACTTAAAGGTGTTCACTTTTTAATAGAAATCTCTTTAAAAACTGTCCATTTTTAATTTGGAAATGATAAAGCTAAATATCTTGCTTTTCTTTTGTGATATTTTTGTTAAAATAATAAAGATAGAACATAATAAAAAAAGGTAGGATACGCTATGGCAAAAAAAATTCTTGTTGTCGATGATGACCCAACCGTTGTACACTTGATCCAATCTCGCATGGAAGTCAACGGGTATGAAGTGATCTCCGCTTCCGATGGAGAAGAGGGCTTGAAATTTGTTCGGGATTATGAGCCGAATTTGGTTTTGCTTGACGTGATTCTGCCAAAAATGGATGGGTATACTTTTGTTAAAGAATTTAAAAAGATTGCAGATCTGAAAACCATTCCCGTCATTGTCATGACCGTTAAAAGCCAGCTTCAGGATCTCTTCAAGCAAGAAGGCATTGAGGCCTATATTATCAAACCCATCAAGCTTCAGGATTTATTGAAAAAGGTCGAGTCTTATATCGGACCCGCTCAAGGCCCAAGCAATCCGCAATCCCAGCAAGGAACATAAGAACTTATCCATTGGTTCAAATTGACGTCGAGAAAATGAAAAGAGTTTTCTCAATCTTAACGGTTATCTTCTTGTTTTCATCCGTTGCCTGTGGTGAAACTTTCATCAAAAGACCGAATGTCAGCGGGCGTTTTTATGACAGCCACCCGGCCCAGCTTTCTCAAAAGATCGATATCTATTTTCAGCAGGCGGATATTAAGCCATGGGAAAAGAATATCCAAATCTTAATGGCGCCTCATGCTGGTTATGCGTTCTCCGGGCCAGTTGCCGCCTATGCCTACAAGGCTGCTTCGAGGCAGCGGCCCAAAACGATTATTATCTTGGCATCTACTCATTTTCACCGTTTTCAGGGAGTTTCTATCTGGCCCAAAGGACAATTCGAGACGCCTTTAGGCGCTTTGCCTGTTGATGAGGAGATGACCCAGCAGCTGATCAATTATGACCAGCAGTTTCGGTTTTATCGCAAAGCGTTCGATCAAGAGCATTCCCTGGAAGTCCAGCTGCCATTTTGCCAAAAGACATTCTCAGATTTTAAGATCGTTCCTTTAATAATGGGGCAGCCAGATTTTGAGATCAGTCAGAAATTGGCTGAAGCTCTCAATGCCGTGATCGCTCAGCGGAATGATGTTTTGATTGTCATAAGCACGGACATGTCTCATTATAAGCCGGATCAAAAAGCCCGAATAATTGATAGAAAAACCACGGAGGCTCTAGAAAATTTTAAAATTGAAAAACTGTGGCGGGGATGCCAAAACCGGACAATGGAATTATGCGGGTATTCTTCGGTTGTGACCGGACTTCTTTATGCGCGCTTAAGAGGTTTCGGTGGAATTCAAGTGCTGCATTACGGGAATTCGGCGGATGCTTCTGGTGATCAAAGCCGGGTTGTCGGATATATGGCGGCTGTCATTTACGAAAAGGAAGATAGAAACTCAAAGCCAAAGAAAGGACAGGCTATCCAAATGAATCCGGACAAAAGAAATGACAGGACGGCCCCGTTGACTTTAAAACAGAAAACAAAATTGATTGAAGTGGCCAGAGACGCGATCGAGACATTCGTCCTCAGCCAGAAAAAGATTGATCTTAATAATAATGATCCGAGGCTGCAGGAAGAAGAAGGCGCTTTTGTCACCATCCACAAAAATGGCCGGTTGCGTGGGTGTATCGGAAATATTATCGGACGCAGACCGTTGATTCAAACTGTCCGCGATATGGCGATTGCCGCGGCCGTTGATGATCCGCGCTTCCCGCCTTTAAAAAAAGAAGAATGGCAAGATATCGATGTAGAAATTTCTGTTTTATCCAAGCCGTGGCGCATGCAAGATCCAGACGAATTTCGGGCTGGAGTTCACGGAGCTATTATCCGACGGGGATTCAATCAAGGCGTCTTTCTGCCGCAGGTGGCTACGGAATTCAGCTGGGGCCGCGACGAATTTCTTTCCCATCTGTGCGCTCACAAGGCGGGTCTGCCGTCTGATGCGTGGAAGGACCCCCGCACAGAAGTCCAGTTATTTACAGCCGAGGTTTTTAGCGAGAAGGACATCAAATAAAAAGAGTGTGCGAAATCATTGATTTTGCTCTCTTTTTGAATTAAAATACATCTGCGATAAAGGCTCAAGAGATCAATAACAAAGGAGAACCATATGGCTGCTCAAAAGAGAAGTTTTTTTAGAGTCACAGAATTCCAGAAACCATTTTTAAATCTCGTCATAGGATTGGCTGTTATTACGCTAACCATGATGGTTGTTTGCATCGGATTTCTCCTTTATGATGTATCCACTTTTATTGTGGATCCGCAAAGCACGGTTAACACCATGAAGGCCATGGTGTATTTACTTTTAATTCTCCTTCCATTGATTTTGATGGGAGGCATCTTTTGGGCCTATTACATTACCAGTAAGGTGATTGGTCCCTTTGAGCGGTTGATCCGAGAGCTTGATGAAATTCTGGAAACAGGAAAGAAAAAGCATCTGCAGACTCGACAGGGTGACCGGCTGGCCAAGGAGATGCTCAAGCGTATTAATGCCTTGATCGATCGCATGTCATGAAGTTGCCTTTCAGCGGTCTTTTTTTCTTTCTGTTGATCTCCGGAGTTGTATTTGCCCATCCCCCAGATGCGATCCATTTATCCTATCAAGAGGATACTCAGATTCTCAAGATTGTGGTCGATCATAACGCCCGTAATATCAGAGATCATTTTATCCGACGAATTGTTGTTCTACACAATAAACAGGAAATAAGAGATGAGATTTTTCCAACTCAGAGTGATCATCAGACGCAGATAATGGATGTTTCTCTCAAGGCAGAGAATGGCGACCGTATTCGGGTAAAAGCCTATTGTTCGCAGGCGGGATACAAAGAGAAGACTCTCGATATAGTCTTAGAAGAAGATGATAAATAGATAAGATGGCAGGATAAAAAATCCCGCCCTTTTAGACAGAAGTCCAAAAGGGCGGGATTTATTTTTAGATGCTGTGGCTGTCTTATCTCAGTAGTGTTTTCACTCTAGTATCCGTAGCCGGATCTTCCGGAGGCGGTGGCGGAGGAAGAACCGGATCTGATGGCTCCTGAGGTGCGCTCAATTCAAAGTGAGCATAACCTCCGCTGGTTTCCTCTTCAATACATTCCGGGGCTGGACCTTTGCTGCTTAAATATTCAGAAAGATAAGTCAGGTCTTCGATGTTGATGGCTCCATCTGCATTGACATCGCCCGTACCTTCGGCCAAAGCCGCTCCTGAGCGGAACATGAAATTCGCCAAATGAACAGCATCTTGTTGATTCACGGCGGCATCATTATTGATATCGGCACAAGAATAATACACTCTTATTTCCGGATCACAGATTGGCGCAGGACCGCTGCCGCTGATAAATTGGCTTAAAAAGACCACATCGCTGATATTTCTGGCGCCGTCTCCGTTCATATCACAATCCTCATCAGGGATTGTGCCATCATTTAAGATAGCATCGGCATCAGCATAATTGATTTTATTATCTTTATTGACATCCGCGCAAGGCGCCTGGCGATAACTGGGGCAAAGCGGTGCCGGTCCGCCCTGAAGAAGATAATCATTCAGATAATTTAAATCCACAACATTAACAATACCATCTAAATTCATATCGGCTGCATGTTCAAGCGGAGGAGGCGACCCCTGGTGAAACATATATTGAATCAAATAGGGCAGGTCCATCAAATGGACCATTCCGTTTCCATCCACATCACCGCAGACAAAATTGCTGGGAAGGGAAGGATAGACCGGTGTTTCGTCTCCGGCATTATCCGTTGCTCCGCTAAAATCCCAGCTGCCATCAGCTGCATAAGCCAATGACTGTGCACCAACAAACAATACGCAAATAACTAAACCTGTGATTAATTTTTTCATTTTTATTCCCTCCTCTGAAAATTTCTTTTGCTGCCCAATAAAAAAACCTGCATCCTTTTCTGAATACAGGTTCGTCTGGTCATATACCGTCTTGATTCGGCAGCCAGGCTATCCTGTTTAAGGACCCTTAACTTTGCGCCCCCGCCTTCCGGCGCACACAAAATGTGTGTCAACTGATAATGCAGTTGAGGTTTACCTTTATCGTCAAGCGTTCTTAATTCGGTAGCTAGGCTGCCCTATATCCTTATAAGCCTCTACCATAGGGCCCTGTGGCTTTGCGAGATCATCTTGCGATGATTGTGCTTTTGTCGTTAAGAGACGTGAATACGGATTTTAAAGAACGATTGCTTCTAAACATAAGCATAAAACATAATCGAGGTCTATGCCAAAGATATTTTGAGAAAGTTGTGTTTTTTTGAAAACGTTTTCTTTAATTTTCTTACTTGCTGTAAATAAATAAGTTATAATAACAAGATTTTATCATGCCAAGAAAAAAACATGGACGTTTTTATGAAGCAGAAGTAAAATACAAACGTAAAATGAAGCCTGTTAAACATACAACGGTGTTATTCAACAGAAAACGGAACCGATGATGAGAATAATAAAATTGTTGTTACTATTAATCATAATATTAATACTTATTGTTGGAATCGTCGGATTTATTTTTATTAAGACATTTGACGCGAATCAATATCGCGATCAAATTGCCCAATGGATGACGACATCGATTGGGCGACCGGTTTCCTTGGAATCACTGGAGCTGGCCGTTGCCATTCGGGAGGGACTTTCCCTTTATATTAAAGGAATCCAAATGGATCAAGACCCACAAACAGCTACTGGAAATATGGTTTCTATCGAGAAGATCAGAATGAATATTCTTCTTGAACCTTTTCTTTTCAAAAGAGAAATTCATGTTTCAGCCATTGAGGCTGTTTCTCCTCATATTCGTCTTATTCGTTTAGCCGATCAGAAGCGCAAGAGCGCGGCTTTGGCCCAACCCGTCTCGCAAGAGAGCACTGACTTAGCCGAAGAGGATCGGAAAAGAGTTGAGGGAGGTTCGAGAGCCGAATCGGGTCAATCCGCTTTTCCATTATTGGGTGTAGCAGTAAAGAATTTTCGGATTACAGACGGTCTTATTTCTTATGAAGATAAGACGCAAGAGGCATTTACCGCATTAAAGATCAGTAATATCGATGTGAAGATACAGGATTTTCAGCTTCAGGAATGGACCGATTTTGTCCTGAAAGCCGCGTTTTTGAGCTCCCGACAGAATATCGACTTAAAAGGATCTTTGCGGTTTGATTTAGAGCAGCTGCGTTTGCAATTTGAAGAAACCCATCTTCAAATCGACTTGGGTTTTGTTTCGATCGATCAATTGCAAGAAACCTTTCCTGCTCTTAGCGCTTGTCGGATCAAAGACAATTGGGCAGGTGATCTGAGTATCTCGATAGTGGATAGCCAAATGACGTTAAAAGGACTTAGCATCCTGGATGCCAGAGGATCTTTGTCAAAGGGATTTCTCAACTGTGCGGTTATGCCTTTTGCTTTAGAGAATATTTCAGCGAATTTTCTGGCGGATCAGAAAGATTTTAAGCTGAAGAATTTCCAGGCGATCACACTCGCCCAGCAACAAGAATCGGGGGAGATCGCGGCCAGCGGAACGATCAATGATTATTTAAAGGATCAAGTATTCCGTTTGGATCTGGATCTTAAGAAATTGAATTGTGCCAATCTCATCCCTCAGTCAAAAAGCGAGGTTAAGGTCGAAGGGTTCTTAAGCGGGAATTATCAACTCTCCGGAGAGGGTCTTTCTTCAGAGACAATATTCAATCTGCTCAAAGGGCAAGGGACATTTAGCCTGGAATCAGGAAAGCTGAAAAATATCAATGTCTTAAAAGAGGTCTTTCAAAAGATGTCAGTTATTCCCGGCCTGGCCGAAGATTTGGAGCAGAACTTAAGCGAAACATACAAAGAGAAACTTAAAGCCACAGATACAATCATTAAGGAGAATCAATTTATTACCTCAGTCCAGGGGCGGAATCTGAATATTGAAGAATTTCGTGTCTCTACCGATTCCTTTGAACTTCGAGGGGAGGGGGCATTAGATCTAGAAAGGCAAATTAAATTGAGGGCGGCTTTGCAAATTCTTCCGGAATTATCGACAGCGATGGTTCAGACTGTTGAAGAGCTTGATTTCATCAGGGAATCAAACGGAAGAATTACTTTTCCTGTTGTTATTCAGGGACAAATTCCGCAGTTGAGTTATCGTCCGGATGTGGAATATCTGGGTCAGAATATATTTAAAAATCGAGGGAAACAGGAGCTTAAAAAACTTCTTGGTGATGTTTTAGGGACAGATAAAGAAAAACAACAGAAGCAGGCGGATTCCCAAGATGATCAAAGTGATCCTGATCGGCTAACGCAACCGGAGTCATCAGCTGAGGAAAAACTCGTGGATGATTTACTGGACATGATTTTTAATTAGGGATCGATAAATGGCTTTTGTTTATCAGGGAAAATTTCTTAACATCCACAGAGAAAAACACGTTTTACCCAATAAACGCAAAGCGGTCATAGAAAAGGTCGTTCATCCCGGGGCCGTTGCTATTGTCGCTTTCCTAAGCCGCAATCATATTGTTCTATTGAAGCAATATCGTCCGGTGATCGGTCGTTTTATCCTCGAAATTCCTGCCGGGACGCTCAAAAGAAATGAACGGCTGCTGACATGCGCTCGGCGCGAGCTAAAGGAAGAAACAGGCTATACGGCCCGGCAGTGGCACCGGCTCGCGAGTCTTTATCCGGTGCCCGGTTATTCGACCGAAAGAATCATCTTATATCAGGCCCGCCAGTTGACGCAGAGAGAAATCTGCCGCGAACCGGATGAAGTCATGAAGGTCAAAATTTATAATCGCAGTGAAATACGAAAATTATTTGTCGCTAAGAAAATCCAAGATACTAAGACCTTAAGCGCTCTGGCTTTGTGCGGATGGATTTAAAGGGAGTATAATGTCAAAAACAAAAACGTATACGAGAAAGCGCAATCTTTTTGATCCGGCCTCAAAGACGCCGTTTCGATTAAGCCGCTCTAAACTTGAAAATTTTATCCAATGTCCAAGATGCTTTTATCTAGACCGTCGTCTGGGTGTGGCGCAACCCTCGCTGCCGGCTTTTACTCTCAATTCGGCGGTGGATGCCCTTTTAAAAGTCGAGTTTGATTCTTACCGCTTGCAGCAGAAACCCCATCCTTTTATGACACAATCGGGATTATCCTTAATTCCCTATGCTCATCCGGAACTCGAAAGCTGGCGACATAATTTTAAAGGAATCCGCCATCATCATCAAGCGTCTAATTTTATGCTTTTCGGTGCTATTGATGATATTTGGGTTGATCAAAAGGGCCAATTGTTCATCGTTGATTATAAAGCGACCAGTACGAATGCTGAAATCACGCTTGACAGTGAATATCGCCAGGCCTACAAGCGTCAAATGGAGATTTACCAGTGGCTCTTTCGCCAGAATAGATTTTCTGTTTCTTCCACCGGTTATTTTGTTTATTGCAATGCCGTTAAAGATTATGGTTATTTTGATAAAAAATTGAATTTCAAATTGCATTTAATTGAGTATCGAGGGCATGACCATTGGGTGGAGCAAAGTCTTCTTGATGCCCGCGAGTGTTTGTCCGATGATCAGCTTCCTTCTTACGGGGAAGATTGTGAATATTGCCGATATCGACGGGGAGCCGATCAATTTGAAGCACAAAAGAATTCTGAAACATCATCCGGAAATGAAAAGCAGGGAGAGTTATTTTAGGTTCTTAAGATCAAGAGGTGCTGTCTGAGAAAAACTTGTTTTTTGCTGCATTTCAGTGTAGACTAAGGACAGTGTAGAAAACACAAGGAGAAAACAAACAGCCACGGAGGAGAGGCTGTTTGTTTTTTAAGAGAGGATAAGGATTATGAGCTGGTTTCGATTAAAAATGCCTTCGGTTTATCAGGTGGAGGCGCGCGGTAGCTTTCGGATCAATGAGCGCTTTCCGTTGATTTGGCATCTAAAAGACAGTTCCGTTGGCTCAACGGCGCTCGTGCGCAACTTAAGCGCCACCGGGATGATGCTTGAGGCGGATATTCAAAGCCCTCCTCCGGTGGACAGTGTTTTATCTTTCGAAATCAAAGGCGATCATCCCTTGGGCGTGATTCCGCCTTTGGGCCGAATTGTTTGGAGTAAACCAAAATCCTGTATTTCTTCCCGCTCTTTGTACGGCATTGAATTCATCGAGCCGGTCCAGGACATTTTGTTGCGTCTGCGTGAATTTATTCAGCAGAAAATTATCCGAATGGAGAATGCAGAAAGGGTAAAAGCAAGGATAGGCATCGTTCTTTTTATTATCTTGACTGCAGTTTTGGCTTTCTGTTTGTTTCAGCAAAATGCTATTCACCGCAATTATGAAAAATCCTATCATCTAATGACAGCTAGTTCCCAGGCCCAGGCATCGACATATGGCGAATTACGCATGCAATATCAGAATCAGAGGGAAGTTCTTAAGGTAATTTCGATCGATTTAAGCAAATCTCAGGCTCTCTTAGAAGAAACCGAAGTCATGTTGACCTCTGTTCGAAAGGAAAGCGAGGCCGCTTTGGGCCGGCTCAACAGCGAAATTAATAATTTACATCAAAAGAATTCGGCTTTATCCGATCAGTTGGAAGAAGCGCAAGGTCAACTGGCTGTGTATGAGGTTAACCCCGACAATTTGGATGAAGCTAAGGCCATTCTTTCTTTTCATCAAGCAATGATTGCCAAGATAAAAAGAAAGATCAATAATCTAAGACAGCAGGCTCGCATGGCTTATGTGAAGGTCCAGAAAAAGAGAGACGAATACGCTTTAGCCATGGGAAATAATGGTTTTATTATCAAAAACGGAAAGCCTGTTCCCCCATATCAGTCTGAATATTACTCCCGCATGAAGCGGTCTTCCCCTGAGATCGAAATCGACGTAACGCTGGTGGAATAAAAATCCAAAAAATTGTCGGTTTGGATAATTTAGGCAATATTTTCTTGTTTGCCCGATGAGTCCTTTGTAAAATGAGAAGATGAAAAACTATTGGATTATTCTTCTTTTAATCTTTATTCTGGTTTCCTGCCAGCATCCACCCCCAAAGACATCGTTCATGGGCGAAAAACCTTCAACCTTCGATCAGCTCACCGGTATTATTATTACCCAGCTTGAGGATTTTCGCCGTCAACATGGTTATTATGCCCCTCAAGAAGGCATTTTGCGCTTTCGGGCTATTGGATTGAATGCCAAAGAATGGGAAGATGTGGCCTATGAGGGAATTATTTATGATCCGCGCGGAAGTCAGATACGGCTTTTTCCGGCTAAAGGATACACCATTTTTATTAAAGATAAAAACGATCGCATGAGGATTGTCTCCCACAATCTATGGTGGAATATTATTTATGATCTCAAAAGCCAGGCGTGGTATTTGGAGCGTATTCATCCCGATGATAGGCTCAAAATTGAAACGTTAACTATAAAAAAAGATACGTCTTATCGGTCTGAGGATTATCTGGAACAATTGAGTAATGAGTCCAAATAAAGAAATATCCAGTCTTGATAGAGCTATCATTCCCATTTCTTATGAATTGAAACTTACTCGCCGGTGTTCAACGATGGAGATTCGGGTGAATTCTCGGGGTGCAGTTAAGGTTCTGGCGCCGTACTGGTGCCGCAAAAAAGAGATTAAGGATTTTATCCATTCCAGGTCTCAGTGGATCCTGCGGCAAGTCGATCATATGAAAAGAGAAAACGGAGGGATCATCAACTGCCTTTTGCATCCGGGAGCTCATCTATTTTTTCTGGGTTCTCGTTATCCGCTTGTGGTTGAAAAGGGCGAGGGAAGAAAAACCTATGTCGAATTTGATGGAGCCCGCTGGGTGATACGCCTTTGTAACGGAATCTCTGATTCCAGAAAAAGAAATGAGCTTAAAAAGGGACTCAAGAAATGGTTTAAGGATCAGGCCGAAGAACTTTTAGGCGGGCGTGTTTTTCAGCTCTCCCGTCGGATGGGCGTGCTTCCCAAGCGGGTCAGTATTCGGCAACAAAAGAGTATCTGGGGAAGCTGTAATGCACATTTGCAGTCCTTAAATCTAAACTGGAAAATTATCATGGCCCCTTTTGAGGTTATTGATTATTTAATTATTCACGAATTATGCCACTTACGCATTCCCAATCATTCCCAAAGATTCTGGCAGGAAATTAAAAGCTTTGCCCCCGATTATCAAAAGCAGCAGAAGTGGCTTAAGGACCATTCCCGCGAATTGGCCCTTTTAGACGATCCCTCATGATCACGATTTCTGTAAAAGTTATTCCTCACGCCAAAAGGAATCTTATCAAAAAAGAAGGGGATTTCTTTAAGATTTATCTCAATGCGCCGGCCATAGAAGGCAAGGCCAATCAGGCATTGATCCGCTTTCTCGCCCAACATTATAGAGTCGCCAAAAGCGCTGTGGTTATTACAAAAGGATTGAAATCGCGCTTTAAAACAGTTATGATAAAAAAATAATATTTTTCCAAAATGGAGGTTGCTATGTTAGTTCAAAAAATTACCGACGATTACAAACAGGCTATGAAAGACAGGAACGCTCTGAAATCTTCGACATTGAGTTTTTTAAGGGCCCAGATCAAGAATTTTCAGATTCAGCAGAAAAATGATCAGGTCAATGATGCGGATGTTCTTTCTCTTATCAAAAGACAGGTCAAGCAGCGCGTTGACTCCATCGATCAGTTTGAAAAAGGCGGACGCAATGATCTCGTTGAGAAAGAAAAAGCAGAACTCAGAATTTTAAAATCCTATCTTCCCGAAGAGTTCACTGATGAAGAGCTGGAAAATATTGTTCGAGAGGCCATTAGTGAATCCCTGGCTTCTTCGATCAAAGATATGGGGAAAGCGATGAAGCATGCCGTCATGAAGGCTGCCGGACGGGCTGACGGTAAACGAATTAGTGAATGCGTTAAAGGAATGTTGTCTCAAATGTGATTCAAGAGTTGCCGTTTATGAGTAAAAAAATATTTCTTAGAGCTTTCTATTTGCTGATTATTTGCTGCGGATTATTTTTTATTTGGCTTTCCGATCAGTATGTTGTTCCCATTATCATGTATCACAGCGTCGCAAAAGTCCGGCCGAAGACAGCCAATATCATTGATCCTGTGCGTTTTTCCTGGCAGATGGATTTTCTTAAAAAAAACGGTTATGAAGTCATCAGTTTGGCTGAGCTTGTTGAGGCCAAGAGCGCCGGAATACCTCTATCCCGCCGCAGTGTCGTTCTGACTTTTGATGATGGATACGAAGATAATTACATCCGGGCCTATGAAATTCTCAAAGAGAAGGGATTCCCCGCTATTATCTTTGTAGGCGCTAGCCAAGTCGGCGATCCGGCATATCTCAGCTGGCGCCAGATTAAAGAGATGGAAGAGTTTGATGTAACGGTGGGAAGCCATACGCTCAACCAAGCCTATTTGCCGGACTTATCGCCAAGAGAAGCTTTTGCCCAAATTCGATTCAGCAAAAACATTCTGGAAGAAAAGCTGAATCATCCGGTTGATTTTCTTTCTTATCCGACCGGCGGTTTCAGTGAGCAAATCAAAGACATGGTAAAATCTAGCGGATATTTGGCTGCCTGCACGACTAATCGCGGAGAGGATGACCTTAACCGCGATCTCTATGAGCTTAAGAGAATTCGTTTTAGCAATAAGGATAATAATCCAGTGATTCTCTGGGCCAAACTTTCCGGTTACTACAATTTTTTCCGTAAAGATAAACAGCCCTATTGACGTTTTTGAAATTTTTCGCTATGATAAAATTTCATTTAAATGAACAGCCTTATGCCTCAAGCACATAGAAACACATCAGCATCCGAATACGCCTTAAATGAAAAAGGCGCTTTTCTGATTCACAATTACAATAAATCTAACGCTTTTTGTAACTTTTTCCCTGGAGTGGCCGGTTTATGGGGGATTCCCATGTGGGTATTTTATGTCAATCGAGGTCAGTGTATCTCAAGTTTCGGGGTGGAGAGCAAGGACAAGGCTATTATGGAGTTTCAGCCGGCCGATAAAGCCTATCGCATGACATCTCATCAGGGTTTTCGTACATTTATGAAAGTCAGCAGAGATCGCAAAGTTTTTTTTTATGAGCCATTTGCCGAAACGATCGCCAATAACCAGTTTGTGCGTAGTCAGGAAATGGCGATTACATCCCATGATTTGACGATTGAGGAAATTAATGAAACTCTGGGCCTCAAGGTCCGGGTGAATTATTTTACTGTTCCCTCTGAAAATTTTGCCTCTCTCGTACGGGATATTACAATCACCAATCTATCAAGCAAACATTGTTATCTTGATTTGGTCGACGGCATGCCGGTCATTGTTCCTTTTGGCGTCAACCATCAGCTTCAGAAAGATATTTCGCGTACCGTTCAAGCGTGGAATCAGGTGAATAATTTCAAAGCAAAAGCGCCGATTTATAATCTTAAAGTGAAGATTGCCGATCGTCCGGAAGTAGAGACCATTGAAGGAGGACATTTCTTTTTCAGTCTCATGCACAACGGATACAAACCTAAGCCCCTCTCTGTGGTCATTGATCCGGTTTGTGTTTTTGGTAGCCATTTGGATTACAATATTCCAGACCTTTTTCTGAAACAAAAGAAATTTAATGTTCCCCGCCGGCAAATGTCGAGCAATCGTTCTGTTAGCGCCATGAGTCATGCTTTTTTGGATTTGCCCGCAAAAGGGGATCAGAGAATAACATCTTTCTTTGGCCATACTCATAATATTGATGAGATTAGTCAAATATTAGCTAAAACGAGGAAGAAAGATTATATTGCCAAGAAATCTGAGGAGAACGAGCGAATTATCAAGGATATTAAGAATTATTGCCTAACCAACAGCTCATCGAAGGCCTTGAATCATTATTGCGGTCAGACATTTCTTGATAATGTTTTGCGTGGTGGGCTGCCTCAGTGTATTGAAGCCGATGACGGACGGATTGTTTTTAATGTGTATAGTCGTAAACACGGCGATCTGGAGAGGGATTATAATTATTTTGTGCTGGCTCCAACCTATCTATCCCAGGGAAACGGAAATTACCGGGATGTGAATCAAAACAGGCGCAATGATGTGTGGTTTGATACGCGGGTGAGAGAAAGCCATATCTTGCAGTTTCTTAATCTTCTTCAGGCCGACGGATACAATCCTTTGGTTGTCCAGGGGACAGCTTTTTCGATCGATAGTACGCATAAAATCGAACAATTTGTTAATGAGTTCGGGCAGGGGCGAGGCAAGACGCACCTGAAAAAACTGTTGTCAAAGAAATTCCAGCCCGGACAGTTATTAAAAACTATCGAAGAAGAGAAAATCAAACTCAAGGTTCCAGGAGACGAATTTCTTAAGAGAATTCTCAGACATTGTCAAAAGCATGATGTCGCTCGGCATGGAGAAGGATTTTGGAGCGATCATTGGACGTACTGTCTGGATCTTCTAGAGCGTTATTTCGCGCTTTATCCGGAAGATAAGAAAAAGCTATTTCTCGAGCAGAATCAATTCAAGTTTTTTTATAACAGGTATCATATCTTACCGCTTGACCAGAGATTCGTTCTTACTCCGCGCGGTGTGCGTCAATACCATTCCGTTAAGAAGCTGCCTCGCGAGATGCTCCCGCCTCAGTACGATGGACAGCTTAGGGCAAAGGAAGGGAAGGGAGATGTTTATTTTACAAACCTTTTTGTCAAATTATTGTGTACTATTGTCAATAAAGCGGCTACGTTTGATCCCAGCGGTGTGGGTATAGAAATGGAAGGCGGCAAGCCCAATTGGTATGATGCTCTTAACGGGCTCCCTGGCTTGATGGGGTCTTCTCTCAATGAAACGCTCGAATTAAAACGCTGGTGTCTCTTTGTCCGTCGAGTTATTGAAGACTTGGATCTTAAAGACCACCAAGAGTTGTATGTATTTGAAGAGCTTTGTAGTTTGATGTCAGCCTTGCATGATCTTTTGGCAACGCAACAGGATGATTTGTCTTACTGGCGGCGTTCTAATGAAGTTAAAGAACACTACCGGCGCCGTATTCTCGAGGGAATTGACGGACACGAGAAGGCCGTCCCGATCTCTTCGATCGATAAATTCCTGGAACGGGTGATCTGTAAGTGTGATTGCGCTCTTGAAAAGGCCAAAGATAGCCACGGACTTTTAAGAACTTATTTTACGCATGAAGTAACACAATACGATGAGTTGGAACGAACAGGATTCGATGGATGCCCTTTGGTTCATCCTCTGAATTTCAAGATGAGGGCTTTGCCGCTTTTCTTGGAAGGTTTTGTCCATGCCATGCGTGTTCAGAAAGATCAAATCCGAGCCAGGGCTTTGTATCAAAAGGTAAGAGGGAGCCGTCTTTTTGATAAAAAATTAAAGATGTATCGTTGCAATGACGACCTTTCGGGCGAGAGTCCTGAAATAGGCCGCTGTCATGTGTTTCCGCCGGGTTGGTTGGAGAATCAGTCAATCTGGCAACACATGCAGAAGAAGTTTCTTTTGGAATTGTTGCGCTATGGCTTATACGAAGAATTTTTTAATAATATGAAAAAGACATTGATTCCGTTTTTAAACCCCAAAAGATATGGGCGCAGTATTTTGGAGAATTCTTCATTTATTGTTAGTTCAGCACATGAAGATGTTAAACTGCATGGAAAAGGTTTCGTGGCGCGCTTAAGCGGGACCACAGCGGAATGGCTTCATATCTGGCTGATCTTGAATGCGGGAGAAACTCCTTTTGCGATAGATCAGAAGGGGAGTCTCGAATTGTGCTTCAAACCGATACTACCCGGTTGGATGTTTACAAAACGCGAATCTGTGATCGAACGATTCGACAGAAATCATGTATATAAAAAGATGGTGATGCCCAAAAATACTTATGCGTTTCATTTTTTAGGAACTACTCTTGTGGTTTATCATAATCCTCGTCGGCGCGATACTTTCGGCAAGAATAAGGCTTCGATAGAGAGAATCCTCATTTCCTATCCGGATCATCGGGATCCTATCCATATATCCGGAAACTGTGTTCCCTCCCAATATGCGCTCGATATCAGAAATAACAAAGTCAATCGCATCGACGTTTACATGAAATAGATTCAGAAATTATAAAGCGGCAAGGACTTCTTTGGCGGCACGCTCAAGGGCACCTTGGTCTCCGAGAATATGCTTGATTTTTTCAAGAGCAACTTTCATCTCAGAGGATCGCTTTTCGGTGAGAATTTTCGATATTTCCAGGGCAATTGAGGTGGATGTGGCCTCAAACTGGATGCATTCCGGAACAATCTTCTTCCCCGCTACAACATTGACCAGACCAATATAAGGGATCTTGATAAACAATTTCGCTAGGATCCAGGTGAGAAGAGATGTTTTATAAACAATCACCATGGGTTTTTTTAAAATGGCAGTCTCCAGCGTTGCGGTTCCCGAGGCGACGATGCAAACATTGCAGGCGTTGATTCCTTCATAATAATAATCCGAAATAATTTTTAAGGGGATATTTTTATTTTGAATGTAAGGTTCAAAAAACGAAGTATCCAGAGACAGGGCGCGTAATAATAGAAATTGAGTTTGAGGGTATTGACGATGAATGATTTCGGCCGAGTTCAGCATCACCGGAAGCAATCGTTCGATTTCTTTCTTCCTGCTGCCGGGCAAAATTCCTATAATTGGTTTTTTATGGTCAAAATTGACAGAAGAAAGCAAATCTTTGCGGTCTTTTTTTAATGTCATCGTGTCCAAAAGCGGATGCCCGACGCAGGTGGCTTCGATCCCGTGTTTTTGATAAAGATTCTTTTCGAAAGGGAAAAAGACGATTATCTTATCGATGTATTTCTTGACAATTTCAACTCTGTTTTCTTTCCAGGCCCAGACTTGAGGGCTGATATAATAAATAATCTTAATGTGATGTTTCTTCAATTCTTTGGCCAGGCGCAGGTTGAAACCGGGGAAGTCTATAAGGATAACAGCATCGACTTTTCGCAGGAGAGCCTCTTGTACGATCAGATGAAAAACTTTTCGGATTTCGAAATAATTTCGGATGACTTCAGTAAATCCCACAACCGCCAAATCGGCGAGATAATAATCGATATGTACGCCTGCCTCTTCCATCCTTCTGCCGCCGACACCGCTAAATACAATTTGCGGATCAAGGGCATGGATGGTCTTGATCAAATGAGCGCCATGCATGTCTCCGGAGGCTTCTCCGGCGACAATCATGAGATGTTTTTGGGATTCTTGCATATTTGATCGGTGATCTCAAGGGCCAGCTGAAGAGCCTCTTTTCCCTCTTGGCCGCTGATCAGAGGTTGTTGGTCATTGATAATGCAGTCGATGAAAGACTCCAGTTCTCTTTTAAGAGGTTGTTCTTTCTCAATGGGCAGAGCATGCTTGGAGATGAGTGTGCCGTGCTTGCGGTACACGTGGGCTTCCTGATTCATATAATCCAAGGAGATATAGGTGTTTTTGGTGAAAATGCGTATTTTGCGTGTGACGTCATCGGACACACGGGAGGATGTGATATTGCAGACACACCCGTTTCCAAAACTTAATCGGCAGTTAGCGATATCTTCAAGCTCTGTCAAAACCGGAATACCCACAGCCCGGATTTCGGTAACGGGAGCTTTCACAAGTCCCAGAATAATATCGATATCGTGGATCATCAGATCCATGACCACACCGATATCCAGTGACCGGTTAGGAAAGCGGTTTAAGCGGTGGCATTCGATAAAAAGGGGATTCTGCGCGAATTTTAAAATTCCCTGGAAAGCCGAATTAAAGCGTTCTACATGGCCGACTTGTAATTTACAATTGTTTTTTTGCGCAAAATCGATTAATTCTTGGGCTTGTTCGATGGTATGTGTAATAGGTTTTTCAACGAGGACATGAACGCCAGCTGAAACAAAATCCTTGGCAATGCGGAAATGATCCACGGTGGGAACGCAAATGCTTACGGCATCTACCTGTTCGAGGAGGAATTGATATTCTTTAAAGAGGGGAACTTTGTAATGGCGTGCCAAGCGTTGTGTGCGCTCTGTTTTGAGGTCGCAGATTCCAACAAGTTCAACTTTATCTTTAAAGGAGTGATAGATTTGAAGATGTCTGCTTCCCAAATGACCAATGCCAATAACGGCCACCCGGATTTTACGGGAATTTTTTTTTCGAAAGAGGCCTAAGAATTTGGATATGAGGCTCATGATCAGTAAATTTGCTTTAAAATGATGAATGCATCATAACAAATGGCTCGACAAAAGTCAAACCATATGCTAAGATGCTGCGCTAATATGAATAATTACGCAAAACTTCTTCGTTTTTTGAGCGGAAAAGTCCGTATTTTGGTTTTAGCGACCATTTGTATGCTTTTTTCGGCTCTTTTTGATGGATTTCAGCTTTCCTTAATAGTCCCAATAACCGATAAAATACTATCCCGTAGCAAAATCATTTTACCCGATCAGGCCCCTGCAGTTCTTTCTGAATTCATTAATCACATCAACTCCCTTGAGCCGATGGTGTTATTGAGGTTTATGGTGATCGGAGTGATTGCGGTCTTTCTTCTGAAAGGATTTTTCACATTTTGGCATAGCTATTTGATGAATATGGTTTCTCAGAGGGTCATGCGAGATATGCGATCTCAACTGTATGAAACACTGCAAAGCTTGTCGCTGGATTTCTTCAGTAAAAAAAGAAGCGGCGAGCTGACCGCCCGAATTACCAATGATGTTCAAGTTGTCGAGAATGCCGTTTCCTATGGGGTGACGGAGTTGATTTATCAATCATTTCGCATCATTATGTTCATCGGTATTATCTTTTTTATTCAGCTGAAACTTGCCCTGATGGTTTTTATTCTATTTCCCTTGATTGCCTTTCCGATGGTCCAAATTGGTCGTCGTTTAAAGAAATTGTCCAAGCGTTCGCAGGAAAGGATGGCTGATATTAATTCGCTTTTGATTGAAACTATTCAGGGTGTTCGGGTTGTCAAGGCCTTTGGAATGGAAGATTATGAATCGCAGCGGTTTCGTTCGCAGAATGAGGATTTTTATAAAATCAAGATGAAGTCGGTGATGCGTACGCTATTGATTAGCCCCATCACCGAGTTTATTGGTGTGATTTTCGGTTTAGCTGTTTTCTGGTGGATGGGTAAGCAAGTTATCGAAGGCCAGGTTTCTTTTGGAATTTTTGCCTTGTTTTTCGGCTCGATGATGTCAATGATCAGTCCGTTAAAAAAGCTGAGTAATGTGAATGCCATTACTCAGCAGGCTTTGGCTGCCAGTGAACGGATTTATGATATCTTGGAGTCAAGACCGACTGTAGTACAAAGCGAAGATGCCGTGACGCTTCCTGTCATTAGTCAGTGTATTGAAATTAAAGAGGTCGATTTTTCCTATGACAAAGAGAGTGAAAATGTTCTTCAAAATATCAATTTGACGATTCATGTGGGGGAATTAGTGGCGATTGTGGGGCCAACCGGCGCTGGGAAATCTACCCTGGTCAATCTGATTCCACGTTTTTATGATCCGCAAAAAGGTTCGGTGACAATTGACGGTGTCGATTTAAGACATGTTAAAATCAATTCTCTCAGACAACAAATTGGCATTGTGACCCAAGAAACAATTCTTTTTAATGACACCGTCACGGCTAATATTGTTTATGGGCATCTGGAAGCCTCAGTGAGTCAGATCGAGGAGGCGGCTAAAAGGGCTTTTGCTCACCGGTTTATTGAAACATTACCGCAGGGTTATCAGACTGTTATCGGTGATCGCGGTTTTCGCCTTTCCGGAGGAGAAAAACAGCGTTTGACCATTGCCCGGGCTATTTTGAAAAATCCCCCGATTCTGATTCTGGATGAAGCCACTAGTCAGCTGGACAGCGAATCCGAGCGTTTCGTTCAAGAAGCTTTGGACAAGCTGATGGTCAATCGCACTGTTATCGCTATCGCTCATCGCCTTTCTACGATTAAAAAGGCTTCGAAAATCATCGTTTTGGATGAAGGGCGTATTGTGGGGGCTGGCCGTCATCAGGATTTGATTGAAAACTGCATTCTTTACAAGCGATTACATAATACCCAGTTTCAACAATAAATTATTAATATAACTTATAAAGATGTCGTTTTGCTTAAAAGGTAATGTCAAATAAATTGTGTAAATTGATCTAAGGGTTTATCCTTCCAAT
>CAYZIY010000002.1:0-211998 GCA_964478715.1 uncultured Planctomycetales bacterium
TACGCCCTTTTTGTTGTTTTTTAAAGCAATTTACACAACTTAGTGTACATCACCTTTGTCACTCTCTGGCTTGATACGGGAAAAAGAATATGATATAATTAAAAATTAGCCTTTACTTCGTTTTTTCTCGAAATATAATAAAAAGAAGAAATAAAAACGACAGGGTCAGAAAGGAGTCGTTTGCTTATGAGACAGATAACTGATTCTTCTGGAAAAACATTGACCGTTTTTTTAATCATCACATCGATTTTGCTGTTATCATCGACTGTAATTGCAACATTTTATTATTACGATACGTCAAAAACGTTGGAAAAAACAAAAAGCAGGCTGCACGAAGCGGAAGGCACCGAACAAGATTTGGCAGCCCAGCTTAAAACGGCTAATCGAGATAAAAATTTCTGGGAAGAAAAATCGAAAGATGCCGAGTCTCAGCTCAACAATTGCCTAGATGAGGTTGAGCTTGAAAAGGGATTGCGCGAGGAGATTAAAAACGAAAATTTGAAGTTTCGTGAGACTATAGAGGCTCAGGAAAAATCAAAGCAAGCGCTTCAAAGCGATCTAGACTCTCTTCAAAGAAAAAATCAATCTTTAAAAGAACAAGTCAGATTACTCAATCAGAAAATTGAATCCATGCAAGCCAGTTCTTTTTCTATGCAAGAGACGCTTAAGCCCTCAGATAAGAAAGTAGGTGAAGAAAGTTCTGAACCATTTCGGCCTAAAGATGAAGGTCGGGTCCTTCGTGTTAGTCAAGCCGATCGTTTTGCCATTATCGATATAGGAGAGCGGGATGGACTGAACGCTGGGACCGTTTTGAGCTTAGAACGTAATAAGAAAACACTTGGTCAATTAAAAATTTTACGCCTTCAGGCAACCATGGCTGTCGTCGAGCCCGTTGCCCCTCTTCGGATTGAAACGATTGAAGTTGATGATAAGGTTGTGGTCAATAAATGAACCTTACGGTGACTCCGGCAAGTTCGCTTCGGGGATCTCTTAATCTGCCCGCTTCAAAATCCTATACTATTCGTGCTTTTCTCATTGCTGCCTGCGGCGGTTATTCAACCATCAAATTCCCCTCCGATTGTGATGATGCGAAAGTCGCCAGACGGATCGCTCAGCAGCTAGGCGCAAAAATTCACTTTGCAAAAGAAAACGTGTATTCTGTTGAAGCCAAGGGTGTTCATCCCCGCGGAAGGATATTTCGGGTTCAGGAGTCGGGCACAGTGTTGCGATTTCTATTGCCGCTATTAGCTTTTCAGGGTCAATCTTTTATTGTGACGGGTTCGAAAACGTTAGTGGGGCGGCCCAATCATTTATTATTAAAGACATTACGGTCAATGGGCTCTTGTATTAAAGGAGTGGGGCCGCGGGAAAGTGTTCCCATTGCGATTCAAGAAAGCTGTCTTAAAAAGTCGGTCGTAAAGATTGATGGAAGCAAAAGCTCTCAATATATCTCAGCCCTTTTGATTGCCTCTGCATTGTGGGGTCGGAAAGTCACTATTGAGGTGACCGGCCCACAGCCCGTTTCATTGACTTATCTCACGATGACCGAACAAATTCTTAAACGAACAGGTATCCGGTTTATAAAAAAGGGGAAAAGAAGATATCACATCGCTCCTTATCAGAAATTTGAAGGTTTGGGAACATTTCGGGTTCCCTCGGACTGGGGTTTGGCTGCTTTCTTTTTAGTCGCCGGGGTTCTTGTCAAAAGTCGATTGACCATGAAAGGGAATTTTGATAAACGTTTTATCCAGGCAGACGGGGCTATTTTGCATTGTTTAAGAAAGATGGGGATATTCTTAAAGGTAACATCGCGTTCTGTCAAAATTAATGGTCCCCAAGAACTAACAGGGGGAGAATTTTGTCTCAAGGATGCTCCAGATTTGGTGCCGATTATGACCATTGCCTCGCTTTTTGCCAAAAAAGCTACCCGCTTGCATGGCATCGGACATGTCCGTCTTAAAGAATCCAATCGGATTACGGATTTAAGAAAAGAACTGGCAAAGATTGGCGCTTGCATAAAAGAGAGTAGAGATTCTTTGACGATTTTTCCAAAAGAAAATTATAAGAGCAATTGCCTGTTGGATTCCCATAAAGATCATCGCTTAGCCATGGCGTTTGCTATATTGGGTTTAAAAATCAAAACGCGTGTTAAAGATATGGGATGCTGTAGAAAGTCTTATCCGGACTTTGTGGAGCACTTAAAGAAGATTCGCGCGTGAAGTTCAGCAAAAATCGATTGACTTGGGTTTTCTTTTGCTTTAATATAAATTCATTATTATAAGGATGTCATAATGTTACAAAAAATCATCCGCATAGCAAGAAATTGTGTTAATTATTTCCTGGGTTTATTTTCCAATGATATCGGAATAGACCTGGGCACGGCGACTACCCTCGTTTACGTTAAAGGCGAGGGTGTTGTGTTATGTGAACCTTCTGTTGTGGCCATTCAAAAAGAAACCAATCATGTCCGGGCGGTTGGTGATGAGGCCAAGAAAATGCTGGGCCGAACTCCCGGCAACATTGTGGCTATCCGTCCGATGAAAGATGGTGTGATTTCCGATTTTGAAGTGACCGAGGCCATGTTGCGATATTTTATCAAAAAAGTTCATCATCGCCGTGTTTTGGTTAGACCCGCGATGGTTATTGCCATACCTTCGGGAATTACGGAAGTTGAAAAACGGGCGGTCAAGGATTCCGCCGAACGCGCTGGAGCCCGATCGGTGGATTTGATTGAAGAACCAAAGGCGGCGGCAGTTGGAGTGGGTTTACCTATTGAAGAGCCGGCCGGGAATATGATTGTCGATATCGGTGGCGGGACCACGGAATTCGCTGTTATTTCCTTAGGCGGTATCGTTTATTCCAAATCAATTCGGGTCGCCGGAGATGAGATGGATGCTGCGATTGTCGAGTATTTAAGAAAAACCTACAATCTAATGATCGGTGAGCGCACGGCCGAAGAAATCAAAATCCGGATCGGATCGGCTTATCCGCTCGAAGAAGAGCTCAGTATGGATGTTCGCGGTCGGGATCTTATCGCCGGCCTACCCAAGACGATTACAATTACATCCGTGGAAATCCGTGAGGCGCTTCACCCGCCTGTGAGAGAAATCGTGGATGCATCCAAGGTTACTTTGGAACATACGCCGCCCGAGCTGGCCAGTGATTTGATTGACCGCGGGATTGTGATGGCCGGAGGCGGATCGCTTTTGCGAGGCTTAGATAAATTAATCGCCGAAGAGACAGGCTTGCCCGTACATATTGCGGATGATCCTTTGACAGCTGTTGTTTTAGGGACAGGCCAGACTCTAAATATGCCCGTTCGATTACGTCGCCAACTGATTGTGGCAACAAAACTTGATTTTTAAGCGTCTTGAATAAAGAGTGTGTCCAGACGATATCGAAAATTTTTAGTCTATTTCACCATCCTGTGCATTTCTTTTTTTCTTATTTTTGTCAGCCAAGAGAAGTTCCTGCCCATAAAAACAAATATTAGCGAAGCCGTTTCTTTACCGCTAAGAATTATCCTGTTTCCTTTTCGGGAAATTAAGAAAATAATATTCTATCGCTGGGCCTACCAGCAGGCGCAGCGCTATAAGGATGAGCTTGATTTATTAAAGAGCCGGATGATGTGGCAGGAAGAGATTATTCTGGAGAATAATCGATTTCGGGAATTATTAGACACCAAAGAAAGCCTGGTTTATTCATCTAAGTTTGCCAATGTTATCGGCCGCTTGCCGACAAATTGGAATAGCACTATCTTGATTGACCGCGGCAGAAAGGACGGGGTCACCGTAGGGATGCCTGTGATTACGTCCAAAGGCATTGTTGGGAAAATAAAAGAGGTTTCTAATCATACCAGCAAAGTTCTGCTTCTTTCTGATCCCAATTTCTCGGTTCCGGCAACGATTCAGAGAAACCGTGAGGGAGGACTCGTTACCGGAACTCTTGAAGGGAAACCGAGAATACGATATTTGGATCCTCGCGCAGATGTCCGTCATGGAGATCGCGTCATTACCTCTAAAATGAGTTCCTCATTTCCTGAAGGACTTTGGGTTGGGGAGGTGGTCGAGATTTACGAATCGCAAAGTAGCCCTACATTGGAATGTCTGATTGAGCCGGCTGTTGCATTCTCCCAGCTAGAAGAAGTTCTAATCGTTTTTCAATAGACCGATTTTATGAAACGCCTTCTGTTTTTGACAATTCTGATTCTTATCTTCTTTTTGACTGATGCCCTTTTTTTTAATTTTATGAATATTTGGATCAGGCCTCATTTTCTACTTTTATTAGTAATCTTTGTGACCAGTTATGCTGGCATTCGTTACGGCCTTTTCGTGGCGATTTGCGCAGGGATTCTTAAAGACAGCATGGCGATTGAATTTTTTGGTATTCATATTTTTTCTTACTGCCTTTGTGCTTACGCGACAGTTTTGATCAAAAAGTATTTCTACGAACTGGATGCGGGCGTTTCGCGCCTTTTGACTATTTTTGCCATGAGCTTACTTAACGGAACAGTGGCGTGTATTTTTATTTCCAATCTCAAAGAATGGGATTTCTCAGAGGCTTTCTTGCTTTTTATTGTTCCGGAAGTCGTAGCGACCACAGTTCTGGGAATGTTTATTTACAGTCAGCTTAGACGATGCGTCTTAAAATTATCCGTATAGCATTTACCGTCCTTTTTGTTATTGTTGCCTCGGGGCTTTTTTATATCCAGGTTCTCAAGAGCCAGCATTTTTTCTTTTTAAGCAAAAATAATCGTATTCGGATCGTTAAACTCGAAGGACGAAGGGGAAAAGTTTATGACAGGAACGGAGTGGAATTGATCGGCAATCGCGTTTCGCTCGATCTCTTTGTCATTCCTCAGGAAATTTCCGATCAGGAAAAGTTATTTAGCTATCTTAGTTCGATATTGCGTCGGGATAAAGAAGCAATCGAGAAGGATTATTTGCGTGGACGTCTGGCGCCCTTTACACCGGTGGTTATCGCGGAAGATCTATCACGGGAAATTGCTTATCAAATTGAGGAGAATAAATTTCTTTATCCCGGACTTATGGTGCAGGCCAGTAGCCGGCGATATTATCCTCATCATGAAGTGGGAGCGCATGTACTGGGATACGTGGCGAAGGTGGATCGCCAAAGATTAAAAGAGCTTAAAGAATACGGATATACTTATCAGAGTTTAGCCGGTTATTCCGGGATTGAAGAATATTATGACACTTATCTGACGGGCGAAGATGGAGGCCAGCAGGTGGAGGTTAATTCTCGCGGGGAACAAGTCCGTCTTCTGGGGATCCGCCGACCGGTTAGCGGCCAGGATTTAACGCTGACTTTGGATCAGCGAATCCAAAACGTTGCCAAGGATGCGTTGAATGATCGAAAGGGATCGATTGTGATCATGGATCTTGAGAGCGGCGGTATTTTGGCCATGGTTAACAATCCCTCTTATGATCCGAATCATTTTGTCAGCGAAAACACGAAAAAGCAGGTGGCGCGCTATTTTATTGATCCGCAGGCGCCGCTTCTCAACCGGGCCATCGCTGGACAGTATCCGCCGGGATCTACGTTTAAAATTCCGGTGGCCTTTGGCGGACTGCAACAAGGGGTAATCGTAAACGATACAACGTTTCGCTGTCCAGGTTACTTCAAATTGGGACGAAGGCGTTTTAGATGTTCCCATGCGCATGGGATTCAAAATCTTACCGAAGCCATTGCCCATTCGTGTAATACGTATTTCTTTAATGTGGGCCTTCTTTTGGGTCCCGATTTGATCCACCGCTATGCTGATCTTTTTGGAATGGGAGAGTTAACGGGTATAGACCTGCCTTCGGAAAAGAAGGGAATCAACCCCTCTCCAGAACAAAAAAGAATCATGCGTAATGATGCCTGGTATGACGGCGATACTTTGAATTTATCCATCGGACAGGGTGATGTTTTGGTTTCGCCCTTGCAGTTAATCCGCATGATGGCGATTGTCGCCAGAGACGGCAGAGATATTTATCCTCATCTCATACGATCGATAGGAGCAATAGATGTTTCTTCTGATCGATTCACTCAACGGGTTCGTGTGCCCATCAATGCCCAGTATTTTGAATTTGTCCAAAAAGGCCTTAAAGGCGCTGTAGGTGATTATACCGGAACGGCCCGAGATCTTAAAATTAAAGACTTTCCCATGGCGGGGAAAACAGGGACAGCTCAAACTTCCGGCGGACAAAACAATCATTCCTGGTTTGCCGGTTATACTATTGAGGGTGAAAGGCGAGTCGTTTTTGTCGTTTTTCTGGAATTTGGAGGATCGAGCTATTATGCGGTTAGAACATCACGAAAAATGATCGAACAGTTGATTCACAAAGGACTTTTGTAAAAAAATGCTTGCGAGACATTCTTTTCGGACAATCTGGATCACAACTATAGCCATCATCATTTTGGGATTGGCTGCCCTTTACAGTGCGTCTCACGAGAATGTTCGTGTTTCTCAAAGAGTATTTTACGATCAATTATTCTGTGCCGTAGTGGGTCTGGTCATTTTATTTCTTCTTAGCTATGTGGATTATCGCCGGTTTTATGAGTTAGCTTATTTTATCTATATAGGGGTTGTGTTGTTGCTTCTTTTGGTTCTGATTTCCGGTCGACATGTTTTGGGAGCTAAGCGCTGGATGGAAATTTTCAGTTTTTCTTTTCAACCTTCAGAACCGGCCAAATTGGCGATCATTCTTGTGCTGGCGCGATATTTTAGCGACCGCAAGCAGAAAATTCCTTTGGATGAGAGTCATAAACTGCAAATCTTCTACCGGGATTTTCTCATTCCCCTTATTTTAATCATTATACCCGTTTTGCTTATCTTCAAGCAACCCGATTTGGGGACAGCCCTGATAATATTCGGAATTTTTGTAACAATGCTTTTTGCGTCTGAAATTTCTTATAAATACTTTTTTGGTTTTATGGGTTTTTGTCTGGCTAGTCTTCCTGTTTTGTGGCATTTGATGAAAAATTATCAGAAGGAGCGTTTAATGGTTTTTTTAAATCCTAATATCGATCCATTAGGTGCGGGATATACCATTATTCAGTCCAAAATCGCTATTGGTTCAGGGAGGCTGTTCGGAAAAGGCTGGCTTTCAGGAACCCAGAATCAACTTAATTTTCTACCGGAGCGTCATACCGATTTTATCTTTTCTGTGATAGGAGAGGAGTGGGGATTTTTAGGGGCCGGGATTATGCTGGTTTGTTTCTACTTGTTAATCAAAAGCGCATTTAATATTGCCCAGTCAAGCAAAGATCCTTTTGGTCAAATGGTTGCGGTGGGAATTATTGCCATTTTTGGCCTGCAAGTCATTATCAATATAGGTATGGTTTTGGGTCTTTGCCCTGTCGTGGGTCTCACATTACCGCTGGTCAGCTATGGCCGGTCTTCGTTTTTAGTTTTTATATTTATGTTGGGTTTTCTTTTAAATTTCAGTAAAAGACGGACCATTTTCTGAGCTTTTATCATTATATTGCCTATTAAATTGACAAACCACTGAATCGAGTTAAAATTAATTATAAATTAATATTACTATTAAAAATTTTGAGTTTGAGTAAGGGAAGACGATGAGAAAAATTTCTATTTATGCCACAAGTGTTCGCCGTGAAATGTGCATGGCTTTTGGTCTTGTTCTCATTGCTTTTCTTGTTTTTATTGGCTATCTTTTTCCGGGCGCTTCGATTTTTTTTAGAGAACGTTCTTCTTTGGCAGCTATTGTAGTTATCTTGACGTTTCTTATTTTGATCAGTTTTTTGATCATTGCGAGAATTATTCAGTCAATCGTTGGGGTGGCCCGCCAGGCTCGCCAGTTTGCTTCGGGTAAATTGAATCGAGAAATCAGTTTGCAGAGAAGCGATGAAATTGGGGCTCTGGGCTCGTCACTGAATCAGATGTCCCGCAAAATCAAAGACAATCTGGAACAACTGAAAATTTTTAGTGAAAAAACCGAGGAAATAAATCTAGAAATCAATAAAAGGATTCTGGTTCTTTCTCATTTAGCCCGTTTGGGCGAGATGATCACCCATAATGAGCCCTTGGATGCGATTATTGGCGAGGCGCTTAAGAAATGTTCCTCTTTGGAAGATTTTTCGGCGGGTTGCTTGATTTTGCTGGATCAGGCTTCGGATATGTTTTTTATGAAAGCCGTCTGGCCTCAAAACAGATTATCAATCAAAGAAAACAGCCCTCTCGATCGCGAAGCCATTCAAGCCATATGGAATCAGCTTCTTTCTGAACGTAGGCCGATTGTGATCGATAGAAATTTTGTTCATCAAAAAGAAAGAGAGGCCTTTGCGTCTTATGCGGGTATATCCAATGCTATATTGGCGCCGGTTGTGATTCGAAAGAAAGTTTTCGGTTGCCTTCTTTGCGGTAATCAACGAGGAGATTTTGTCTTCTCGGGAATTTATGCAGAATGCGCGGATTTAATCGCCAAACAGATTGCTATTGCTTACGAGAACAACCATTTGAGTCAAAAATTAGATCAGCTGGAGATGACTGATCAATTAACGGGTTTGTTTAACGAACACTACATTGAATGGTCTTTGAATGAAGAAATCCAGCGATCCATGCAATTTCAAAGGGCCTGCGGGTTTGTTCTTATTTCTCTGGATGGTTTTGAACGATATGTCCAAACATTCGGTCAATTGGCTGCCGAAAACACATTGATCAATATCGGAAATATTCTTAAGGCAAATCTGAGGTCGGTTGATAAAGCCGCGCGGATCGGCGATCATTCTTTTGGTCTGATTTTGCCAGAAAGAAATAAAAAGAAGTCCATCGAGACTGCTGATCAGATACGAAAAAATATTATTTTCGCTTTTCAGGATGAAGAAGATCAGGATAAGCATTTAACTTGCTCGGCGGCTGTGACGGAAAATCCTCTGGACGGAGAGAGCGCTGAAGAATTATTTACCAAGGCGACGAAGTTGATGGAAGTCGCCAGGCAAAAAGGCGGGAATAAAGTTTGCCATCATGCTTAAGAGAAAATCAATCGAATATGCCAAGTTTTAAAAAGGTAACGAATAAACATTTAGGGGAACTGTTGATTGAGCGCGGAATCATTAATCGCGAGCAATTGAACATGGCCCTGGATTATCAGAAGGAAAACAGCTGTCTTTTGGGCGAAGCCCTGGTTCAGCTCAAATTTTCAACGGAAGAAGATATTGCTCAGGCGTTGACTTGTCAATACGGATTTCCTTATTTACCTTTAGCAAATTATGAAATCGATGAGGAAGTTGTCAAATCCGTTCCGGAGAATGTGTGCAAACAGTTTTGCTTGATTCCTATTGATAAAATCGGAAAAAGCTTGACTTTGGCCATGACCAATCCCTTGAATGTTCTGGCGATTGAGGATGTGGAGCTGATCACCGGTTGCAGTGTGCAGACCTTTGTCAGCACAACCACTGACATCAGAGAGTGTATCAAGAAATATCACGGTAAAAAGCAGGGTCAGTAATGTTTTCTCTCAAAGAACGATTAAAGAAAATTCTGATCGAAAACCAGATCGTAAAACCTGAGGATCTCGATAAGGCTCTCGAGGAGCAACGCGAAAACGGTGGAGAAATCAGTAAAATACTTGTCAAGATGAACCTGATAACTGAAGATGAGTTGACGCTCGTTCTTTCTCAGGGTTTGGGAATGCCGCCGATCGATATTTCCCGCCTCAAGGTGGATCCCGATGTCGTTAAGATTATTCCCAGGGATGTGGCCGTCAATTATCAGATTCTGCCCGTTTCGAAAATCGGAGAAAGTTTAACTTTGGCTATGGCGGATCCTTTGAATATTTTTGCTATTGATAATGTGCGGGCCTTAACCGGTCTTGAAATCAATCCGATTATCTCAAGGTCCAAAGATATTTTGCAGGCTATAGATCATTATTACAACGAGGATGCTCAGGAGAAATTTGAGAAAATCATCAAAGATATCAGTGATCTTGAGAACATGGAGCTTGTGCGGGAAGGTTCGGAAATTGCCAATGATGAGTCCATCGAAAGTCTCACAGACGATGCTCCGACGATCCGATTAACCAATGCGATTATTGAACAGGCTATTAATGCCCGGGCCAGTGATATTTTTATCGAGCCCTTGGAAAAGGCATTGCGGATTCGCTACCGTGTTGACGGTGTCATCCGGGAGATTGATCGGATGTCAAGAAATCTTCATTTTCCCATTGTTTCGCGTGTCAAGGTAATCTGTAATCTTGATATTTCCGAACACCGCCTTCCTCAAGACGGGCGTTTTAAAATAGTAACCCAGGATAAGCGAGAGGTTGATTTTCGTGTCAGCATTTTGCCGGCGGCATTCGGGGAAAAAGTGGTTATTCGTGTTCTGGATAAATCCTCGGCAACCTTGAATCTCGAGGGACTGGGATTTAAGCGAGAAACCTTAAAGCGGTTGCAAGATGAGTCTATGAAGCCCCATGGGATGATTCTGGCCTGTGGCCCAACAGGGAGCGGTAAGACCACAACTCTTTATTCGATTCTTAAATATATTAACACGCCGGAAAAAAATATTGTTACCGTCGAAGATCCCGTTGAGTATCAAATGGAGGGAATGAATCAGGTTCACGTTCGGCCGGATGTCGGATTAACTTTCTCCTCGAGTTTAAGGTCTATTTTGAGACAGGATCCTGATATTATTATGATCGGAGAAATTCGCGATTTCGAAACTCTGGATATTGCGGTAAAATCCGCCTTGACGGGTCACCTTGTTTTGAGTTCATTACACACGACAACTGCCGGCGGGTCTATTATTCGCATGAAGAATATGGGTGTTGAGCCTTTTTTGATTTGTTCGTCAGTTTTAGGGATTTTGGCGCAACGTTTGTTGAGAAAACTCTGTGATCATTGCAAGGAAGCTTATCAGCCGCCCGAGGCTTTATGCAAAAAGTCCGGCTTGGAGTTTCTGGGGAAAGAAAAGAATCTGACTATTTATCGACCTAAAGGATGCAAGCATTGTTTCAATGTAGGTTATAGTGGCCGGATCGGTATCTCGGAAATACTCATTTTATCTCCAAAAGTCAAACAGCTCATTATGAGGGGGGAGTCAGAAGCTAAGATCAAGCAAGCTGGTCGAAAAGAAGGAATGGTTACGATGCGCGAAGACGGATTATCTAAAGTTGTGACTGGTGAGACGTCCTTGGAGGAAGTTTTAAGGATTACCGCACCGGATGAAAAAATGTAAGATTTATGAGTAAAACGGTTAAAGAAAAAATTCTCGATTCACTCATCAAGCAGAAAAACATCCCCCAAGCGGATGTTGATGCTGCGGTTAAGCTTCAGAAAAAAGAGGGGATTGGTCTCGAAAAGGCCTTGATCCAGAATGGCTTGATTAGCGAGCAGGATTTGATGGTGATTCTGGTAAAGGAAATGAATATTCCACCGATCAATTTAAGCAAGTATAAAATTGATCCAGCTCTTCAGATTTTTATTCCGGAGCGAATTGCCCGGCAATACAATGTGGTACCGGTTAGCGAATTGGGCAATACGGTTACAGTAGCTATCGCAGATCCCTTTAATATCTTTGCTATCGATGATTTGAAAAACTTAACGGGCAAAGATGTTGACGTAACATTAAGCACTGAAAGTGAAATTGCGCAGGCTATTGATGATTATTATGGATCCAAGGAAGTCATGAATGTCGCTAACATGAGCAAGAGCATTGAGGCGGGAGAGTTCGAGATAGTCGATAGCGATGATCTTGAATCGATGGACTTGCGAGCCGAGGATGGAGAGCAGGCCCCGATCATTAGGATGGTCGATCTGATTATCAAGGAGGCCATCAAGCAGAGAGCTTCGGATATTCATATGGAGCCGACTAATAATGAAATGCGAGTTCGTTATCGGATTGACGGTGTTTTGCATGACGTTTTGCAGATTCCCAAAAGCAATCAAAATGCCGTGACTGTACGCGTAAAAATTCTCTCACGTTTGGATATAACGGAAACGCGTATTCCGCAGGATGGACGTTTTAAAATGAGATTAGGTAACAAGGAGGTCGACTTCCGTGTCTCTTTGCTTCCGACGACATACGGCCAAAAGGTGGTTATGAGAATTTTGGACAAAGGGAGTCTATCCATCGGCTTGCAGGGACTTGGATTTTTTGAAGAAGATGCTGAGCTTTTTGAGGAGGCCATTTCCAAGCCATTTGGAATGATTCTGGTTACGGGACCCACCGGAAGCGGAAAATCAACCACCCTTTATTCCATCATCAATAATCTCAATACTGTTGATAAAAATATCATAACGATTGAAGATCCCGTTGAGTATTTGATCGAAGGCTTAACTCAGATCCAAGCCAAGCCGGAGATCGGCCTTGATTTTGCGGCGGGATTGCGCAGCGCTTTAAGGCAAAGTCCTGATGTCGTCCTTGTCGGTGAAATCCGCGATAGCGAAACAGCTGACATTGCGGTTAAGGCCTCTTTGACAGGTCAAATTGTTTTTTCAACCTTGCACACCAATGATGCCGCCGGCGCCTTAACCCGTCTGGTCGATATGGGTGTCGAACCTTTTCTGGTAGCTTCTAGCTTGGTGATGGCCTGTGCCCAAAGACTTTGCCGCAAGATTTGCCCCAAATGTAAAGAACCGGTTGAAATTCCCAAGAAAACCCTGGATGAATTAAAAATTCCAGCTAAAGACGGAGCAAAATTTTATCACGGACGGGGTTGCGCCAATTGCCAGCAGACCGGTTATCGGGGTCGCTTGGGATGCCTGGAGATCATGATGATAGATGATAAAATCCGCGAGCTTCTTATGGAAGGATGTTCATCAGATGTGATTAAGGAATACGCTGTCAAAGAAAATGGAATGAAGACACTTTACGAGGATGCCGTTAAAAAATTTGTTAACGGATTAACAACGCTGGAAGAAGTTTATCGCATTACAAGCGTGGATTAGTTACTAGATCAGTTTGATTTAGTCAATTTTTTATGACTGAGAAGATTAAAAGGAAAGCCACTTTTAATTTAAATAAACTGTGCTAGAATAATGGGCGTATAATATATATTAGAGGAGTATGATGGCGTTTTCGAGACGAGATCTCATTTCAAAAAAGCAACTTTTGGGACAGATTCTCATCAAAAGGAATCTAATCACTCAGGAACAGTTGCGTGAAGCTCTGGAGATTCAAAAAAAAGAGGATGGGATTCTCGGTGAGATTCTCGTTAAACTGGGCTACATCACCGAGAAAGATATTGTTGTCGCCCTGATTGTCCAGTGTGGTTTTCCTTATATTGCTGTGAACAAATATGAAATTGATTCCAGCATTGTTCAGACTATCCCCAAAGAAACTGCGCTGCGTTATCATGTCATTGCTCTTGATAAAGTGGGAGATGTTCTGAGTGTCGTTATGGCTAATCCTTTGAATCTTCCGATGATTGAAGAATTAGAGAAATTAACCAACTGCAAAATCGCTACATTTATAGCTACAAAAGCGGAAATCGATGAAGCCATAAATCACAAATACGGAGGAGATCAGTAGTCTATGCCGACTTTTAAATACACCGCTAAAGATGTCAATGCCAGCACAGTTAACGGAAAGGTTATCGCCGATAATCAGGCCGCGGTCATTGAAGAACTTCGCAAGCGCAAGCTCATCATTATTAACGTTAAGGAAGTTAGAGAATCAAGCCTGATGAACATGTCGTTTGGCGGCTCATCGGTCAACCCGGATGATATTGTTATTTTCGCCAGACAATTGGCGACCATGGTGGATGCCGGCATTCCTCTATTGCAGGGCCTGGATGCTCTTCAGGAGCAAATTCCTAATCAATCTTTTAAAAACATTATTGCCAATGTTCGGGATGATATTGAAGTTGGAAGCAGTTTGTCGGCTGCTTTAGCTAAGCATCCCAAAGTTTTTGACACTCTTTTTATTTCCATGGTAAAGGCCGGCGAAACCGGCGGTGCTCTTAATGAGATATTGGATCGGATTGCCTCCTATAAGGAGAAGACCATTAAACTCCAAAGAAAAGTCAAATCCGCCATGGTTTATCCTTCCGTTGTCATTTCTATGGCCATTGTTATTACAATCGGCTTGTTGGTTAAAGTGGTTCCGACTTTTAAAAGTATTTTTGACTCGCTGGGAAGCGAATTGCCCGGACCAACGCAAGTATTGATCAATATCTCCGATGGACTGCGTCATCATTTCTTCATGTTTATCGGCGTCATCGTTTTAATTATTATCGCTTTTGCTTTGTTTCATCGCACGGAATTCGGACGCATCCAAATCGATAAATTGAAACTACGATTACCCGTTTTTGGTGAATTGATCACAAAGGTTTCAGTGAGCCGTTTTTCAAGAACATTGTCAACGTTAACGCAAAGCGGTGTTCCTATTCTTTCGGCTCTCGATATTGTCGGAAAAACGTGCGGCAACAAGGTGCTGGAGATGGCTGTTACGAATGTCAAGAATAACGTCCGTGAGGGAGAAAATATCGCCGGTCCGCTGATTAAAAGCGGGGTGTTTCCTCCCATGGTGACGCGTATGATATCGGTTGGTGAGCAAACCGGGGAGATGGAAAAGATGCTCGGAAAAGTTGCCGATTTTTATGACGATCAGGTGGATGCGGCCGTGGCGGGCTTGACCAGCATGATTGAGCCGCTGATTATCGGAGTTTTGGGTGTTGTTGTTGGAGGAATTGTCGTGGCCTTGTTTCTGCCGATCATCAAAATGACAACCATGATTGGAATGTAAAAGATAATCAAAAAAGGATGTGCGTGATGAAAAAAACATGTGCTTTTACTCTAGCGGAATTGTTGGTGACAACGGCGGTGGGCGTTCTTCTTATCGGAGGTGTTTTATTTTCTATGATTCGCTCGATGGTCTTAAATGAATATAATCAGAACTTCTCAATCGCCCAGAATATTGCCCGGGAGAAAATGGAGCAAGTGTTTTCGATGAGAAACGATTTTACTAATATCTGCAGCGATAAAGGGCAGTTGAACACTGAAACGGATGGTCTCAATGGTTTTTTTCAAGTTGTTGTTCGCAATGCTTTAGAAACAGGTAAGCCTATTATTCCCCAGGATTGTGGTTCAAACAATAACACCAGCCTCAAGGACATAGAAGTGGATGTGTGCTGGGTGAATCGCTTCGGTGATCCTGTCGGTGATTGTACATGCGAAAAAAACCAATGCACAGACATAGAGCAAGATGGTACATTTCCGGTTAGCTTCAAATCAGCCGTGGCTCGTAGATAATTTTATTCATTTTGACTTGATTTCTTAAAAATACAAAAAACCGTTTCCCTTTCTTACAAAAATATCTAAAATGAAAGAAAGGGTTTTTTTATAGGTAATATTAGGAAAATTAAATGCCGCAAATAAATCTGCTATCACCCGGAGTGGGTCTTCGAAAGAAGAAGCGTTCGATTACAGCCGATCCTCCTTTGGAAGAACTCAAAAGAATTTGTAAAATATTGATTATGACTGCTGGAGTCACATGTGTAGTTTGTTTTGTGATTTGGTTGGTTTTAAGTAGTCGTGTCAAAGCTAAAAAGGCGGAATTAGCCAAAGCTCAAAAGAAAGTGGATGCCCTGGAGTTGAATCCGGATGAAATCAAGAATTTGGAGAGCCAGCGGGGCGGTCTTAATAAAAAGGTTGAATTGATCGACCGCCTTTCATCCAGAGATTTTTATTATTATAGAAAACTTGAATTAATCGCCCAAATTATTCCTGAAGGTGTTTGGCTGATAGAAGTGAATTTTCAATCCACGGATATTTCCCCTAGGGCTCGACAAAACACAAGAAGGAGACGCAGCCAAGTTGAGCCGTCAGGAACTGTAAGCAGTGCGACACGATTGATCTTAAAAGGAAAAGCGGTCTCGGGAAGAATCGGAGATGCGGTTGGCCTTATCCAGAAATTTTACGAAAATCTGAAGGCCAATGAGGAGTTCTCGGATGATTTCACAGAGATCAAAATTGGAGATACATCCTTAAGTAGAGTAGGCAGCAGAGAGGTCATGATTTTTGACGTTATCTGCTCCTCAGAGTAACGAACCATGGCTGTCAGCAGAAGACCTCAAAAAAGAAAATCTGCTCCTCAATTTAAATACGCCGATATTGAACCTTATCTGGGTCTGGGTGTACGGTATTCCTATTTGTGGATACCGGTATTGGCGGTTTTGTTTTTTTATTCCGGCGTCGTTCGTCCAAAGCTCGATGAAGTCAAGAAGATTAACAGAACCATTAATGAAAAAACCACGATGGTCAATACAGTGACGGCGGGCAAAGCCAGGGTGGAGAAAATTCGTCAGGAGCTTGTGGAATTTAAATTCCGGGTCGATGAATTCGAGGGCCGTTTGCCCGAGCGCCTGACATCAAATCTTATCCTGGAAACTCTTCAAGAGCTGACCAAGCGAACGGATTTACAGTTTTCTTCTCTGGAGCCAAGCAAGGAAATCAGGCATGTGCTGGAGAAGACCAGGGATGTTTTTATTGAGCTTCCTGTGCGCATTACCCTTAAATCAGATTATTATGACTTAATTCAGTTTTTAAAAAATATAGAAACTGCTAAACAATTTATGAAGATTACAGATTTGAGTATAAAAAATAATCCGGTTAATGAATGGGAGCATGCCGTTCAGTTTTCTGTCAGAACGTTTTCTCGCGAAATCAAAGAGTAAAATAATAATGAATAGACCGAAGAGACATCAACAGTTTTCCCGTATAATTATATTGCCCGTTTTTATTTTCCTTTGCGGGAGTTTATTTTTGTCTGAATTTTCTTTCGCGCAAAAAACTTCTTTTGATCAAAAAGCGAAAAAAAGTGATCCTTTTATTGCATGGGTCGACAGCAGTGGTAATATAAGGAGCAGGGAGCAGCGGTTTCCTCAGAAACAAAAGGAGATGGTTACTCCTATCAATGTTAACATTGATCTCAAGGTGATTGTGTGGGATGAGAAAAATCCTACCGCTCTGATTGGAAAAGACATTTATTCCGTCGGAGAAGAGATCAGAAAAGGCATTTATATCCAAGAGATTAATCCGAACAGCGTTGTCGTTTCGGATGGAAAATCGCAGAAAGTTTTTACTTTACGCCGTATTTTTGACAATATTGATCGGTGGGTTCAATGAAATCTTTAACTAATTTGGTTGTGGTGGTCGCTTGTCTTTCTCTGGCCGGATCTCTTTTTGCCCAGGAGATTGAATTATTTGATCTGCGAGGTGTGGAAGATGAGGTGGATGATCCACTGCCTCCAATGCCTCAGGAGAGGGTGTCGGAGGATTTTGATTCGTTAAGCGAAGAAGAAGACTTTTCTTTTCTTAAGGAGGTGGAAGAAAAAAAATCTCTCCCTGTTGGAGAAGAAGGTGTTCTTGAAAAACAATCGCCCGTCTTCCCTGAAGAAGATATGATTGAAATTGAAGACGAAAAGAATGCCGCTGATCCTCGCCAGGAAATGATCAGCATTAATTTCGAAAATGTTGATATCCGCGATGTGATTCGAATTCTCGCCAATAAAGCGCAGGTAAATATGATCGTGGGACCGGATATTCAGGCCAATGTCAATATGCAGCTGAATAATGTGTCCTGGGAGCGGGCTTTAACGGTGATTCTTTCAACGTATGGATTAACCTACAAAGAGGAAGAGGGTTTGGTCCGGATAATGACCCTGGAACAATTGCAGGCGGAAGAAGAAAAGATTCCGTTAGAAACACAAATTATCACATTGAATTTTGCCAGGGCCGGGGAAATCAAAAGTAATTTTGAGAATATGCTTTCTCCTCGTGGCCGGATCGATATCAATTCTCGTACCAATAGCCTTATTATTGTGGATATTCCCGATAATATAAAGAAAATACGCGATATTGCTCAACAGCTGGATACTCGAACACCCCAGGTGTCTATTGAGGCTTTGATAGCGGATGTCAAAATGGATCATGATGATCATTTTGGGATCGATTGGGAAATCTTTTGGCCTGATAAAACCGGACGGAGTGATCCCCAGAGGCAAATCAAGCAGCAATTCGGAACGCGCAATGAATTTTTCTTTGATTTTGGGACAACCATGCTTACAGACAAAGATTTGCACGCAACCATTTATGCCTGGCAGCAAAAGAATCGGGCTAATGTTTTGGCTCATCCCAAGATTTTAACTCTCGACAATCTTACAGCCACCATCTCATTGACCGAGGAAATCCCCTATCAGCAGACAACGACTAATGATCAGGGAACGGTATCGGGCACCGCTTTTAAAAGCTCAGGCATTGATTTGTCAGTGACCCCCCATATTACGACAAAAGATAATTTTATTTATCTGGATTTAAATGTGACGCAGAGTTTTCGTTCCGGTACAACAACCGATGGCCAACCGATCATTGACAGTCGCAGCGCGCAAACAAATCTATTGGTTGAAAACGGCGATACGGCTGTTATCGGGGGTTTACGCAAGAAAAACGATACCTTCACGATCGACAAAGTTCCTCTATTAGGTGATGTGCCCTTCTTCGGAGCGCTGTTTAGAAAAAGACAGGAAGATATTTCTGATATTGATTTGATGATTTTTGTGACACCCAATGTTGTTGAAAAGAGCATTTTGACTGCTAAAGAACATGATCGTTTGCAATTATTTCAAGAAAAGACCGAAAACTGGGACAATCAGTTTAATGTTGTTCGCAAGCGTCAAAAAGATAAACCAATGAGACCGAAAGAGAGTCCGGATCGCATCCGGCAAGCCGCGCAAGATCCTGATGTTCGCGTGATTACCAAAGAAGTTCTTTCAGGAGAGTCGATCTATTTGCGCCCTCCTGAATTAAGATAATCTTTATGAAGATACCATTACGTCTTTCCTTATCTATTTGTGCCCTGCTTCTACTCTTAGTATTTTCTTCCGTTATTTTATTTGCAGAAGATGCCACCTCTACCCAGGAATGGGATCAAAGCGTGGGGAATCTTAAACACAGCATGAAAGAAATTTTTGAAAACAATGATACCATTCTGGATGAGAATCAAGTTTTAAGAAATAAACTGTTGGAACTTCAAGAAAATCTAAATAACCTTCAACAAAAACAAGCCAGGCTTTCTGAAGAACCGCGTCATCTGCAAGAGATTCTACGATCTAAAGAGGCAGAAATTAAGAATTTGGAAAGAAAAATTCGGGATAGCGAAGATCAGGTCAAGCAGATGAAAAAGGATAATGCCCGGTTGAAAGAGTCGATTCTTAGAAAGAAACAGGAAAACAATCAGCTGCAATCTGATACGCAGGCTTTAAAGCAGGAAATATCCCAACTTCAAGTAGATGTTGATGGTACTCAGAAGGAAAAGGAGCAGTCTTTACGGAAATTAGAATCGGAAAAACGCCAGATTGAAAGTCAAGTCAATCGTCTTCAGAGAGAAAAGGATCAGCTCCAAGAGCAATTTGATAGTATTTCAAAGAAAATAGAAGCGCCCAGCAGACAGCTTAAAGAGGCCCAGGATAAGCAAGCGGCGCTTAATAAGGAATTGGCTTCCTTAAAAGAAAGAATGGCGAATAAGGAAAAAGAAAAAGAATCCCTTGAAGTCAGCCATGACGAAATTAAAAAAGCCGAAGAAAATAAGAGGAAGCAGCTTCAGACGGCAATTGATGAACTGCAGAATCAAAGAGAGAAGCTCCAGGAAGACCTCAGGCAGACTCAAAGGGCTCAGGTAGAGAGAAGACGCGACATTGCAGGGTATCGCAAAAAGATCGAATCTTTGGAAGATGATTTAGCGCCTTTAAAGAGGGAAAGAGACGTGCTTAAGCGACAAGTCGATGAACTACTCGATCAAGTGGCGGCTGTAAATCGACAAAAAAGAATGCTTGAGACATTATTGGAAGAAGAAAAGAATGCGGCTTTAATTTTAGAGCAAAAACCGATCCCTCAGCCACAGCTTGTAGAAGAAAATCACGAACTCTTGGGTTATCAATATGCCGCCAGCGGAGATTATGATCAAGCCATAGAGCACTATGAGCTGGCTCTTGCGGAGAAACCCGAAAGTAAGAATGTCTTTTTCAATTTGGGTTTTGTTTATGCCCAAAAAGGTTTATATGAAAAAGCGGCTGCTTATTACGAAAAAGTACTCAAGCAAAGTCCCCAGGATACAGAGGCCATCTACAATTTATCTCAAATCTACAAACGGTTAGCCAATCCAGAGAAATCCGATTTTTACTACAATCAATATTTAAAAATAAAACATCGTTAAAGGAGAAGGTTTTGGTTTTTGGTCTCGGAAAATCATCACAAAAGTCCGAAATGGCGGTAGGCCTTGATATCGGAAATTATGCCGTTAAGGTGGCTCAAATCACTAAAAAAGAAGACAATTATCAGTTGGATTCCTTCGGTTATGCCAAGATCGATACGAATCGCCTTGATGGAATTCAGGATGCGGTCAGAATGGCCTGCCAACAAGCCCGATTGGGCCTAAAGAAAATCAATGCCTCCATCAATTCGGAGAATGTTATTGTGCGCTATCTGATGCTTCCCAGAATGGATAATGATGATTTGAAAGCCGCAATGGAATTTGAGGTTGAGCGTTATGTTCCTTTTGAAAAAAAAGATATCGTCAGCGATTTTATGCCGCTTAATCCCAACCCGGAATCCAAGAATATGAAAGTCCTTTTGGTGGCGGCTAAAAAAGAAGATCTTTTAAGCCGTGTAAAGATGATCAAAGACACTGAACTGGAACCGGAAGTGATGACTATTGATTCGATTGTTCTTAGAAATCCATTTCAAATCAATCATCCTGATAAAAATACAAAGACTCTTGGACTTATCAATATCGGCGCTAAAGTGACCAATATCAATATTGTTAGAGACGCTACGTCTTTTTTTATGCGTGATGTTCAGCTGGGGGGTGATAATGTTACGCAGCTGCTTAAAGAAAAACTGGATATGACAATCGATGAAGCCGAACAGGTTAAATTTCAACTGATCACCGAAGATAAAGAGAAATTTAAAATCATAGAACCTGTGTTGGGAAATCTTCTTAATGAAATTTATCTTTCTTTCGATTATTATGAAAGCGAATTTGGCATGCCGGTTGATGAGATCGCCCTTTCGGGGGGATCCGCAAGTCTGACTTGGTTAATGGATTTCTTAAAAGAAAATTTAAACAGAGAAATAACCATTTATAATCCCTTTGAAAAAATTGCCATTTCTTCTCAGGTTAATCAAGAGAAACTTCCCCAGCTGCAATCTTCTTTGGCTGTTGCCTGCGGCCTGGCTCTGGAGAATTTCAATTAATAAAATAGAAATATTGTAACTGTTATCTTTTCAATGAGTTAAGAAGAAAACTGATTTTAAATATTCTCTGCCCAAAAACTTGACACCAGCTGTTTTGATGGTATACTTTAATTGAAAATTTGTGAGTGAATGATATTGTAAAAGGTAAACCATTCGTAAGGATGGGACACAAAGCTAAAGGGTCCGATGGAAACGTCAGGACAGCCAGCTGCCAATAGAATGTGAAACCTGTCCCTTTGATGGTGGCGGGTTTTTTTATTGAATGCAACTTGACAAGGAAAGGAGGCGTCGATAAAATAAAAAGTATAAAAGCGAACCCAGCGAATCCTTCAAAGATGACGAAGCGGGAAAAGACGGTATTATTCATAAGTTCATGATGCCTCGTTTCTGAATCTAAAAAGGGAGTAGCAAATCTTGGTTCAGAAAGGAGGTTTTTGACATGAATAGAAAAGGTTTTACACTCGTTGAAATCATGATCGTTGTTGCTATCATCGCTTTGTTAGCGGCTATCGCTATCCCTAACCTGCTTCGCGCCAGAGTCTCCGCTAACGAAGCCTTAGCCCAGTCTACTCTTCGAACCATCTCTACGGCGGCTGAGACATACGCGACAGCTAATAATGGTAATTTTCCTGATGATGCTGATCTTCTTTACAATGCGACCCCTAGATACTTAAACCAAAATTATTGTACTGGTAGCCATTCTGGGTACACATATGATTGCGATTCTATGACAACTACTGGTTATACGGTAGTGGCTGAAGCAATCACGCCTGGGTCGACGGGAACTAAGCATTTCACAATTAATACTGGTGGAATTCTTTCAGAAGAAGCTGCTGAGTAGTAATTGATGAAATGAAGTAGAAAAAAGGGGGTTTTATCAACCCCCTTTTTTCTCTGCCGATAGATTTGATGAGAAATTAATGCCGAAAAGAAGCGCTTTCACCATTGTTGAAATTCTTGTCGTTTTAGTCGTTATGACAATCATCATGTCGCTGATGATTCCGGGCATGATTCGCTTGCGTGTGATTTCCAATCACGCTTTGACAATAAAGACATTAAAAACAATTTCTAATGCCTGTCAGCTTTATTGGTACGAGCATCAGGAATTTCCGACAGATGATCAGGGAGGTCTTAAAATACTCTCTGCGGATGATCCGCCTTATTTGGGAAGTGACATTACTGAAGCCATTACACCGGAAAAAGCCATCGGCGGTTATTATTATATCTATCAATCCGGAAACGGAAATGATTATTCACTCGGAAGCCGCCCGGCCAATTATGGAATAACAGGAAAAAATAGTTACTTAATTACGAAAGATCAGATTATCTATTTTACTGAAGAAGATAGATCGCCGACTCTTAGTGATGAAGTGTATCACTAAAGTAGCTCGATTCTAGAGTCAACGATTGTTTTTTTATGTTTCCTTGCAAGGACCCTTAAACGGGTCCATTTTTTTCGCCGTTAGATCAAAAGGGAGTTTTGAGACAAAACGATTGACTTTTTATCCTATTAAATTACAATGGGTTGTGAAAAATGAAATCATCAATTAAAGAGAACAGATCAGGGATAACACTGCCCGAGATGCTGATTGCTGCGGCGATCCTCATCTTTGCCATCGCTGGTCTTCTTCTCAGTTATATAACTTGCCTGGATCTTTCCGAGCTTTCCAAGAATGCATCCTTAAGTCTGTATGCGGCCCAGTCGCGCATAGAGGAAATCAAGAATACGGAATTTGATTTAATCGTTAGCGCCTATCATCAAACCCCCTTCGATGTTCCTGATATTAATGCTAAAGGGGTCAGTTACGTTGATGATTCTGATCCGGAAATATTGTCAATAATTGTTTCAGTCAGTTGGCGACAGCCCAATGGACGGGTGATTGGAGAAGATCAGGATTTGGACGGACAAATCGATGTCGGCGAAGACGTTAATGGAAACGGTATTCTCGATTCAATGGTTGTGATCCACTATATGATTTATAATACAGAGGCTTAATATGATCTATGCAAGAAGCCAGCAAAAAGGTTTGACCCTGATTGAGGTGATGGTGGTGGTCAGCATTTTCACCATCCTTATTATTGGGCTTTACAGTGCTTTGGGATCAGGACGTAATGCTTGGTTTGACACCGATGCCAGTATCGATCTTCAACAGAATATCAGAAGGACTCTTTCGCGGGTCACCAAAGAGCTTAGGGAGTCTAGCCCGGGCATTGATACTTTTAGCGAACCTTATGTCAATATTCAAGATGGCGCCGGAATCAATTCAACGGATGTTTTGGAATTTCGGATTCCTATTATCTGCGAGGAAGATATAAGCGTCATCAATCAGGATACGGAAATTGCTCATTGGGGCGCTCCGTTAAGCTGGGGATGCTCTTCCTATGAATGTATGGATGCAGATGCCAGCTGCGCGACTCTCGATTATAAATATATTCGTTATTTGATTGATGAAAACAATCAATTACTGAGACGGATTATCAGACCCGATGGGACTGAAGTTCGGGAAGATGTCTTTGCTGACAATATTATCGGTTTTCAGGTCAACAGCAATAATCCATCTCCCAACAATACCATCATTACGGTGGCCATTGAGGCTTCCAAAAAGTCGGTCGTGGGACGTTTGATTGAGGCATTTGCCAGTGTGGATGTCCAGTTAAGAAACAGGGGGTGATGTCGATGTTTCTGAAAAACGATAGAGGATTAATCTTAGTAACATCATTAGGAATTGTTACCGTTTTGTTGATTATCGGCGGTATTTTTATTGTGAGAACTGTGTCTGAAAAGAATCTCTCAGATCTCGAGCGTAGATCGACTCGGGCTTTTTATCTGGCCGATGCGGGGTCTCAAGCGGCCTTGAATCGTCTCAATGAAATCATCAATAAGGAGATGATGTCTTTTGTCAATGAAAGAAATCCGCAGGTGGTTGCTCAGGATGCGCAGGCTTATGTGCTCTCCAGCGATGGTCTCGGTTTTCTTGTTGAATATGCCAAAGACAGCGAAGGAGTTGATAATTTTGTTTTAAATGGTGAACAGGCTAGCTACTCGTATGAGAATATCAATCTGGGAGACGGTTTCTTTGATGCCGATATTATTGTTGAAGAAAAAAGTAATCCTCTTGTCATTTCAAGCGATATGTGGGATTTTCCTTATCTGTACCAAATTCAGGTTACGGGTGAAATAGAGGGCATTAAGCGCAAGGTCATGGTCACAGGTGATTTTACGGTTCGGGTGCAAAGAGATAATTTTGCCAAGTTTTCATTATTTACGAATCAACAAAATATACCCCCAAGCGATCCGATGTATCCCAATTCTCGGGTGTGGTTTACCGATAAAACGAATTTTGCAGGACCGGTTCATACTAATGCCCGATTTAATTTTGCTTTAAACCCCAGCGCAACATTTGAGTCCATAGCTTCTCAACAGTTTACTCAGGCTCGCTTTTACAATGAGGGTTCACCGATCTTGGCCGACTCAGACAGTAATGAACCGGATGATGTTCCAACCTTTCATGCAGATTTCATCCGCGGAGCTGATGCGATCACATTGGATTCTTCGGTTCAGCAAGAGGATATGGTCAATCAGGCCAAAGGGGGAAGTGAACCGTCGGGAAACGGAATTTTTGTACCCAACAATGGATCATGTTTAACCGGCGGAATATTTGTGAGGGGTGATGCTTCGATCAGTCTGGGAATTGATGCCAGCGATTATGCGCAATATACGATTATGCAAGGCGGAACAACTAAAATCATCACTGTTGATCATGATTTAGATCAGACAACGGTTGAAACCATAGGGGAAGACACTGATATTTATTGCGGTAAGCCGGATGGAATGGATGATTTGGGCACACTGATTTATATCGAAGGGTCGGCCACGAGTGTGGGTGGCGTCATCCAAAGAGATACTGAGCTGACTCTCTCGACCCAGGATAATATTATCATTACCGACAATATTCAATATAGTGAATACGCTCCGCCTGTTGGAAATCCGGGTGATATCGGCTATATTCCTCCTCATGCGCAGGATTCAGAAAATATGTTCGGTATGGTTTCCTGGGACGGGGATGTGACAGTAGGAACAGCGGCTCCGGATGATGTCAATATTCACGGGACTATTATGGCCATGGGGGAAGAAGGCGTTTTTTATGTTGATGATTATTGGGATCAGGGTGTCGGGTCTCGGGGAATGGCTACATTACTGGGTGGCGTGATTACCGGTTATTATGGGGCTTTTGGTCTCTTTAGCGGTACAACCGGAAATCAACTGTCAGGATACGGCCGTAATTTTGTTTACGATGAGAGAACATTAAAAGGAAAAGCACCGCCGTATTACCCAAGCATGAAAACCTTTATCGCTTTTACTAATGATTTGACCGATAAGTTAGCCTGGCAAGAAGGAGGTTTTTGATGAATCGAATGCGTTCTCAAGGAGGAATAGCGAAATCTGTTGTCATTTTGACAGCCTCCATTTTTATTATCATGGTCATTATCAATGTGTACATCAAAAAAATGTTTGATACTACAATTGAGAAGCAGGAGATGAGCTTTCAGAAAAGCATCCAAGAAAAAGAAACTATAAGAAACTTCCAAAGAAGAAGGGAATCTCAAAAAGAAGATCAAGAGATGAAATTTAATGAGGACTCGATTCTAAAGAAGCGGATAGGAAAAGCGGGAGAAAAAGACCAAGAGGCCGCACAAGAGTCTGCCAAGGAAATTATATATGAATCTTCAATTCAAAGAGATATTCTGATACAATAACAATATGCGTAATTTGGTTAACAGATATTTTAAAACAATCGGTGAATTTCTTCCGGAGAAAACAATTCAGCCGACCGTAGGTGTGGATTTTGGAAGCAGCGCGATCAAGGTTGTCGAAGCAATTCGCAAAGACAATCAGTATGAAATTCTGAATTGGTCCATTGAGCCCATGGTGCACCTTGATCTCTCAGCCAGCATCAAGCAGATCTTTGAAAAATTCAATGTCGTCAATAAAAAAATAACGACTTCGGTTTCCGGAAAGGGAACATTGATCCGTTATATCAATATGCCCCGCATGTCACCGGAAGATTTGCGGGCGTCGATCGATATCGAAGCAGATAAACATTTTCCTTTTTCGAAAGATCAAATCTATACCGACTCCTTTATTATCGAAAAGTTAAATAAATCAAATAAAATGCAAGTGTTGGTAGCGGCCTCTAAGAAAGAGATTATTGACCAGAGAATCAAATTGTTTAGCGCTTTAAATTACAAACTGGATTTTGTGGGCATCAATTCATTAACTTTATCCAATATTATCTGGCAACAGTATCAGGAAAATCAAAAGGAAAAAGCCGAACAGGAAAAATCATCAAGCGAAGCGATCGCTGTTTTGGATTTCGGACACACCATCAGTAGCTTAATTATTTTAAAAGACGGATTTCCTTATTTTACGCGAGATATTTTTATAGGCGGACAGGATCTAAATAAAGGAATAAGTAACATTTTGGGGATAGATACGCAAGTAGCGGAGAATCTGAAGATCAATCCGAAAGAAAGAGACCAAGAAGTTCTAAACGCCTGTGAGACGATTATTTCCAATTTGATTTCGGAAGTCCGGCTTTCTTTCGATTATTTTGTTACCGAAAGAGATATCCCTGTTAAAAAACTTGTTCTTGCCGGAGGAAGCTCTGCTCTTAATGGTTTACTTGATTTATTTAATAATAATTTAGATGTTACCGTTGAGAAGTGGGATCCCTTGAAATACTTTACGATATCCGCCCAAGCGGAGAAAACAAAAATTCAAGACCATGCTCATCGCCTAGGAGTTGCTTTAGGCTTATCTCTTTATCAACATGATTGATATCAATCTCGTTCCAGGACGAAAAAAACACAAGAAAAGCTTTTCGCTGTTTAGATTTATGACCATTCCTAAAGAAAAAGTTGTGGGGATGGTGATCGCTTTATTTGTCCTTCTGATTGTGATTCATATCCTATTAACGATTCCCATGATCCTTAAATACACTCAGAATGTAAATATTCAAAGTCGTCTGGAAGAAATCAAAGAGGAATGGCAAAAGGCCGAAGTGGTAAAAAGTGAGCTGCGGGTTTTGAAAAATAAGTTGGATGCTATCGAGAAAGTCACTACCGAGGAAAGGATTTCCTGGACAAAAAAACTGAATGATATCAGCGATAGTTTGATTAAAGGTGTTTGGATCAATAAGATATCTCTAGACGACAGTGTTCTTTTGATTGACGGAAGTGCGGTTTCTAAAGAGCAGGAAGAAATGACAAGCCCTTATCGGTTTACAGAAAATCTGAAAAGTAAAGAGTTCTTTATGAAAGGCATGGCTAGTGTTGAGGTGAGCTCGGTCCAGAGACGTCAGATTAAATCTATACAAATCGCAGATTTCCTCATCACGGCGAGGTTAAAAAAATGAAGCTACCTGCAATCAATATACCTCAAAAGATAGGATTTGAAATACCCCAAATTGACCAAAAATATAACAATTTACTGCTGGGGGGATTTTTGCTGATTCTTTTTCTTTGTGATTATTTTTTGATAATGCAGCCGTTTCAAATTAGCCCATTGATAAAAATGAATTCGAGCATCAAATCTGGTATCAATGATTTTAAACAGGCAAAATTTGATATTGCCAACATTGAGCAATATAAAGAGGATTTAATAAAAGTCAGGCAACAGCTAAAAGAACAAGGCAGTACAATTTTATCGCAGGAGGAAATTCCAACGATTCTGGATAATATATCCAAATTAGCCCGGAAAACTGATGTGCAAATCAATCAGATTATGCCGATGAAAGAATCGAAGAAAATGGTTCTCCAAAATGATGATGGTCGATATTATTCGATGGACATTCTTATCATGGGAAGAGGAGGATATCATGAACTTGGTCGATTTTTTGGTGAGATTGAGACCGATCCGATTTTCATGAGTATCGGAGATTTTGATATTGCATCCAAAAGCGATGACAATAAGCGTCATGTGATCCAAATAACCATCAAGGCTTTTATTATTGAAAAGAAGGAAAGCAATAAGACATGAGATTTCTGGAAGGGATTATTATCTTATCATTCATTAGCAGTACGGGGTCTTTGGTTTTGGCAGCAGAGGAATCAATTGTTTACAGTGATCACGGACGCCGGGATCCTTTGTGGAAATTGGTCAGCTCCGAGGGCGTCATTATCAGCTATGATCAGGATGTGTCTGTCGACGATTTAAGTTTAGAGGGTATTATTTACGATCCGCGTGGACAAAGTTTAGCCATTATCAATGGCGAGGTGGCCAAGAGAAATGATAAGATCGGACTTTTTAGAATTCTTAAAGTTACACGACAAAGGGTTTATTTACAAAAAGGGCAGGAGCGATTTGCTCTGGAATTACCAAAGGAGGAATGAGATGATGTCAAAAATGGTTTTGTGCATCATATTTGTTTTGAATTTTTCTGGGGGAATCTTCGCTCAGGAAGAAATGGCCGTCAATGCTGTTGTGGAGCAGGAGGCTTTTGATCTGGAGAGCGGAGAGTTATACCTGGATGAAGATCATTCAGAGCCGCTGGGATTTGAAGAAGAATTTGATGAGCTTGAGGATGACCTTGATGGGGGTTTAGGCAAAAGACCTGCTGATGAAGAGGGGGAAGGAAATGTCACGCTAGACTTCCATGAGGCCGATATCCGTAATGTTTTAAGAATTTTAGCTTATAAAAGCGGTATCAATATTGTTCCTGGGCCCGACGTGACTGGTTTGGTGACCATTCAGCTGGCCGATGTTCCCTGGAAGCAGGCCCTCGATGTCATTTTAGAGAATTATGGATACAGCTATGAGCAAAAAGGCAATGTCATTATGGTGACAACCATCGAGAATCTCAAAAAAAGAAGAGAGGATGCCCAGGTTTTAGCCGAGCAGGAGCCTTTGGAAACACAAAGCTTTATTTTGAATTTTGCCAAAGCTTCAAAAGTTATCGAATCGGTTGATAAGCTGAAAACCGGTCGGGGAAGTGTTCATTATGACGAGCGAACTAATACGATTCTTGTTAAAGATACAAAATCGAATATGGAGTTGATCCGTAAGATCATTAAAAAGTTAGATGCCACGACCCCCCAGGTTCTTATTGAATCGCGCATTGTAGAGACAACGCTTAATAACAGCGATAAGTTAGGAATCGACTGGCAGGCTCAGATTGATGCAACAGGAGCGACCAGACCCAGCACGTGGCCCTTTAAGGATTCATCCTCTAATGATTATCTGCCCGGCGCTTTTCCCACAGCTTCGGGGTTCACCTATGGAACGATTGATTTTAATTCTCTGACAGCAACTCTGGAAATGCTCCGATCAAGGACCGATACTAATATCCTGTCTAACCCAAGAATTGTGACTTTGGATAATCAAAAAGCCAGCATCAGCGTTGGGAGCCAGTATCCGATGCCCCAGTATACTTATAACGAAGATCAGGCCCGATTACAGGTTTCCGGATGGGAATATATGGATATCGGAATTATATTCGATGTCACCCCGCAGGTTAATAACGCGGGCTTTGTGACTTTAGCTATCGCTCCCAAAATTACCGATATCCTTGATTATGTAACTGTTGAGGGAACCAGTTTGCCCCGCTTGAGTAATGAATCAGTTACAACGGAAGTCATGGTTAAAAGCGGTGATACCCTGGTGATTGCCGGATTAATTAAAGATAAGAAAACTCAGTTAAAGAAGAAGATTCCTCTCATAGGAGATATTCCGTTCTTAGGATTGATTTTCACTAAAACAGAGGATACCATTGAAAAGACCGATTTGATCATTTTTATTACACCACATGTGATTACACCGGAAATCCCTGCGAATTTTTAGATTTCATAGATTTTGAAAGATTAAAAATATTTTAGGAAGAAATAATTGATTAAAGAAATTCTTGTTCATATCCAGCCGGGTGAGCGCGAAGTCGCGATTACCTCAAACGGCGATCTTGATGATTTTTTTATTGAGAAAGACCGCACAGATGCTATTCTAGGAAACATCTATAAAGGCCGCGTTGAGTCGGTTTTGCCTTCGATTAACGGGGCCTTTGTCAATATTGGTCAAGAACGAAACGGTTTTCTTTATTTGACCGATGCTGTCAATCCCTTGATGGAAGAAGACATTGAGCCTTCCACGGGATTGATCGATCGTATTTTTAACCGCAAGAAAAATCCTTCACCCAACCTTGCTAAATCCAAGAAATTGGTCAGAACATTATCACTAAAAAAAGCAGATGAAGTCTTGGTTCAGGTTGTCAAAGAGCCATTCGGCACTAAAGGAGCTCGCTTGACAACTCACATTACCCTGCCCGGGCGTTTTGTGGTTTTTATGCCTTACGATAAGCATTTTGGAGTTTCTAAACGGATCGAGCATAAAGAAGAGCGTGTCCGGTTGCGGGAAGTTTTAAAAAGCTTGAATTTTACCAAAAGTGGGGGATTCATTGTCCGAACGGCCTCTTTGCAAAAAAGTAAAGGTGATCTCGTCAGAGACGCAAAGTTTCTGTTTAACATTTGGAAAAAGATCAAGAAGACCGCTGAGAACAACAAGGCTCCCGCCTTGATTTATCAAGAATATGATTTGATGTGGAAAATTGTCAGAGATATGCTCACAGAAGAGGTGAGCAAACTGATCATTGACTCAGAACAGGAGTATGCTAGAATACGGCGTTTTGTGCATATGATGATCGGGCGAAAAATGCTCTCTAAAATCGAATTCTACCAAGGCGATGTGCCTTTATTCGAAAGTAAACAGATTCAAGCGGAGCTAAACAAAATTTTTGATAAAAGAGTCCATCTGAAGTCTGGGGCCTATATTGTGATCGAGCCCACTGAAGGCGTGATTGTTGTTGACGTTAACAGTGGGAAGTTTAAAGTTAACGCTTCGCCTGAGGAAGCTGCTTTTATGGTTAATAAAGAAGCCGCGGTTGAAATTGCAAGGCAGTTGCGGCTTAGAGACCTGGGTGGAATTATTGTCATTGATTTTATTGACATGAATAAAGACAATCATAAGAGGCAGGTTTTGGATTGTTTGAAAAAAGAGCTTTCCAAGGATCATACCAAGTCGGATGTTTCGAGAATCTCTTCTCTAGGGTTAGTGGAAATGACTCGCGCCCGAACCGGAAAGACGGTAGAATCACTGGCCTTTGGTGATTGTCCTTATTGCCAGGGGCGGGGTCGCGTAAAAAAAAGTTAATACTTCAAGGAGGAGAATAATGTTTGCAATTATTGAACTGGGTTCTGCTCAACATAAAGTGTCTGAAGGTGATACGATTCAGATCAACAGATTGAAAGAAAAGGAAGGAAAAAAGATAGTACTGGATCAAGTTCTTTTGGTGGCTGATGGGCAAACCGTTAAGATCGGTCAACCTTACTTGAAAGATGCGAAGGTTAACGCTGAAATTTTAGGCGATGATTTAGGCCCGAAGACGATTTCGTATAAGTTCAAACGGCGTAAAGGCTATAAACGAAAAAGAGGCCATCGTCAGAAACTGACGAATCTGTCCATTACAAAGATTTCCTGCAGCAAGTGACTCCATGGCTTTTGTTGATGAAGCAAGGATTTACCTGAAAGCCGGTAGCGGCGGCAAAGGGTGTACGAGTTTTTATTCCGATAGATATTCAAGGCATCCGAAATCTGATGGCGGTGATGGCGGTGATGGCGGTGGCATCAAATTCGTAGCCGACAAAAGCCTGCGGACTCTCCTGGATTTTAGATTCAAACAGCACTATAAAGCGAAAAACGGTTTACATGGATCCTCTCGCAATAAACAGGGGCGCTGTGCGCATGACTGTATTCTAAAAGTGCCTGTAGGCACGATCATCAAAGATGATGAAACCGGTTTGGTGATCAAAGATCTTTGTCAGGACGGGCAAGAGGTGACAGCGGCTAAGGGGGGTCGGGGAGGATGGGGAAATAATAGTCACAAAATGACTCGCGATCCCCAAGAAGGCGAAAGCAAGGTTATCCGTCTAGAGCTAAAGTTGATCGCTGATGTAGGATTGATCGGGTTTCCCAATGCCGGGAAATCAACTCTGATTTCCAGCCTCTCTAACGTGAAGCCGAAAATAGCAAGTTATCCTTTTACCACCAAGCAACCGGTTCTGGGAATTGTTCACAGTGAACAAACTGATTTTGTCATCGCCGATCTTCCGGGCTTGATTGAGGGAGCGCATCAAGGCAGGGGTTTAGGATACCAATTTTTAAAACACGCCCAACGCAGTAAAATTCTCATTCAGATTATTGATATGGCTGCGACCGAGGGTCGGGATCCACTTGATGATTATGAGAAAATTATTACAGAGCTCTATAAATATGATAAGAGCTTGCTATTAAAGAAAAAGTTTGTTGTTGCCAATAAAATGGATCTTCCTGAAGCTCGTCATCATTTAAGAAGATTTAAAAAGAAATACGCGAAGGAGAAAATTATTGCTATAAGCGCGGAGGAAAATAGAGGCTGCCAAAAAGTCTGCCAATGTATCAAAGAGATATTATGGATAAGAAATTACCAAAAAAAATAAAGCGCATTGTTGTGAAAATCGGTTCCTCTGTGATTGCCACTTATCGCATGAAACCCAAGAAAGCTCAGCTGAATTCGCTCATTGATCAAATCTGTCAACTGCAAAAGAAAGGCATTGAGGTCGTTTTGGTTTCAAGCGGTGCGATTGTTTTAGGGATGGGGGAGATTGACAAAAAGATTCGACCTCACGATCTGGCTTCGTTGCAAGCCTGTGCGGCGATAGGGCAGAATGTTTTGATGCAAACCTATTCCCGGTTTTTTAAGAAGAATAAAAAGCAATGCGCGCAGGTTCTTTTAACCTGGGATGATTTTGATAATCGCCTTCGATATAATAATGCTAGAGCGACTCTCTCATCCATTCTGTCTTTGGGTATTACGCCTATTGTTAATGAAAATGACACCGTTTCGACTGATGAAATCAAATTTGGAGATAATGATCGCCTATCGGCACTGGTGGCTGGTCTGATTCATGCCGATTTGCTGATTATCCTATCTGATGTTGAAGGTCTGTATGATAGCAAAAGTGGCGGCAAAAAGATTTTGAAAGAAATCAAAGAGATCACCAGAGAAGTAGAAAACTTAGTAATAGATAAAAAGGATTGTCAGATGTCCAAAGGGGGAATGGCTGCCAAGCTTGAAGCGGTTAAAATTGCTGCTCATGCGAATATTCCTTGCGTCATTGCTAATGGGGAAACTCTTGATATCCTCAATCGTTTATTAAAAGGTGAAAGGATTGGAACTCTTTTTTTGGAGAAAGAAGACAAATCTTTGGCTCGCAAACACTGGATCTCTTTTGGAGCAAAACCGAAAGGAATTTTAGTTATCGACCAGGGTGCCAAAAAGGCCCTTTTGGAAGGCGGAAAGAGCTTACTTCTTCCCGGCATTATCCGCTGGGAAGGGCAGTTTAAGGTCAATGACGTTGTGATGGTTCACGATGCAGAAGGTCGGGAAATCGCCCGGGGACTCATCAATTATTCGCTTTCTGATTTATATCAAACTCTAGATAAACAAAGAAAAACGGAAGTCATTCATCGCAATAATTTAGTACTTTGTAAAAGATGAATGAATAAAAGATCGTTATGAATGCAGAAAATACTATCATTAAACAGGTCAAAAGAATGAAAAGAGCCTCTCGTGAAATGGCCCTTGTTTCTTCGATTGAAAAGAACAAAGCCTTAAAGCGAATGGCCCGATCTCTTATAGATCAATCGGCCTTTCTTATTTATGAAAACAAAAAAGATTTAAAAGCTGCTAGCAAACAACAATATTCTAAATCTCTTATCGATCGACTCACTTTAAATGAAAAGAGGATTCAGGAAATGGCCGACTCCTTGCTCTCAACGGCCAGATTAAAAGATCCTCTTGGGGAAATCATGAGTTGCATGAGAAGACCCAATGGCCTTATTATTAAGAAAGTGCGTGTTCCTATAGGGGTGATCGGTATTATTTTTGAATCCAGACCGAATGTCACTAGCGATTGCCTGGCCTTGTGTTTGAAATCAGGAAATGCCGCGATCCTTAAGGGCGGAAAAGAGGCATTTTTTTCAAACCGGGCTATTTTCAAAGTATTAAAGCGCGCTATCGCTCAGACCAAAGTTCCGGTAGAAGCGTTTTATCTAATCAGCTCAAACGACCGCCGGGCTGTGCACATTTTACTTTCCTTAAATGAAGATGTCGACCTGATTGTTCCCCGGGGGGGAGAAGGCTTGATTCGGTTTGTTTCTCAGAATTCCAGTATCCCTGTAATTAAACATTATAAGGGAGTCTGCCATACTTATGTTAGCAAACGGGCAGATATCACCATGGCCAGAAAGATTTGCTTTAATGCGAAGGTTCAGCGTTCGAGTGTTTGCAATGCTATGGAAACTATGCTGATCCATAAGAAAATTGCTCCCAAATTTCTTCCCGTCATGATGGAAGATTTCCAAAAAGCGGGTGTTGAGATTAGAGGCTGTCCGGTGACTCGAAAAATTTTGGGGTCGAAAATTAAGAAGGCGACCAAGGACGATTGGAGTCGCGAATATCTCGATTTAATTTTAGCGGTTAAGGTGGTGACGAATTTGAAAGAGGCGATCGATCATATCAATACTTATGGATCTATGCACTCTGATGCAATTATTACCGAAGATTCCAAAGAGGCCGGGCAATTTCTTAAAAGAATTGATTCGGCAACGGTTTACGTGAATGCCTCTACGCGCTTTACAGATGGATATCAATTCGGGTTCGGGGCCGAAATCGGAATCAGTACTGATAAAATTCATGCCCGTGGTCCCATGGGACTCACTGAATTGACAACATATAAATATCTTATCTATGGAAAGGGTCAGATTCGTCAATGAGACGAGTGGGAGTTCTAGGGGGAACATTTAATCCGATCCACATCGGTCATCTGGCAATCGCGGAGATGGCGCGGGAAAAAGTGGGATTGGAGAAGGTAATTTTTGTGCCCAGCTATCTTCCGCCTCATAAAAGCAGTCGGATTGTGGCTCCCAGCAGAGACCGCTATCGGATGGCTCAAATGGCTACTGCCAATAATCTGTTATTTGAAATATCGGATTTTGAAATCAATAAAAAGGGTCCCTCCTATACTATTGATACTATGTGGCACTTCAGGCGGCTTTATCCTCAGGATGTGCGTCTGTATTTTATTATTGGAGGAGATACCCTGCCTCAGTTGAAGAAATGGAAATATATCGAAGATATTTTAAAAATAGCAACATTTATTGTTGTTAATCGTCCGGGTCAATACCGAAAAACAAAAGGGATTAAATATCGATCAGTGACCATGCCCAGTATTGATATTTCCTCGTCTTATGTCCGCCGAAGAATCGCTTTGAGTAAGACTGTTCGGTATTTCGTCCCTGATAAAGTTGTTGACTATATTGGTAGGCACAAACTCTATGGATCAAAAACAAAAAAGGAGTGACATCGATGAATCAACCAGAGATTAAATCAGAAATCAAATTCGGAACAGATGGATGGAGAGCGGTTATTTCCGATAAGTTTACTTTTAAGAATGTCAGAGTTGTGGCGCAGGCGATCAGCGACTGGATCAATCGTCATTTGAAGGTTTCCAAGGGCATCAAAAAGCTTGTGGTCGTCGGATTTGATACACGTTTCTTATCCGATCAATATGCCGAAATAGTTGCTTGTGTTTGTGCAGCCAATGGGATTGACGTCCTGCTTTCTGACGGCCCTATTCCCACGCCGACATTAAGTTTTGCGGTTACGCGATCAAAGGCTTTGGCCGGTATTATGATTACGGCCAGTCATAATCCGGGGCAGTTTAACGGGATTAAAATAAAAACCGCGCAAGGAGGGGCTGCTTCCCGGGATATAACCAATATCGTTGAGAGCTATCTTGGCTACAATGAGATAAAGAGTTTAGGTAAAGAGGATGCTTTAAGAAGGAAGGTTGTTGTTGTCGCCGATTTAAAAAAGAAATATATCGAATTTTTAAGGAATTATCTTGATCTGAAAAAAATCAAAAATTCTCGTTCTAAGGTTTTAGCGGATATTATGCATGGAAGCGGGCAAACATTGATGAAAGAGGTTTTAAGGGGAACAAAAGTCAGGTTATCTTTAATGCGCGAGGACATTAATCCCAATTTTGACGGCAAGAAACCGGAGCCAGTTGAAGAGTATGTGGGGGGGCTTCTTGCCAGGATCAATAAGGAGAAATTTGATTTAGGGCTGATTCTTGACGGTGACGCTGATCGTATTGCGGCGGCAACCGGTGAGGGGAAATATGTGAGTCCTCAAAAAATTCTCGGGTTGCTAATTCTTCATCTGGTGAGAAATCGCAAGGAAAGTGGTGGGGTTGTCAAAACGATTTGTGGGACGACCATGCTTGATAAAATCGCAAGGAAATTGAAACTTAAACTTTATGAGACACCGGTGGGCTTCAAATATATATCAGATCTGATGGTGACTGAAGATATTCTAGTCGGCGGGGAAGAAGCGGGCGGTATCGGTTTTCATAATTATATACCCGAAAGAGATGGAACTTTGGCGGGCTTAATGCTTTTGGAAATGATGGTGTCTGAGAAAAAGAGCCTTAAGCGTTTGATTGGGGATATGGAAAAAGAATTTGGTCAGTACTATTATGAGCGGGCCGATTTGGCCATCGATAGGAAACGCTACGACACTGAGAAAATTAAAAAGACAAGAAAATTATTAGGAAAAAAAATCATTGATATTAAAGATTTTGATGGCATCAAAATGATTTGTGAGGATGAAAGCTGGTTGATGTTTCGACCTTCCGGAACTGAGCCCTTGGTCAGGGTTTATGCGGAAGCAAAAAACCTGACCAAGGCCAGGAAGCTGGTTGATTTAGGAAAATCAATTCTCAAAAAACTCTAACGATGATATATCGTCTGACTAGGGCCTTAACGGTTTTCATCAGTAAAATTTTCTTTCCCGCCAAGGTCATTGGCAAAGAGCATATCCCAAAAGAAGGACACTTCATTATTGCCAGCAATCACCGAAGCAATCTGGATCCAGTTGTTCTGGCTATCTGTATTCCCTATAGAATTAGTTTTGTGGCTAAGGAATCTCTATTTCAAAAGAAATTTCTCGGATGGTACTTGCCTAAATTAGAGGCATTTCCTATCAGGAGAAATGTATCAGATTTCCGGGCAATTCGGGAGGCTTTAAGAAGGATTAAAAAGTTTCGTGGAACTTTGATTTTTCCGGAAGGCAGACGAAATGCGCAAGAGGGTGAAGTTCAATCAGGCGTTGGATTTTTGGCTCGTAAAGCCGGGGTGCCCGTTATCCCGGTGAACATTAGTGGAACAGAGAGAATGATGCCTCAGGGTTCAAAGCGCTTTAAGAGATTCCGCCAGCGAATAAGAGTGGTTTTTGGCCCCGCGATTATAATTGATCCTAAATCCTCATTTCATGATATTTCAAAAAAGATTGTTCAGGAAATCAAGGCTTTGGAATAGTTAGACTTCCGATCTTTTATTACAAATTTTTCAACCATAAATTTCAACCCAAAAATAGTGTTGACAAAAAGAGGCTTTTCGAAGATAATCTATTTCTTCAGCGAGTCTCGAAAAATGAGATTTTCTGGAAATTTTTGAAAGGATAAAGTAAAGTTATCATGGAAAACGAAAAGATGAATCTAGAGGCGCTTTACAATCAATCAATGAAAAGCTTCTCGGAAGGGGAGATCGTTCAAGGGAAGATCATCGAGATCACCGATAAGGACGTGATCATTGACATTGGATTTAAAAGCGAGGGATTTGTTCCTAAAGAGGAATTCAGAGATCCGCGAATTTTGGTTAAAGATAAGGAGATTGATGTTCTGATCGAATCGATGGAAGATGAGGACGGGCGTTTGATTCTCTCTCATGAAAAAGCCGAGAAATTTAAAGGTTGGCAAAAAATTTCTTCGGATGCTAAGGAAGGGGATACAGTCCAGGGACGCGTCGTTCGCCAAGTTAAGGGCGGTTATATTGTTGATGTTTTTGGCGTTGAAGCATTCTTGCCGATGTCTTTATCTGCTTTTAGAGGAATGAATCCTGAAGAAATCTTAGCTTCGCAATATGATTTTCAAATTGCCAAAATCAATAAACAAAGACGTAACCTGATTATCTCCCGAAGAGATGTGGTTCAGAAAGAACGGGAAAAAGCGAGAGCCAAGGCCTGGGATGAGCTCAATAAAGGAGAAAAGCGCAAAGGACGCGTTAAAAGCATAACGGATTTTGGAGCTTTCATTGATTTAGGCGGCGTGGATGGGCTTTTGCATATTACGGATATGAGCTGGTCGCGGATCAATCATCCTTCCGAAGTTGTCGCGGTCGGTAATGAGATTGAGGTTCTGGTGTTGGACTATGATCGAGAGAACTCCAAAGTTTCGCTGGGTCTTAAACAAATTATTACTAATCCCTGGGAGAATATCGAGGAAAAATATCCGCTTAATTCCAAAGTAAAGGCTAAAGTAGTGAACATTATGCCCTATGGTGTCTTTCTCGAATTGGAAAAAGGAATTGAAGGCCTATTGCACGCCTCAGAAATCTCATGGCAGAAAAAGATGGTGAATCCACAGGAAATGTTTGCTATCGGCGATATGATTGAAGTCCAGATTATCAGTATCGATAAAAATGCCAGACGTATTTCTTTGAGCCTGAAACAGCTCGAGGCCAATCCGTGGCTGGAGGCAGAAGAAAAATATCCCATCAATAAAAAGGTAGAAGGTCGGATTAAGGGATTTACCGATTATGGCGCCTTTGTGGAGCTGGACAATAATCTCGAGGGGATGATTCATGTCTCTGATATGTCCTGGACCAAGAAAATCAATCATCCTCAAGAGGTTTTAAAAAAAGGTCAGATGGCTGAAGTTATTGTCCTGGCCGTAGATGGCGAGAATCGCAAGATTACATTGGGCCTCAAACAGGTTCAGGAGAATCCTTGGCCGGCCATAGCAGAGAAATATCCGGTGGGCCTCGAAGTAGAAGCCGAAGTCGTCATGAATTCGAATTTCGGTGTTTTTGTTAAGATCGAGGAAAATTTGGAAGCTTTGATTTATTCTTCGGAAATTGAAAAAGCAACGGCGGAAAAATTGAATGCTGGCGACAAAATAAAAGTTCGGATCATTAAGGTTGATGTCGAGCAAATGAAAATCGGCGTCAGCGCACGTCTATCGTAAGACTTGCCTATGCCATCCTCTGGTGATCAAATTCTTCAAACCCTGCTGCGTGGTGTTGTGGATATTGTCGGCAAAGACCAGCTAAGAGCCATGTTGGCGCAGTCTTGCAAACCGCGTCAGACTCTGGTCGTAAAAGCGGGTTTTGATCCGACGGCACCGGACATTCATCTCGGTCATGTTGTTTTGTTAAAGAAACTTCGCCAGTTCCAGGATGCTGGCCATAGGTTATATTTTCTGATAGGAGATTTTACCGCGCAAATCGGCGATCCATCCGGTCGTGATCAATCAAGGCCGAAGATGAATCCCGATGAGATCAAAAAAAACGCACAAACCTACAAAGCCCAGGTTTTTAAAATCCTTGACTCTAAAAAAACAAAAGTTGTTTTCAACAGTAGATGGCTCATGAGACTAAGCTCCCAAGATATTTGTGATCTGGCATCGCATTGTACCGTTGCTCAAATGTTGGCCAGAGCCGATTTTAAGAAACGTTACGAAGAGCAAAAAGAAATCAGTATGCTAGAATTTCTTTATCCGCTTTTACAAGCTTACGATTCTGTTTGCTTAAAGGCTGATATTGAACTGGGGGGCTCTGATCAGAAATTTAATCTTCTGATGGGTCGACAGCTTCAGGAAGCTTATGGAATGAAACCTCAAGTCGTCCTGATGATGCCTCTTTTGGAAGGGACGGATGGCAGTAAAAAAATGAGCAAGTCTCTGGGTAATTATATTGGGATAAATGAAACGCCCTGTGAAATATTCGGAAAAATTATGTCTATCAGCGATTCTTTAATGATGCGTTATTATGAATTGTTGACCGAGGAAGATTTAAACGTTATTAAAGAGATGCATCCCAAAGAAGCAAAAATGCATCTGGCAGAAGGAATCGTGAAAGAGTTTTGCGGGGTCACTGAATCCCTCAGAGCTAGGGAGCATTTTCAGAAGGTTTTCAGTCAAAAAGAAGTACCCGATGAAATCCCGGTATATCAGTATCATGATCGTCAAACTATTTTGGAGGTTTTGGTTGATGCTCATATAGTGCCGTCTAAATCAGAAGCAAGAAGGTTGATTAAGCAAAATGCGGTTTCTCTGGATGGTTCGAAGATTTACGACGAGCAAACATTGCCTTCTCCCGGAATTCTAAAAGTGGGCAAAAGGAGGTTTTGTGCGCTTAAAAAGCCCTGAATTATTTAAGTGATTTAAAGTGAATACCTTGCAATCCTAAAATATAATAAAAAACTTGACATATAATTATTATAACGTTATACTTAAGCATTTCAAATTGCCCCTGTAGCTCAGCCGGTAGAGCACGTCCTTGGTAAGGACGAGGTCACCGGTTCAAGACCGGTCGGGGGCTCTGTGTCAATTTCCACACGAGATAAAAAAGTATTGTCGAGATGCGAGAAAATATTAGATTTGAGTGTACAGTTTGTAAAAGAATTAATTACAATTCGACAAAGGATAAAAAGAAACATCCCGATCGGATTGAATTGAAGAAATATTGTCCCTTTGATCGCAAGCATACGATTCACCGGGAAATGAAAAAATAGGTTGATAGGCCTGTAGCTCCAACTGGCAGAGCGACGGTCTCCAAAACCGAAGGTTGCAGGTTCGAATCCTGCCAGGCCTGAAGAAGGAAAGATTATGCTGATCGGCAAAGTAAGAAAATTTATTAATGAAGTGATCGTGGAACTTAGGAAAGTTTCATGGTCATCACGTAAAGAGTTGATGGAGGCCACATGGTTGGTTCTCATCAGTACGACTATCTTAGGGTGCTATGTAGGGATCATTGATTTCGTTCTTTCAAAGTTTCTGGGATTAATTATTCAATGAGAAAGTGGTACGTTGTTCACACTCAAACCGGCTCGGAAGAGAAGGCCAAAGCAGGCCTTGAGAGTCGCGTAGAGTCTACCCAGCTCAAAGAATATCTAGAAGAGATTATCGTACCAACGGAACAAGTTTCGGAAATCAGAAGCGGAAAAAAGAAAGTTTCCGCCAGAAAGTTTTTTCCGGGTTATCTCCTTGTCAAAATGGAGATGAATAAAGAAAGCTGGTATCTGGTCAAATCTACGCCGGGCATAACCGGATTTATCGGACCAGGCAAGCGACCATCTCCGCTATCAGAAGAAGAAGTCGACAATATTCTCAAGCGTACGCGTGACACCGAAGTCAAGCCAAGCCCTAAGACCTCGTTTGATATTGGTGAACCGATCCGTATTGCGCAGGGACCTTTTGCGAATTTTAACGGTTCTGTGGTAGAAGTATTTCCGGAACGAGGAAAATTAAAAGTTAGTGTTTCAATTTTTGGGCGTTCCACACTGGTTGAGCTCGAATACTGGCAAGTCGAAAAAATTTAGAAAAGGTTGAATCGTGGCAAAAGAAGCAGTTGCTCAAATTAAATTATATGTTCCAGCTGGACAGGCTAATCCCGCCCCCCCGGTAGGTCCCGCGCTGGGTCAGCATGGCGTTAACATCATGATGTTCTGCAAGCAGTTTAATGAAAAAACAAAAGGTAAAGAGGGTTTGATTTTTCCAGCTATAATTACGGTCTACAAAGATCGATCTTTTAGTTTTATCATCAAAACGCCGCCGAGTTCAGTCCTCATTAAAAAAGCGGCCAATTTAGCGAAGGCCTCAGGAATTGCTGGAAAAGAAAAGATTGCCACACTGACAAAAAAACAGGTTCAAGAAATCGCTGCACAAAAAATGGAAGATTTAAATACTGTTGATGTGGAAGAAGCGATTAAGATTATATCGGGAACAGCCCGCAGTATGGGAATTGAGGTGACCGAATAATGGGATACGTTTCCAAAAGATTAAAGGTTGTTGAAGATGAGTTTGCAAAAAATGAAATATATTCCCTAGATAAGGCTATTGAGAAATTAGCGAAAGCGCCGAAAACAAAATTCGATGAAACCGTCGAAATGCATTTTCATTTGAATATTGATCCTAAGAATACGGAACAGATGATCCGCGGAACAGTGATTTTGCCCCATGGAACAGGGAAGAAAGTCCGTATTGCCGTTTTTTGCAAAGGAGACAATGCCCAGAAAGCGAAGGAATTAGGAGCTGATTATGTGGGTGCTGAAGACTTGATCGATAAGGTGTCTAGCGGCTTTTTGGATTTTGATCGCACTATTGCCACACCGGATATAATGCGCGATTTATCTCGCTTGGGTAAAATTTTGGGACCAAGAGGATTAATGCCATCTCCCAAGTCGGGCACTGTCACAAACGATATTCCTAAAGCCATCGATGAAGTCAAAGCAGGAAAAATTCAATATAAGTCAGATAAACAAGGCGGCATACATGTTGGGATCGGCAAGAGATCTTTTGAGCTGAAAAAAATTCAAGATAATGCCCAAAAAGTGTTTGAGACAATCAATCATGCCAAACCGGGTTCCATCAAGGGCGTCTTCTTAAAAAGTCTTTATCTCACGACCACAATGGGCCCAAGTGTAAAGGTGAGCGTATGAAGCGTGTAGGGACAATCATTCGCGAAACTATGACAGGCCGTATTAAGGAAGGCTTTGATCAGAACCAGAACATTTTTCTGATGGGTTATAGCAATATTTCATCCAGCGAAATTGGTGAACTGAGAAAGAGCCTCAAGAAATTGGGTGCCCAGCTACATGTTATCAGAAATAAAATGGCCAAGCGCGCTTTAGACGATCTTCAATTTATCGATATTGGTAACGTAGTTAAAGGGCAAACGGCTTTTGTTTGGAGCAATGCAGATTCGGTTGAGGTGTCCAAGACATTGATGGATTTCTCTAGAAAGCGTGAGGGCGTTATTGTCAAAGGTGGTGTTCTGGAAGGAAAAACTATCTGCGAAAACGACATTAAACGACTATCGGATTTGCCTTCGCGAGATGTTCTCTATGCAATGGTTTTGGGAGCGATTCAGTCACCGCTAACAAGATTAGCCAGCGCTCTTAATGCCAAGACAAAAGATTTATTATCATTGTTGAAACAATTAAGCGAAAAAAAGGGAGGTAAATGAAATGGCCGAGAACACTGTTGAAGAGAAAAAGCAGAGTGTGGAGCTCTCGCCAAAACTCGAAGAACTCATTAAGCAGATTGAAGGCTTAACAGCTTTAGAACTTTCTGATTTAGTGAAGGGAATCGAGGACAAATTTGGTATTCAGGCAGCAGCTCCGATGATGGCCGGTCCGATGATGGTCGGAGGTGCCGCTGGAGGTGGCGCGGCTCCAGCAGAAGAGAAAACATCTTTTGATGTGGTGCTTGCCGAGGTCGGCGGAAACAAGATTGGCGTTATTAAAGAGGTTCGCGCCGCCACCAATTTGGGACTGAAGGAAGCTAAAGATCTTGTTGAATCAGCTCCAAAAGCGATCAAAGAAGGCGCGACCAAGGAAGAAGCTGAAGAGCTCAAGAAAAAGCTGGAAGCCGCTGGCGCCAAAATTGAATTAAAATAATTGATTGAAGTTTGTCCATCCATCAATCAGCGTAAAGAAAGACAAGTATGAATAAAATCAAAATCAAGGACTTCAGCAAGATTGTCGATAAATTTCCTTTACCCGGACTTCTTGAAGTTCAAACTGAATCCTATGAGCAATTTTTGCAAAAAGACTCTGATCCGGACAAGCGCATGGATCAGGGAATTCAGGAAGTTTTTCAGGAAGTCTTTCCGCTGGAAAGCTATGATGGCCAAATACGCTTGGAATACTTAAGTTATGCGCTGGGCAAAGAAAAGTATTCCCGAATGGAATGCCAGAGAAGAGGGATGACTTATTCGGCTCCTTTGAAAGTCAAACTCAGACTTATAACACCCATTGACATTAAAGAACAGGAAGTCTATTTTGGGGAATTCCCTTTGATGACGGAAACAGGGACGTTTATTATTAATGGGGATGAGCGTGTTGTCGTAGCCCAAATTCAGAGGTCTCCGGGTGTTTCCTTTGAGGAAGAACTGCATCCGACCGGTAAAAGTATTTACTATGGACGGATTATTCCTTCGAGAGGGGCTTGGTTTGAAATTAAGTATGATTTGAATGATATCCTGATTGCCTATGTTGATCGTCGACGGAATTTCCCTGCCTCCCAGATTTTACGCATCATGGGACTTTCGAGCGAAGAAGATATGCGCAAGCTTTTCGGCGATCATTTCGAAAAAATCAAGCCAACCTTGGAGAAGGATCACACCCACTCCAAAGAAGAGGCCCTGCTTGATTTTTACAGAAAAATGAGACCCACAGAACCGGCAACAGTGGAAGTTGCCGATTCTTTATTTTTCCGCCTTTTTTTTGACCCCAAGCGTTATGATTTAAGTAAGGTTGGGCGCTATATCATTAATCGCAAGCTAAAAACCACAACACCTTTAGAAAATCGCATTCTTGATATCTCAACCATTGTCGAAGTGATGCGCTATCTGATCAATTTAAGAGAAGGCAGTGGAGAAATTGACGATATTGATCACTTGGGTAACAGGAGAGTAAAAACGGTCGGAGAGTTAGTTCAAAATCAAGTACGTATTGGATTGGCCAGATTAGAGCGTTCTATTAAGGAAAGACTCGTGATCATGAGCAGCTTTGAAAATTTAACCGCTCATCATCTGATTAATTCTCGCCTTTTTTCTAATCAGATTCAAGATTTCTTTGCCCGCAGTCAGTTATCGCAGTTTATGGATCAAGTTAATCCTATGGCTGAAATGACCCATAAAAGAAGAATCAGCGCTATCGGTCCGGGCGGTCTCTCGCGCGAGCGAGCAGGATTTGAAGTTCGCGATGTTCACCCGACTCACTATGGTCGTGTCTGTCCCATCGAAACTCCCGAAGGTCCCAACATCGGCTTGATCGCTTCTTTGACAACTTGCGCGCGCGTCAATCCTTTTGGTTTTATCGAAACGCCTTATCGCCTAGTGCAGGACGGAAAGGTAACGAAAAAAATCGAATTTCTAACTGCAGATGTCGATCAGGAGAAGTATATTGCCCAGTCGGATGCTCCCATGGATGATGGGGGACAACTAATCGAAAAACAAGTTTTGTGCCGATTTAAAACAGATTTTCCAAAAATCAAGCCATCTAAAGTGGATTATATGGATGTCAGCCCGAAACAGTTGGTTTCCGTGGCCGCTTCCTTAATTCCCTTTTTGGAGCATGATGATGCCAATCGGGCTCTGATGGGATCTAATATGCAGCGCCAAGCCGTTCCTTTGATGGAAACGGAAGCGCCTTATGTAGGTACGGGTATGGAAGGAAAGGTTGCCGAGGATTCAGGTGTTGTTGTGATCGCGAAAGAATCTGGAAAAGTTACTAAAGTTGATGCCCGTGAGATTATTATTAACAAAACGGTTTATTCGCTTAAAAATTTTATGAGAACCAATGCGAACACTTGCATTAATCAGAAGCCAATTGTGGAATTAGGTGAAACTGTACAGGCGGGGCAGGTGATTGCGGATGGAATTGCGACAAAATTCGGCCGCATGGCCTTGGGACGAAATGTTTTAGTCGCTTTTATGCCATGGCGCGGGTACAATTTTGAAGACGCTATTCTTATCAGCGAGAAAATTGTGCGCGAAGATTGTTATACATCCATCCACGTAGAGAAATTCGAAGTCGAGGCCAGAGAAACCCGTTTGGGTAATGAGGAAGTTACTCGCGATATTCCCAATGTGGGCGAAGATGCGCTTAGGGATCTCACCGAAGAGGGAATCGTTCGAATTGGAGCAGAGGTAAAAGCGGGTGACATTCTTGTCGGAAAGGTTACTCCCAAAAGCGAAAAAGAACTTTCCCCGGAAGAGCGACTTTTAAGAGCTATTTTTGGAGAGAAGGCCGCAGATATTCGCGATACTTCATTAACACTTTCTCCGGGTATCGAAGGCGTTGTTGTTAATGTCGAGCTTTTTCAGAGAACAGAACGGGGCAGAAAATCAAAAGTGGACAAAGCCAAAGAACAGAATGCGATAAAGAAAATCAAAGAATATTACAAGCAGGAAATGGCTTTTATAGAAGACGAAAAGCAAAAACGAATTTGTCAAATACTTAACATTGACAAGAAAAAACTTGAGAAGCTTTCTGTATCGGATATTACTAATGATGATGAGGCTCGTGAGGCTTTGGATTTCTTTTCCGATAAGATCACAGAGTTGTCGGAAGAGCAGGATCAGGAAATCGACCGCGTCAAGCGAGGCGACGAGCTCCCGGCAGGTGTACTTAAGCGTGTCGTTGTTTATGTGGCGACAAAGAGAAAACTTTCCGAGGGAGATAAGATGGCCGGGCGACATGGAAACAAAGGTGTTGTTTCTCGCATTCTTCCGGAAGAGGATATGCCGTTTTTGGAAGACGGCATATCCGTTGATATCGTCCTCAACCCTCTGGGTGTTCCCAGCCGAATGAACGTCGGACAGCTTTTGGAAACTCATTTAGGTTGGGCAGCCAAAGTGCTGGGTTTTCATGCAGAGACGCCGGTTTTTAACGGAATACGGGAACTGGAAATAAGAGAGCTGTTGAAGCAAGCTAATCTGCCAGACGATGGAAAGGCCATTGTTTTTGATGGGCATACCGGGCAGCCTTTTGATCAAAAAGTGACTGTTGGCTATATTTATATGATGAAATTGAATCACCTCGTTGATGAAAAAATACATGCTCGTTCAATCGGTCCTTATTCATTGGTAACCCAGCAGCCTTTGGGGGGTAAAGCGCATTTTGGAGGACAGAGATTCGGCGAGATGGAGGTTTGGGCGCTCGAGGCCTACGGGGCTGCTTACACGCTTCAGGAAATGCTTACTGTTAAAAGCGATGATGTTCAGGGGCGCAGTCGTATTTATGAGGCGATTGTTAAAGGGGAACAAAAACTTTCGCCTGGAACCCCTGAATCTTTTAATGTTTTAATGAAGGAACTTCAAGGGCTTTGTCTGGATGTTCGCGTGGAAATCAAGGGAGATGGAAAAGCGGAAGGTAAAGAAAGCAAAAATAGAAAGGAAGATAAGACCATATGAGCGAATTTAAGGATTACGATGGAATTTCCATCAGGATCGCTTCACCACAAGTGATTCGTTCTTGGTCACAAGGTGTTGTTAAGAAAGCGGAAACGCTTAATTACCGAACCTTAAAACCTGAAAAGGACGGTCTATTTTGCGAGAGGATATTTGGTCCTGTACGCGATTGGGAGTGTAATTGCGGCAAATATAAAGGAATTAAATTTAAAGGAATCATCTGCGATAGATGTGGTGTTATTGTGACGCGTTCTTCGGTTCGCAGAGAACGGATGGGGCATATCGAACTAGCCGCTCCGGTAACACACATTTGGTTCTACAAAGCCGTTCCCAGTCGACTGTCAGCCCTGTTGCAAATTACTTTACGCGAACTCGAAAAAATTATTTATTACGAAGAATATATTGTTATCGATTCCGGCGAAACGTCTTTGAAAAAGAAGCAGCTTCTCACGGAAGACGAATATCAAGACGCGCTTGTTAAGTTTGGCGGGGCTTTTAAGGCAAAAATTGGAGCCGAAGCAGTCAGAGAGCTTTTACGCGAATTAGATTTAGACAATCTCTGTAAAAAGTTACGTAAGGATTTAGAGAAGGCCAATCCTTCAGGAACTAATGCTAAAAAGATATCGAAAATGTTAAAAGTGACAGAGGATTTTAAGAGTTCCGGCAACCTGGCCGAGTGGATGATTTTGGAGGCTTTACCGGTTATCCCACCTGACTTAAGGCCGCTCGTCCCCCTGGAAGGAGGACGTTTTGCGACCTCCGACTTGAATGATCTCTATCGGCGTGTCATCAACAGGAATAATAGGTTGAAAAAGCTTATGGATCTTAAAGCTCCCGAGATCATTATTCGCAATGAAAAACGGATGCTGCAGGAATCGGTTGACGCTCTTTTGGATAATGGACGGCATGGACGTCCTGTCTTGGGAAGCGGTAATCGACCGCTGAAGTCTTTGTCTGATATGCTTAAAGGAAAGCAGGGTCGCTTTCGCATGAATTTATTGGGTAAGCGTGTGGATTATTCCGGTCGCTCGGTGATCGTTGTTGGTCCGGAGCTAAAAATTCATCAGTGCGGCTTACCTAAAAAGATGGCTCTTGAACTTTTTGAGCCGTTTATCATTCGAAAGCTACGCGAAAAAGGTTTTGTTCATACGATTAAAGGCGCTAAGCGAATGGTTGAGCGGGCGAAGATTGAGGTTTGGGATATTCTGGATGAAGTGATTTGCGATCATCCAATCATGCTCAATCGTGCCCCAACTTTGCACCGCTTAAGTATTCAATCCTTTCAGCCTATTCTTATTGAAGGAAAAGCCATTAAGCTACATCCTTTGGTTTGCGCGGCTTTCAATGCAGATTTTGACGGGGATCAAATGGCCGTTCATGTTCCGCTTTCATTGGAGGCTCAGATAGAGTGCCGTATCGAATTATTGGCGATGAATAATATATTCTCACCGGCAGACGGAAGACCTGTTGTCACCCCCTCCCAAGATGTTGTTCTGGGTCTTTATTATTTAACCAAAGATAAGCTTGCCGGAAAAGGCCAGGGATTAACATTTGCTAACTCTGAAGAAGTACTCATTGCCTTTAATGATCACTTGATCGATCTGCATTCCCGGATTAAATTCAAATGGGACGGAACGATTTGGGGAGAAGAAAAGCCCTCTCTTATTATTTCTCAACAGGATATGTTGGAAGGCGAAAAGAAAAAAGAGAAGGATGAAGAAAAGTATAGAAAAATTCCAACTATCGAAACGACGGCCGGGCGAGTGATGCTCAATCAATTACTCCCCAAAGGTTTCGGTTTTGTTAACGAGACACTTAACAAGAAGAAAATAGGAGCCGTGATTTCAGATTGTTATAAACGTTACAGCCAGCACCAGACTATTCTGTTGCTGGATGAATTTAAGGATCTCGGTTTTTCAATGGCGACATTGGCAGGGATTTCCATTAGCATTGCCGATTTGACAATTCCTCCGGAGAAAAAGGAATTAATCAAAAATTCTCGCGCAGAAATCGCTAAGGTCGAAGATCAATATCGCAAAGGCGTGATTACAGGTCGGGAACGATATAACAAGATTATCGATGTCTGGACGCATGCCACCGAGTCATTGTCGGATCTTGTTTTTAAGAAAATGGATGAATTTAATCCCGTATTTATTATGGCTGATTCCGGAGCCCGAGGTTCCCGACTGCAAATCCGGCAGCTTTCGGGGATGAGAGGGCTGATGGCCAAGCCATCAGGCGAAATTATCGAGAATCCGATCACGGCCAGTTTTCGCGAAGGGCTTTCGGTTTTGGAATATTTTATTTCGACGCACGGGGCCCGTAAAGGTTTGGCTGATACCGCCTTGAAAACGGCTGATGCCGGCTATTTGACCCGGCGTTTGGTTGATGTTGCTCAAGAGATCGTTATCACGGAAGAAGATTGCGGAACGCTTAACGGTATTACTGTTTCAGCAATTATTGAAGGAGATGAGGTTGTAGTCAGCCTCAAAGAACGTATCGTTGGACGTGTTGCGCTGGATAATATTGTTGATGTTATTACAGACCAGTTGGTTGTCGAATCGGGTGAGCAGATTACGGAAGAGAAAGCCGAAATGATCGAACAGTTGGGTATAGAGAAAGTAAGAATACGCAGTGTTTTGACATGTGAGTCTGATCTTGGTGTTTGCATCAAATGTTACGGAAGGAATCTTGCCACACAGAGACTAGTGGAAATCGGAGAGGCCGTAGGTATTATTGCTGCTCAGAGCATTGGTGAACCCGGAACTCAGTTGACGATGCGGACATTCCACATCGGCGGAACAGCGTCTCGGGCAGTTGAGCAGTCCTTTATCCGATCGAAGAATAAAGGTTTGGTTAAATATCATAAATTACGAGTTGTAGAAAGAGAAAAACAATATGTCGTATTAAACCGAAACGGATCTATCAGCATCAACGATGAGCTCGGCCGAGAATACGAACGGCACCAATTACCGCAGGGTGCCACAATATCGTATGTAGATGGATCTGCGATCAATGAGGGTGTTGTTTTTGTCACTTGGGATCCCTATACCATTCCTATTATTTCTGAAGTGAAAGGGATTGTGAATTTTGAGGATTTGAAAGAAGATGTCACCGTCAGACAGGAACAGAACACGGTAACTGGAATTGTTGAGCGCGTAGTTGTTGAGCATAAGCAGGAATTTCATCCACAGATAATTGTAACCGATGAGAGAAAAGAAGTCTTGGGTATCTACTCCATTCCTGTTGGTGCTCATATTCTGGTCAAAGATAAACAAAATGTGGGAGCCGGTGAATTGTTGGCCAAAATTCCACGGGGTGTTCAGAAAACCAGGGATATCACTGGGGGTTTGCCCAGGGTAGCTGAGCTTTTTGAGGCCCGTCGCCCAAAGGATCCGGCTGTGATCAGTGAAATAGACGGTTTTGTTGAATTCGGTGAAGACCAGAAGGGACGACGTAAGATTATTATACGTTCAACAACAGAAATGATCAAAGAATACATTATTCCTCATGGCAAACATCCGAATGTGTATAAAGGCGATCGTGTTTTTGCCGGACAACAATTAACTGACGGTCCGGTCGTTCCACATGACATTCTAAGGGTTTGCGGCGATAAAATTCTTCAGGAATATCTGCTCAATGAAATTCAGGAGGTTTACCGGCTTCAAGGGGTAAGGATTAACGATAAACATATTGAACTTATTATTTCCCAAATGCTCAAGAAAGTTAAAATCGAAGAATCCGGTGATACAGACTTCCTGGTCGGAGAACAGGTAGACCGTTCAATCTTTAATCGGGTTAACCAGGAAGTGATCAAAAAGAAGAAAAAACCCGCTTCGGCAACTCCTCTTTTATTGGGGATAACCAAGGTAAGCCTGACAACAGAGAGCTTTATTTCTGCTGCTTCGTTTCAAGAAACAACAAGAGTCTTGACAGAAGCCGCCGCTTCTGGTAAAAGAGACAGTTTACGTGGCTTAAAAGAAAATGTTATTGTAGGACATTTGATTCCCGCGGGAACGGGTTTCGCAAAATATAAAAACGTAGAAATGGTGAAATATGCCGACGATATCACAACTGATCAGGAAGAGAAGAAGACAAAAGCATAAAAAGGGGAAGTCGCCCGCATTGACTAATTGTCCGCAAAGACGCGGCGTATGTCTGCAGGTGAAAACCATGACTCCCAAAAAACCAAATTCGGCTTTAAGAAAAATTGCCAGGGTCAGATTGACAAACCGTTACGAAGTCACATCCTATATTCCTGGTGAAGGACATAATCTTCAGGAGCACTCAATTGTTTTGGTGCGCGGAGGACGTGTTAAGGATCTTCCCGGAGTTCGCTATCATATTGTGAGAGGAACACTAGATACTGCCGGGGTGGCCAATAGAAAGAAATCACGTTCAAAATACGGAACGAAGAAAGAAAAATAGATATGAGAAGACATGCCGCAGATAAAAAGGAAGTTCTTCCGGATAAAAAGTACGATAGTCCGCTGGTTTCTCGTTTTATCAATGTCATAATGACTCAAGGAAAGAAATCTAAAGCGGAAAGTATTGTTTATGGAGCTTTTGAAATAATTAAAGAAAAAGCCAGTGAAGAAGATGCGGTGAAAGCCTTTTACAAGGCGATTGATAATGTCCGACCTCGCATTGAAGTCAAGCCTCGCCGAGTCGGCGGAGCTACTTATCAGATTCCTATGGAGGTAGAAGGTAATCGGGGTAATTCTATCGCGATGCGCTGGATCAGGGATTTTGCCCTGGCCAAAAAAGGTAAACCGATGAAGCAAAAACTGGCCGATGAGCTTTTCTTAGCCTATAAGGCCGAAGGTCCAGCTATTAAAAAACGGGATGATTTGCATAAAATGGCGGAGTCTAATAAGGCCTTCGCTCATTTAAGATGGTAGGAGTTATGGCAACGAAGGTACCATTAGAAAAAGTTAGAAATATCGGCATTGTAGCTCATATTGATGCCGGTAAGACCACAACGACTGAGCGTGTCCTTTTCTATACAGGTGTCATTCACCGTCTGGGAACTGTGGATGAAGGAACGGCTACAATGGACTGGATGGCTCAGGAGCAGGAGAGGGGTATTACCATTACGTCTGCTAATACAACGGTTCAGTGGCAGGGTTATCGTATCAATATCATTGATACGCCTGGACATGTTGATTTTACTGTTGAGGTTGAAAGGTCTTTGAAAGTCTTAGATGGAGCGGTAGTTGTTGTGTGTGCGTGTTCCGGTGTTGAGCCGCAAACGGAAACAGTCTGGCGCCAAGCAGATCGCTATAATGTACCCCGTATTGCTTTCATTAATAAAATGGACCGCATGGGAGCTGATTTCTATTCTGTCATTGACCAAATGCATGAGCGACTAGGTGCCAATGCGGCAGCGATTCAGATTCCGGTTGGCGCAGAAGATAAATTTGAAGGAATTATTGATTTAATCCGCGAGCAGTTCATTACTTATGAAGATGAACAGGGAATTAAGAGAAAAAAGCTGGATGTCCCCAATGATTATAAGGAAAAGGTGGCGGAATATAGGAAAATCTTAATTGAGAAATTAGCTGATTATGACCATAGGATATTGGAAAAATATATTGATGGCCAAGAAGTTAGCACGGAAGATATCATGTATGCTATTCGCATTGGCGTTGTGAAAAATCAATTTATTCCGGTTTTATGCGGCACGGCTCTTAAGAATAAGGGTATTCAGATGGTCGTCGACGCTGTTTGCGACTATCTTCCTTCTCCTTTAGAAGTTCCTCCTGTTAGCGGCATTCATCCCAAAACAGAAGAATACACTGAACGCCTGCCCGATGAAAAGCAACCATCGAGCGCCTTAACATTTAAAGTAGCCACAGATCCCTATGTTGGTAAGCTATTCTATGCTCGTGTTTATTCTGGAAAGATTAAAAGCGGAGAACAGATCTATAATGCCACACGACGCTGCAAAGAGAGGATTTCAAAAATTGTTATGATGCATTCCAACAAGCAGGAAATTATCGAAGAAGCCGGTCCTGGGCAGATTGTGGCTTTGGTCGGGCTCAAAGAGACGAAGTCCGGAGATACTCTCTGCAGCGAACATGCTCCCTTGATTATTGAGAGTATGAAGATTCCGGAACCGGTTGTCTCTATGGCTATTGAGCCTAAAACGAAAGCCGACCAAGATAAGTTGGGTATGGTTTTAAGAAAATTTCTGGATGAGGATCCCTCATTGACTGTCAAATACGATACAGAAACCGGAGAGACTATTCTTTCCGGCATGGGCGAACTTCATTTGGAAATCATAATTGATCGCATGAAAAGGGAATTTAATTTGGATACAAAGGTTGGACGTCCGCAAGTATCTTATCATGAAACGATTATGTCCAAGGTCAAGGGAATTGAAGGTAAATTTATTTCTCAGACCGGTGGTCGCGGGCAGTATGGTCATGTCATTATTGATGTGGAGCCAACTGAGGAGCGTGGAAAAGGTATTATTTTCGAAGATAAGATCAGAGGCGGGGCCATTCCCCGGGAATTTATCCGTAGCGTTGAGAAGGGTATTAATTCTGGTGCCAACATAGGTATTTTAGCCGGTTATCCTGTTACGGATATCCACGTAACTTTGGTTGATGGTTCTTATCATGAGGTTGACTCCAGCGATATTGCTTTCCAATTGGCCGCAAAGACAGCTTTGCAGGGTGCTTTGAGAAAAGGAAAAAGTGTTTTTCTCGAACCCATTATGGATATAGAAGTTACCGTTCCCGAAGAATTTATGGGCACTGTGATCGGAGATCTTAATACCCGTCGGGCAAAGATTGTGGCTATGGGAACTAGAGGAAAACTAAAAACTGCTCGTTGCGAAGTGCCATTGGCTGAAATGTTTAATTATGCTAATGCTCTGCGATCGCTATCGCAGGGTCGTGCCAATTTTTCAATGGAACCAGCGTTTTATGCCGCTGTTCCTCATCATATAGCAGAGAAGATTATTGGACAAAGAACGGCTACTGCTGGAGAGAAAAGATAAAAGGAAATAAGCTAACCGGAAAAGGGAGGGTGAGTTTATGGCTAAGGAAAAATTTGTAAGAAGCAAACCGCATTTGAATATTGGAACCATCGGGCATGTCGATCACGGGAAAACAACATTATCTGCTGCGATTACGACAATCTTATCCAAGCAGGGATTGGCAACGGCTCGAACATTCGATTCCATCGATAATGCTCCGGAAGAAAAAGAAAGGGGCGTTACTATCAATATCGCCCATCTGGAGTATGAGACTGAAAAACGTCACTATGCCCACATTGATTGTCCCGGACATGCTGACTATATTAAAAATATGATCACCGGTGCCGCTCAGATGGATGGGGCTATTCTTGTTGTTTCAGCGGCTGACGGTCCAATGCCTCAGACGCGCGAGCATATTCTTTTGGCCCGCCAGGTAAACGTTCCTCAAATCGTTGTTTATCTTAATAAATGCGATCAAGTGGAGGATAAAGAGCTTCTTGAATTGGTCGAACTTGAGGTTCGCGATCTTCTCAGTAAATATAAATTTGACGGTGAAAAAACACCCATCATCAAAGGAAGCGCTCTGGATGCATTGAACAACATTGATGATCCGGAAAAAACAAAGTCTATCGTGGAGCTGATGAAAGCCGTCGATGAATATATTCCTGCTCCTACTCGAGAGCTGGATAAGCCTTTCTTGATGGCCGTTGAAGATATTTTTTCAATCTCTGGACGCGGAACAGTGGCTACCGGTCGTATTGAGCGCGGTGTTGTCAAGGTTGGCGAAGAGGTTGAAATCGTGGGATTAAAGCCAGAAACTAGCAAAACCGTTATTACCGGTGTTGAAATGTTCCGTAAGGAACTGGATGAAGGGCAAGCCGGTGATAATGTTGGTTTGCTTCTGCGCGGTGTCGATAAAGAGGCCATCGAAAGAGGCATGGTTTTGGCAAAGACCGGTTCAATTACACCCCATACAAAGTTTAAGTCAAGAGTTTATGTTTTGACTAAGGAAGAGGGTGGCCGTCATACGCCGTTTTTCAAGGGTTATCGTCCGCAGTTTTATTTTCGGACAACAGACGTTACAGGAACAGCTGAATTACCTGAAGGTGTGGAAATGTGTATGCCGGGTGATAATGTCGAATTAACGGTTGAGCTGATCGTTCCTGTGGCTATGGAAAAAGAACTTCGCTTTGCAATCCGAGAAGGCGGTCGAACCGTCGGAGCGGGTGTGATCAGCGAAGTCATTAAGTAAAAGCACAAATACTAATGGCACAATTACAAAAAATTAGGATTAAATTAAAAGCATATGATCATCGGTTGATTGATCAATCGTCACAGGAAATTGTTGACACAGCAATGCGAACAGGAGCTCGTGTTTCCGGACCTATTCCTCTTCCGACCAAAAAAGAGCTCTATACCGTATTAAGATCACCGGTGATTGATAAGAAATCTCGCGAGCAATTCCGGTTAGCGACACATAAGCGCCTCATTGATCTTTTTGAGCCAACGGCTAAAACCGTTGAGGCGCTTCGTAAGCTTAATCTTCCGGCCGGAGTCGATGTGGAAATTAAGCAGTAAGGGTAAACTATGGTCTCAGGTCTTGTTGCCAAGAAAATAGGGATGACTCAAATCTTCGATAAGGAAGGGAATATTATTCCTGTTACAGCTCTTGAGGTGGGACCTTGTGTTATTTTGGAACTTAAAGAGTCACCCTTAAAGGCAAAACTTGGATTTGAAACTACTAAGGAAAGCAAGCTTAAGAAGCCGCAGATCGGGTTTTTCAAGAAAATAAAAGTCAATCCGATGCGTATCATTAAGGAAGTTCCCAGTGCAGACAACAGCGACTTGAAGGTAGGTCAAGAGCTCAAAGCAGATCTTTTTCGACCCGGGGACTATGTAGATGTGAGGGGAACATCTGTAGGTAAGGGTTTTCAAGGAGGCATGAAGCGCTGGCATTGGAGTGGTGGGCCCAAGGGGCACGGCTCAATGCATCACAGGCGTGTTGGATCCATCGGTGCCAGTGCGGATCCCAGTCGGACATTTAGGGGTACACATATGCCTGGCCACATGGGAAATCAAACAGTAACCGTGCAAAATCTAAGAGTGATGGCTGTTGATTCTGAAAATAATCTTGTCCTGGTGCAGGGTTGTGTCCCGGGTCATCGGTATGCTTATCTGACGATCAGAATTTCGAAGAAAAAGAAATTCAAGTCTCTGGATGAGAAAGCTGTTGTCCATAAGAAATCAAGAAACCCCTTAAAGCAAAGCAAGACCAAGGCTAGGGGTAAAGGGAAAAAATAGAATGGCTGCGATAGATATCTACAATAAAGATGGCAAGAAAATTGAAAGCATTGATTTGCCTGAAAATCTAATAAAGGGGCGTGTCAATGAGCAGCTGATTCATCAGGTCATTGTTATGTATCTGGCAAATGACCGCCAAGGAACAGCATCGACGAAAGAACGAGGGGCTGTCTCCGGTGGTGGTGCGAAGCCTTATCGCCAGAAAGGAACAGGCAGAGCCCGTGTCGGTTCCAACAGAAATCCTATCTGGCGAGGTGGCGGGACTGTTTTTGGTCCAACACCTCGTGATTTTCGTTGCAAAATTTCAAAAAAGATGAGATTAGGAGCTCTGCGCGAGAGCTTAAAGGCTAAACTTCAGTCTGATAGTGTATATTGCATTGATGAAATAAATTTGCAGTCTGAAAAAACAAAAGATTTTTCCAGGATGCTGGATAAGCTTAAGCTGTCGTCAAAGACACTTGGCCTTATTGATGACAATGAGAAAATGATCAATCGAGTCTCTCGAAATATTTCTCTTTTTCGATCTTTAAGCGTAACAGACGTTAACGCTTATGATATGTTGACGCATAAAAAGATTCTTATAACAAAATCAGCATTGAAAAATTTAATGAAACGTGTCAAATGATTACTTGCTACGATATTATTGAAACATTAATTCGGACCGAGAAAGGAACAACACTTGAACCTTTAAGAAAATATCTTTTTCGGGTAAATCGCAAGGCAACAAAAATTGCTATTAAAAATGCCGTTGAAGAGATTTATAGCGTAAAAGTACTTGATGTCAATACGGTTATTGTGCCCGGCAAAAAGAAGCGGGTTCGTCAGGAGTTGGGCCATACTGCAGACTGGAAAAAGGCAATTGTGACTCTTAGAGAAGGTCATGAAATTAAGGTGACATAATGGGAATTCGAAAATATAAACCTACAACCAATGGGCTTAGACACGCAGCGATTTGTGATTTTTCCGAAATAACCAAGCATAAACCGGAAAAGTCTTTGTTAGAACCTTTGAAAAAATCCGGAGGACGCAATAATTACGGGCGGATTACGTGTCGTTATCGCGGGGGCGGGCATAAACGAATGTATCGTATCATTGATTTCAAAAGAAAACGCCTTGATGAAACCGCTGTAGTTGTTGGAATTGAGTACGATCCGAATCGCTCGGCCCGTATAGCGCTTATCGAATATCAAGATAAAGGCCGTTCTTATATTTTGGCTCCACTGGATCTGAAGCCTGGCGATAAGATTGTGAGTACGATTAATGGCGATGCCGATTTAAATCCTGGAAACTGCATGCCTTTAAGTAGAATTCCTCTGGGCCTTGCGGTTCATAATGTGGAGTTGAAAGCCGGAGCGGGTGGCAAAATTGTTAGAGCGGCCGGTTCAGCGGCGCAATTGATGGCTAAGGAAGGAAAACACGGACAATTACGAATGCCCTCAAGCGAGATAAGAAAAGTCGATCTTGATTGTCGGGCGACTATCGGACAGCTTAGCAATGTAGAAAACGAATCGCAGTCTATCGGTAAAGCTGGACGGATGCGGTGGAAAGGCCGAAAAGGCGGTGTGCGCGGAGTTGTCATGAATCCGCATGATCATCCGCATGGCGGCGGCGAAGGAAAAGCTCCGCAAGGTAATCCGCATCCCGTGACACCCTGGGGGAAGCCGACGAAAGGATATAAGACGCGAAAATTACGAAAATATTCAGACAGATTCATCGTTAAAAGAAGGAAGAAAAAGTAAAATGCCACGATCAGTCAAAAAGGGAGCTTATATCGCAGAACATCTGGCAAGGAAAATTGAAAAGATGCAGAAAACCGGACAGAAGCAACCCATCAGAACATGGAGTCGGTCATCGACTATTACTCCTCAGTTTGTGGGCTATACAGTAGCGGTTCATGACGGTCGCAAACATGTTCCGATTTTTATTACGGAAAATATGGTGGGATACAAATTCGGATCTTTTGCGCCCACAAGAACATTTCGCAAGCACGGTGGCGTGAAGGCAAAGAAAGCGCCACAAAAGACATAGAAAAGACCATGATTGCCAAAGCCAAAGTGAAGTATGCCAGGATATCACCGACGAAAGTAAGACGGGTTATCAATCTGATAAGAGGGAAGGATGTTGAGCGGTCCTTATCTCTTTTAGCTCAAACAAAATTGGGGCCCACTCCGCTTGTCAGTAAACTTTTGCAGTCGGCCATTAGCAATGCCAAGAAAAAGGGTGTGAATGAGGATCAGCTTATCGTTCGACGCGTTTTTGCGGATCAGGGGCCGTCAATGAGACGTTACAAAGCAGCCGCTTTCGGCCAAGCTAAACAAATTCTTCATCGAACAACACATTTAACTATTGAACTGGATCTTAAAACGAAATAAAGGAGCCTTATGGGACAGAAGGTTAGCCCGATTATATTAAGAATACCGTACATTAAGAACTGGAGCAGTCTCTGGTTTGCCGATAAAAAGGACTATCCCCAGAATCTTGTTGAAGATAATAAAATCCGTGAATATATCAAAAAGAAATTTGTTCAAGCCGCAGTCGCCAAAGTTGTGATTGAACGGTTAGCGGATAAGATCAAAGTGACAATTCACACTGCTCGACCTGGTGTTATTATCGGAAGACGGGGAGCGGATATTGATAGGCTCAGGGATGATTTATCTAAAATTACACCTAAAGAAATAGCCATCGATATCAAGGAAATCAAGCAACCGGCTGTCAATGCTCAGCTTGTCGCCCAAAATGTCGCGTTTCAGCTGGAGAGACGCGTAGCATTTCGTAGAGCGATGAGACGGTCCATGGAGCAAGCCTTAACAGCAGGTGTTCAGGGCATCAAGATTGCCTGTGCGGGACGACTCGGCGGAATCGAAATGTCTCGGCGAGAGACGGTGAAAAGAGGAAAGATTCCTTTGCAGACATTTCGGGCTGACATTGATTATGGCTTTGCGGAAGCTCACACAACGTACGGCACTTTGGGTGTCAAAGTTTGGACGTATCATGGAGATGCTGTTCTGCAAAGAAAAACGGATGATTCCAAAGAAAATGGTCAGTTACCATTGAAACAAAAATAGGTCATCATGGCATTTATTCCCAAAAGAGTCAAGTATAGAAAATCACAACGACGCAAGAATCGCGGTGTTGCAATCCGCGGATCCAGTCTTACATTTGGAGAATATGGACTCAAGACATTGGAGAATGGAAAGATTCGCAATAATCATCTGGAAACGGCCAGAGTCACGATTGTTAGAAAATTACGCGGTGCAGGGAAATTATGGATTAAGATATTTCCTCATAAACCCATAAGCAAAAAACCTGCCGAAACACGGATGGGAAAAGGCAAAGGCGATCTTGACCATTGGGAAGCGTTAGTGAAGAGAGGCTGCATTTTATTTGAAATCAGTGGAGTTCCTGAGGAATTTGCCAGACAGATTTTCCGATTAGTAGCATTTAAGATGCCCGTGAGAACAAGATTTGTCTCAAGGGCTGCTGAAAAATAAGGTAAATTAATAATGAAAGCAAAAGAACTGAGAGATTTGGATAAAAGCGAGCTTCAGAATAAAGAAAAGTCTCTGAAAAAGGAACTTTTTAATTTGAACTTTCAAAAGCAATTCGGTCAGGTCGAGAAGCCCGGTCGATTTCGCAATATAAAAAGAAATATTGCTCGTATTCAGACTATTTTAAAAGAGAGAGAACAGGATGGAACAGCAAAAAAACTATCGTAAAGTTTTTAACGGGATTGTCGTTAGCGACAAAATGAACAAAACGCGAGTGGTCAGTGTACCGTGGATGTCCAAGCATAAAATCTATCAAAAGAATATCAGACGCTCAACCCGTTTTAAGGCCCATGATGAGAAAAATGCTTCCAAGGTGGGTGATAGGGTGACGATTGCTGAAACTCGCCCACTTTCTAAAGACAAAAGATGGATTATTAAAGATATTCGGCAAGCGAAATGATTTATCTTCGAACATTATTAAATGTAGCTGATAATTCGGGTGCGCGAAAAGCATCATTTATTGGCGTTCTCAACCGAAAGGGACGCAAGATGGCTCAAATCGGCGATATCGTTAAGGTGAACATTAAAGAATCGGCTCCGGATGCTGCCGTTAAGAAGGGAACTGTTGCGAAAGGCGTGATTGTCCGCACAAAAGCACCAATTCGACGTAATGACGGAACCTATGTTAGGTTTGATACCAATGCTATCGTCATTGTGGATGACGCCGGAAACCCGAAAGGAACACGTGTTTTTGGTCCAGTTGCTCGGGAACTCAGAAATATGGAATTTATGAAAATTGTCTCATTAGCTCCAGAGGTTGTCTAAATGTTTCGTGTTAAGAAAAATGATCAAGTGATGGTTGTTGCGGGAAAAGATAAAGGCAAACAAGGGAAGATTCTTCATCTATTTCCCAAGCAGCAGAAAGCGATTGTTGAAAATATCAATATGGTTAAAAAGGCTAGACGGCGCACGCAGCAGGATCAACAGGGTGGAATTATCGAGATCGAGAATCCGATTCATCTTTCCAATTTGATGCCTTATTGCAAGCAGTGTAATAAAGCTACACGAATTAAAGTTGGGGTTCTTAATGATGGTAGCAAAATTAGGGAATGCCAAAAATGTGGAGCAGCGATTTAAAATGAGGCCTCGATTAGCCGAAAAATATAAAGACGAAATCATCCCGGCAATGAAGGAGAAGTTCAATATTGATAACGCGATGTCTCTTCCCGTGCTTGAGAAAATTGTTATCAATATGGGAGTGGGTGAAGCCATTGATGATCCCAAGATTTTGGAAAAAGCATCCAGCGAAATGGCAGCTATTACCGGGCAAAAACCAATCATTCGAAGAGCCAAAAAGGCCGTCTCTAATTTTAAAATCCGAAAGGGCGTTGCGATTGGCTGCAAGGTAACATTGCGTCGACAGAAAATGTATGAATTCATGGATCGATTGATCAATGTGGCTTTGCCTCGTATCCGGGATTTCAATGGGGTGCCGAAGAATTCATTCGATAGAGAAGGAAACTATACAGTTGGACTCAAGGAGCAAGGTATCTTTCCGGAGATTAGCCTTGACCAGATTCAGCGTTCACAGGGAATGGATATCACATTTGTTTTTAATCACGGACCCCGAGAGCAGACTTTCGAAATATTGCGTTTTTTCGGTATGCCGTTTACAAAATAGTAAAAGAGGGTAGAAATCTTATGGCCAAAACAAGCTGGATTTATAAAGCGCAACGAAAGCCAAAATATTCCGCCAGGAAAGTGAATCGCTGCAAACTCTGCGGGCGCTCCCGAGGATATTTGCGCCGATTTTCTTTGTGTCGCATTTGTTTTCGTGAGCTGGCCTGGAAAGGTGAAATTCCGGGCGTTAAGAAAGCTAGCTGGTAAAAGAAGGAAATTCTATGTCACTCAATGATCCGATTAGCAATATGTTAACAAGCATTCGAAACGCGTCCAACGTTAAAAAAGACAGCGTTGATGTTCCTGCATCCAAAATTTCTAAGAAAATCTTGGAGATATTTAGGAATGATGGATATATCGAGGATTTTCGAACATTATCGAATACAAAGCAAGGGACATTAAAAGTATATTTAAAATATAAGACCAATAATGAGCCGGTGATTATTGGCTTGAAGCGAGTCTCCAGGCCGGGGTTGCGGAAATATGTGAAGCATGATGAAATTCCCCGAGTTTTGAACGGTTTAGGTTCTGCGGTGATTTCAACATCGCGGGGTGTTATGTCAGATCGCCAAGCCCGGAAAGAAAAAATTGGAGGAGAGATTCTCTGTTACGTTTGGTAATTTATTATGTCACGTGTCGGTAAAGTTCCAATACAAATCCCTAAAGAAGTCAAAGTAGCAGTCAATAACGGTTCTGTTTTCATTGAAGGCTCAAAGGGGAAGCTCTCGCTCGATATCCCGCATGGGATCGAAGTGGAGACTAAAGATAATAAAATTGAAGTCCGTCGACTGAATAATTCCAAACAGTCGCGCTCCAATCACGGTACGATTCGAGCTATCCTGAGCAATATGCTAACAGGCGTTACCCAGAGTCATAAGAAAGATTTGGAAATTCGAGGGGTCGGTTATCGAGCAAATTTACAAGGAGATAAGATTGAATTTAGTGTTGGTCTTAGTCATCCTGTGTTCTTTGATGTCCCTAAAGGCGTGAATGTCAAATTAAGAAAACCGACCGAAATCGAGCTGGAATCAATCGATAAAGCATTGCTGGGGGAAGTGGCCAGTCGAATTCGCCGGATTAAACCTCCTGAACCCTATAAGGGTAAGGGCATTCGCTATGCGGATGAGGTCGTTCGTCAAAAACAAGGAAAATCTGTCACCAAGTAATTATGATATCAGAAAAAGAGCAAAAAAGAGAAGCACGACACAGAAGGATTCGAAAGAAAATCCAAGGAAATGGTGAAGTTCCCCGTCTGTGTATTCATCGCAGCAATACCAATTTGCAGGCCCATATTGTTGATGATGTTAAGAGAAAGGTTTTATTCGGCGCCTCTACTACCGATAAGGAATTTAAGAGCAAAGTCAAAAATGCAGGGAATATCAAAGCCGCGAGTCTTTTTGGCGAAGAGTTTGCCAAACTCGCCGGTGAAAAAGGCATCAAAAAGGTTTGCTTTGACCGCTGCGGTTATCTTTATCATGGAAGAATCAAAGCCTTTGCCGAAGCAGCCAGAAAAGGTGGGATGAAGCTATAATGGATAATCAAGAAAAAGAGAATCAACCAAAAGAGAACCTGAAAGCCAAAGAGGTAAAAGAGACTTCCGTTGATCAAAACAATGCGGAGCAGCAACAAGAGGAGCGGTCCCCATCGACAGCAAGGAAGAATGATATTATTTCTGAAAAAAAGAAATCTTATGTCAAAAAAGGAAGGCCGAACAAGAAGACTTTAAAGTCGTCCGCAGGGGATGTTCAATCGGAAGTTATTGAAAAAGTCATTAAAATTAATCGCGTGGCTAAAGTTACCAAGGGCGGGAAAAAACTTTCTTTTAGTGCTTTGGTTGTTGTTGGAGATACAAAAGGTAAGACAGGATATTATTTGGGTAAAGCCAATGACGTGGCGGCGGCTATCAGAAAATCGCTGGCCGGCGCAAAAAAGAATATGATCAAGGTGCCCATGAGGCAATCCACCATCACGCATGAAATTATCGGAAAATGCGGAGCTGCACGGGTTTTACTCAAGCCGGCTGCAGAGGGAACCGGTGTTATTGCTGCTGGCCCTGTTCGGGCGGTCTGCGATGCGGCCGGAATTCACAATATATTGACAAAGTGTCATACAACAAATAATCCGCTTAATGTTATTAAGGCAACGATTGATGGGCTCAGTCGGCTCAAGGCTCTCAAGACTGAGCAGTCTTCGCAAGGAGAAAAAGCGCAGCAAGAGGAAAGCAATGCTGATTCATGAACTGAAGAAATCGAAGAAGGCTCGTAAAAAGAGAAAGATTGTTGGTCGCGGCCACGGATCCGGTCACGGTAAAACATCATGCCGAGGGCATAAAGGCCAGAAAGCCAGATCTGGGCGAGGTATCCTTAATTCGCTGGAAGGGGGCCAGGTTCCTTTGATCAGACGTTTGGCCAAAATCGGTTTTCGAAGTAAGCATCCAAAAATACATCAATTAGTGAAAGTAGGCAGTTTGAATCGTTTTAAGGAAGATACGTTAATTGATGCTGAATTTATGAAAAATCATGGATTAATCCGAAGCACAAAGAGAACAATTAAGATCTTAGGTGACGGGGAAATTAAGAAGCCCCTTAAAATTGCCGCTCATTATTTTTCCAAAAGCGCGCAAGAAAAAATTGAAAAAGCTGGCGGAACGGTTCAAACGATAAAAGAAAATTAGTATGCTTAGCGCATTTGCCAATTGTTTAAAAATCCCTGATCTGAAAAAGAAGATTTTATTTACGTTAGGTATTATTATCGCTTATCGTGTGGGCTGCTATATTCCCACGCCTGGTGTCAACGGAGCTATGCTGGCGGAATATTTTCGGACGATGAGCACTAAAGCCGGCGGGGGGACAATTTTTAATATCATGAATATGTTTTCGGGAGGCGCGCTTCAAAAATTGACAATCTTTGCCCTCGGAATTATGCCGTATATTTCTTCTTCTATTATAATGCAGCTTTTAACGGCTGTTATTCCGGCGCTGGAGAAATTATCTAAGCAAGGGCAGGAGGGATATCGGAAAATCAATCAGTACACACGATATGGGACATTGGTATTATCTCTGGTGCAGTCGTATTTCATTGCCCTTTGGCTGGAGAGTCCGCAGATGTTTGAAAATTTGCGTGTTGTGGAAAATCCCGGCTGGGGATTTCGTTTAACAACTATGATTACTTTGACTTGCGGAACATTGCTTCTCATGTGGCTGGGTGAGCAAATTCAAGAAAAAGGTATTGGAAACGGCATTTCCTTAATTATTTGCGTGGGCATTATTTCTAGTGCTCCGGCAGCAATCAATAATCTGATTCTGCTTTTATCACCCAAAACAGCTGCTGCGCGTCAGATTCAGCCCCTCACACTGGTGGTTATGATTTTCTTTTTAATCGCCGTTATTTTTTCAATCACTCTTATTACGCAGGGGCAAAGAAAGATTCCGGTGCAATATGCCCGGCGCGTAGTAGGCAGAAGGGTTTATGGCGGACAAAGCACTTTTATTCCCTTGAAAGTGGATACGGCCGGTGTCATTGCTATAATTTTTGCCCAATCTCTGATTCTTTTTCCGGCAACAATCGCGAGCTTTCTCAATAATCAAAAACTTTTGGCTTTCGCTAATATGATGACACGGGGAACGCCCATTTACTATATTATTTACGCCGTCTTGATTATCTTTTTTTGTTATTTTTATACAGCTATTGTTTTTAATCCGGTTGATATCGCTGAAAATATGAAGAAATACGGTGGTTTTATTCCCGGTGTGCGTCCAGGAAAACCGACAGCTGATTTTCTGGATTTTACGATGACGCGCATCACTTTGGCCGGGGCCTTGTTTATTTGTGCTATAGCTATTATGCCGGACGCCATCATGGCGGCCTTCAAAGTTCCTTATTTAGTTGCGTCGTTCTTTGGAGGCACAGGCGTTTTGATTATGGTTGGGGTTATGCTTGATACATTGAAGCAAGTCGAATCCCAGTTACTGATGAGGCATTATGATGGATTTTTAAAATCAGGCCAAGTGAGGGGTCGTCGATGAGAATAGTTTTATTGGGGCCTCCCGGAGCAGGAAAAGGAACTCAAGCAAAGCTATTGGCTAAGGAGTTCAATCTTTTACATATTTCAACCGGTGATCTCCTCCGCGAGGAGATGAAAAAGAATTCTGATTTGGGAAAGGAAGTTAAGAAATTCGTGGAAAGCGGAGGCCTTGTTCCTGATGAGATTGTGACGCAAATGATCAAGAATAAGCTGACGGTGCAATCAGATTCAAGAAGTGAGGGATACATTTTAGACGGATTTCCCAGAACCGAACAACAAGCTGAGAGCCTGGATCAGATATTGGATGATATTCAGCAGCCGATCGATGCCACAATTTTTATGGAGGCGACTCTTCCTGTTGTGACTCAGCGACTTACCGGTCGTAGGGTTTGCCGCGATTGCGGAGCACTCTTTCATGTGGGCAATAAACCTCCCAAGAAGGATGGTGTTTGCGATCAATGTCAGGGAGAGCTTTATCAAAGGCCTGACGATAATGAGGAAACCATCAAGAAACGGATGGATGTTTACATGAAGAACACGCAGTCGGTCATTTCCCACTATCAAAGGCAGAACAAATTGGTTAAGGTCAATGGCGATCGAAATGCTGAAAAAGTACGCAAGCAGATTATCGATTTGTTCCATGAAACCGAGCGTCAACATTAAGCTGAAGACTCCTGAAGAGATTCGCGTCTTAAAGGAAGCGGGTCAGATATTAGCGGAAATTCGCGCAGGAATTAGAAGTTCTTTAAAAATTGGAATATCAACTAAAGATATTGACTTTAAGGCAGAGCAGTTGATCCAAAAACATAAGGTGCAGTCGGCCTTTAAAGGTTATCGTGGCTATCCGGCCTGTGCTTGCGTGTCCCTTAATCAGGAAGTTGTTCACGGAATTCCTCGCAAAGACCGGCTGGTTAAAAATGGGGATTTGTTAAGCATTGATATTGGAATCAAGCATGGCCGGTTTTTCTCTGATACGGCATTTACTGTTGGGTTGGGTCAGATTAGCCAGAGGCAACGTCAGTTGATTGATGTGACTCGAAAAGCGCTTGCTGAAGGCATTGATCAGGCGCAAATCGGCAATCATCTTAGTGATATTTCTCATGCGATTCAAAAACGAATCGAGGAAAAGCATTTTTCTGTGGTTCGAGATTTTGTCGGTCATGGAATCGGGGAATCATTGCATGAGGAACCTGAGATTCCCAATTTTGGAAAGCCTCATCAAGGCCCAATATTACTTGAAGGTATGGTTTTTGCCATTGAACCCATGGCAAATATTGGTTCCTGGCAAACCAGTGTTCTTAAAGATGGTTGGACGGTGGTAACGCAGGATGGAAGTTGCTCAGCACATTTTGAGCATACTATAGCTATTACGGCGAATGGGCCGATAATTTTGACGGAATAAAGAAATGGCCAAAGAAGACCTTATAGAGGTTGAAGGAGTTGTCAAAGAGGCATTACCCAATGCCATGTTTCACGTGGAGTTGGATAATGGGCATGTTATTCTCGCTCACATATCCGGTAAGATCAGGAAGCATTTTATTCGCATTCTTCCGGGAGATAAAGTAAAGGTTGAACTTTCCCCATATGATTTATCTCGGGGACGCATAACTTACAGGAATAAATAAATGAAAGTGAAATCTTCAGTAAAAAGAATTTGTGGCAAATGTCATATCGTGCGACGACGTGGGGTTGTACGAGTAATTTGCTCCAATCCGAAACACAAGCAAAGACAAGGATAAGTGAAGTATGCCTAGAATACTCGGTATTGATCTTAATAAAGAAAAGCATATTGAAACATCTCTTCGCTATATTTATGGGATTGGATTAACCTCGTCTCGCAAGATTCTTGACGAGGCGAATATTTCCTATGACAAGAAAGCAAAAGATTTGACGGATGAAGAAGTTGCTCGTGTTACTGCCATAATCCAGAAGAATCATCGTGTGGAAGGCGACTTGCGACGAGAAGTTCATCAAAATATTCGCCGGTTGATTGACATCGGGTCTTATCGGGGAGCTCGTCATAAAAAAGGCTTACCCGCCCGTGGCCAAAGAACCCGGACGAATTCAAGAACACGGAAAGGCAAAAGACGATCCGTGGGGACATCAAAAAAATAATTTAGGATGGACACATGGTTAAGAAAGTAACAAAAGTAAAAAAGAAATCATTAAAGGGAATCACCAGTGGCATTGTTCATATTTACGCCACATTCAACAATACGATCATTAGCATTTGCGATAAGCAGGGTAATGTCATCGTATGGTCCACACCAGGTCATGTCGGATTTAAGGGTTCAAAAAAATCGACACCTTTTGCGGCTCAGATCGCAAGCCAGGATGCCGCTAAAAGGGCTAAGGACCTTGGGATTATGTCAGTTGAGGTTTACGTAAAAGGGCCGGGCTCAGGGCGTGAATCAGCTATTCGGGCGCTTCAGTCTGCCGGTCTGGAAGTAACTTCGATCAAAGATGTTACGCCGATTCCGCATAATGGTTGTCGTCCCAGAAAGAAGAGACGAGTTTAAAGGAAAGGGTGCAGATGGCTCGATATATCGGACCGGATTGCCGGTTATGTAGGCGAGAAGGTGAAAAATTATTTTTAAAAGGAAATCGTTGTTATGCGGACCGTTGTGCTTTGATGCGCAGAGAGTATGCTCCCGGTCAGCATGGTTCTCGCCGCGTTAAACTATCAAACTTTGGAATTCAGCTTCGGGAAAAACAGAAGGTTAAAAGGATCTATGGTCTATTGGAGAAGCAATTTCGCAGTTATTTTGCGAAGGCGGAACGCGGCAAGGGTGTTACCGGTGAAGTGCTTTTGCAGTTGCTGGAAAGACGCCTGGATAACGTAATCTTTCAGCTTGGATTCGCAACTTCTCGAAAAGAGGCCCGGCAATTTGTGACTCATGGCTTCGTGACAGTTAATGACCGAAAGGTCAATATTCCGTCATTTTTGGTTAAGAAGGACCAAGAAATCACGATGAAGATTGATGGAAAGATGATCAAGCGTGTCAAGGAAAACATTGAAGTGACAAAAGATCGGGCAGCTCCCGAATGGTTGGCGGATGATCCCGATCATTTTAAAGGCAAGATCAAACGGCTTCCCAATCGGGAAGATATTCTATTTAATGTGAATGAACAGCTTATCGTCGAGCTTTATTCACGATAATACATAACACACAGATACTACAGGATTTAGGAGGAAGCACATGGGGATAAAATGGAAAGATTTCCAGATGCCAAAACGATTAGACTGCGATGAATCCGTTTACAACAATGAATATGGAAAATTTTTGGCAGAACCTTTCGAAAGAGGTTATGGAGTAACGCTTGGAAACTCTCTTCGCCGGATCTTGCTTTCTTCGATTGAAGGTTCAGCTGTGACGGCCATACGCATTGAGGGCGTACAGCATGAATTCACAACGATTCCTGGCGTCTATGAACCCGTGACCGATATCGTTTTAAATATCAAGAAACTTGTCTTAAGATCCCATTCTAAAACCAGCAAAACGATTTATATCAAAGCTGACAAAAAAGGAGAAATCCGAGCGAAAGACATTATATGTGATGAAACTATTGAAATACTTAATCCGAATTTACTGATCGCTACCTTAACTCAGGATACAAAATTTCATATGGAAATGGAGGTTTCCCGTGGCCGAGGTTATGTCCCAGCGGATCAAAACAAAAAAGAAGATGCGCCGGTCGGTACTATTGCGACAGATTCGATCTTTACGCCTATAGTGAGAATTAATTTTCGTGTCGAAAATACCCGCGTTGGACAGCGCACTGATTACGACCGTTTGATTTTTGAAATTTGGACCAACGGAGGGATCAGCCCTAAAGAGGCCTTACTCTATGGGGCGAACATTCTTCAGCGGCACCTTGATGTTTTTGTAAGCTATGGACAATTACCGGAAGAAGAAGAGGAAGAAGAAGAGGTTACGGCCGAAGAAAAGGCGGTTTACGAAAAGTTGCGACTACCCATTTCCGAGCTGGAGCTTTCTGTAAGAAGCGCCAATTGTTTAAAAGAAGCCAATATTGATACCATTGGGGAGCTGGTGAGAAAGAGCGAATCAGAGCTTTTAGGATTTCGTAATTTCGGCAAAAAATCTCTTACCGAGATCAATGATCTTCTGAAGGCCATGGGCTTAAGTTTAGGCATGAAAGTCGATATGAAGAAACTAAGAAAGAAGGAATAAACACAGCGATGCGACACAAAAAGTCAGGAAATCGATTGAGTCGAAACAGAAGTCTGCGTAAGGCAACCATAAGAGATTTAGCCCGTGCGACTTTAAAATTTAAGCGAATCAAAACAACTAAAGCCAAAGCAAAAGAGGCGCGAAAAACAGTCGAGCGATTGATCACTCTCGGAAAAAGAGATACATTAGCTGCGCGTCGCAAAGCCTTCTCAATTTTATGCAGCCATCAGCTTGTTAGCGATCTTTTTAAAACGATTGCCGTCAAATTCAAAAACCGCCAGGGGGGCTATACCCGTATTATTCCCTTAACCGAGCGAAGAGGTGACCATGCGTCGATCGTTTTCTTAGAGCTGACCGAATGGGAAGCGCCTGCGGCAGTTACTTCAAAAAAGAAATCCAAAAAGAAAGTCAAGGCAATCGAAGAAAATTCGCAAAAAATTCAAACTGATGGGACTCAGGAAGTCCAAACCAAAATAGAGAAAGAATCCGCTTCTGACAACGACGTTAAAGAGGCTAAAGGTGGATTTCAGCCGAAAACCAAAAAGGCCAAGAAAGAAAAAGAAGCGAAAGAAAAAAATGAAGACAAATCCAGAAAGAAATCTTTGGGCGGATTAAAAGGCATCTTTAAGCGAAAAAAGAAATAGCTTCTGTCTTTTAATTCCTTAAACGTATCTATTTATGGAAATCAATAAGCGTATTCAATCCGTTGTTCCTTCCGCAACGCTGGCTCTTACGTCAAAAGCCAAAGCTCTTAAAGCGCAGGGGCACGATGTTATTAATTTTGCCGCTGGTGAACCAGATTTCAATACGCCTGATTTTATTAATCAAGCCGCTATTAAAGCCATCCAAGAAGGTTTCACAAAATACACTCCGAGCATTGGGTTTCTAGCCTTGCGGGAGGCCATCGTCCGGAAATTTAAGGAAGATAATAATCTTCGCTACGAGGTGTCTCATATTGCCGTTTCCTGTGGGGCAAAACATTCTTTATTTAATGTGATCCAGGTTATTGTCAATGAAGGAGATGAGGTAATTGTTCCTTCTCCTTTCTGGGTCAGCTATCCAGAAATGATCAAGATTGCCGGAGGAGTTCCAAGAATTATTGAGACAGGAGATGCCCAGCAATTCAAATTAACAGCCGAACAACTCAGAGCCCAGATCACCGAAAAGACCAAAGCACTGATTCTGAATTCTCCGTCCAATCCAACCGGTATGGTTTATGAAAAAGAAGAACTCGAGGCTATTGCTGAGGTTTGTGTACAAGAAGACATTCTAGTCATTAGTGATGAGATTTACGAGAAACTAAATTTTACTGATTCACCTTATGTTTCCATCGGGTCATTAAATCAGGATATTTTCCAGAGAACCATTACGGTTAATGGGACATCTAAGGCTTATGCTATGACCGGTTGGAGGATTGGTTTTATTGGAGCTTCTCAGGATATTGTTAAAAACGTAAAAAATATTCAAGATCATTCTACCTCGAATCCCTGCTCTATTAGTCAAAAGGCCGCATTGGAGGCTTTAGAACACGGCCATAAGAGGGTTGAAGAAATGCGCGATCAGTTTCGACAAAGGAGAGATCTCATCCTTAAAGAACTGGATCAAATTGAACGAATTCGATATATTAAACCACAGGGCGCTTTTTATGTTTTTTGTGATATAAGTCGGCTGGGAGAGGATTCTTTTCAAGTAGTCAATGGGATTCTCGATGAGGAGAAGGTTGCCATGATTCCCGGTGATGGGTTTGGCGCCAAAGGTTATGCCCGCTTGAGCTATGCGACCAGTCAAGAGCATATTATAGAGGGTGTCAGGAGAATCAAACGGTGGATCGATCGAGGGGATTCTTAAAAATATTATTTTTTAAAAGAGGGTAACGCTATGGAATTTCGGGATTTATTGATGTTGACTATCGAGAAGAATGCGTCAGACCTTCATTTGACAGAGAATTCGCCCCCTGTTATTCGAGTTGACGGAAATCTAGTTTTAACAGAGCATGAACCCTTGACTCGAGAAAAGTTAAAGAAAATGATTTATAGTGTTCTGACCGATCAGCAAAAAGAACAGTTTGAAAGAGATCTCGAATTGGATTTTTCCCTTTCCTTGCCGGGTCTGGATCGATTCCGAGCCAATGTGCACCTCCAGAAGGGCGCAACCGAGGCGGCATTCCGACGAATTCCGCTTTTTATTCCTTCCATTGATGAATTAGGATTGCCAACGGTTGTAACCGATCTGGCCCGACGTCCAAACGGACTTGTGCTTGTGACGGGGCCGACCGGTATGGGTAAGACAACAACATTGGCGGCGATGATTGAGTTGATTAATAATGAAAGAAAAAATTTGGTTATCTGCATTGAAGATCCTATCGAGTATATCCATCATAATAAGGAATGTCTCATTAAGCAGCGCGAGGTTCATGCGGATACAAGATCTTTTGCCGAGGCCTTAAAGCGGTGCCTCCGGCAGGATCCGGATATTATCGTTGTCGGTGAGATGAGAGATTTAGAGACAATTCAAACTGCTTTGACCGCAGCGGAGACCGGTCACTTAGTTTTGGCGACACTCCATACGCCCGATGCCCCTCAGACGATTGAACGTATCATCGATGTTTTCCCGCCTCACCAGCAGCAACAGGTCAAATTGCAACTTTCTGACTGTTTACAGGGAGTGGTGTCTCAATTGCTTCTTCCCAGAGCCAGCGGGACCGGTCGAGTTCTTGCCACGGAAATTATGGTTGCGACTCCCAGTGTGCGCAATCTGATACGAGAACAGCAAATCGAGCAGATCCCCACAATCATTCAAACCGGCGGCCAGTATGGAATGAAATCGATGGACCGGTCCTTGAAAGAGCTTTATCAGTCCGGCGTGATCAGCTATGAAGTCGCACTGGCAAAGGCCAAAAATCCTGAAGAATTTAAACAACTCTAATCTTTTTAAGAAAAGGATGTTTCATGATTCGCGTTAGTCTTCTTCCCGGAGATGGTATTGGACCTGAAGTGGCTGAAGCAATGAAGAAATGTGTTGAGGCTACAGGAGTCAGCATTGAATGGGATACTCAGATAGTCGGGGAGCCAGCTATTGAGAAATATGGGACTCCTCTACCCGATCATGTTATCGATTCCATCAAGAAAAATAAAGTTGCCATTAAAGGCCCGATCGTCACTCCTGTTGGCAGGGGATTTCGTTCGGTCAATGTTCACTTAAGGCATGCTTTGGATCTCTTTGCATGTGTGCGGCCCAGCAAATATTATGAGGGTACAAAAGCGAAGACAAGGAATATTGATTTAGTGGTTATTCGAGAAAATACCGAAGATTTATATGCCGGTGTCGAATTCGAGGTTAACAGTGACGCCGCCGTAAAGGTTATCGATCTATGTAATCAACTTCAGTGCAGAAAAATTAAAAATGATTCGGCTATTTCGATCAAGCCGATTTCTATATCCGGCAGCCAACGGGTTATTGAATTTGCATTCGACTATGCCCTGAAGAACAACAGAAAGAAAGTGGCCGTAGTTCATAAAGCCAATATTATGAAATATACCGATGGTCTTTTTCTTGAAATGGGTAGGATGGCTGCCAAGAAATACGAAGGACGAGTGGAGTTTCAGGATGTCATTGTCGATAATATGTGTATGCAGCTCGTTCAGCGACCAGAGCATTACGATGTGCTGGTCCTTCCTAATCTTTACGGCGATATTATTTCTGATCTATGCGCTGGTCTGATTGGAGGTCTGGGCATAGCCCCAGGCGCTAATATAGGCAAAGAGATGGCTCTATTTGAACCCGTCCACGGTTCGGCGCCAAAATATGCGGGAAAAAACAAAGTTAATCCTACCGCAACAATCCTTTCCGGTGTTTTAATGCTTCGGTATCTAAATGAGTCGAGAGCTGCCGATCGTCTCGAGCAAGCTGTTGCCGATGTTTTAAAGGAAGGGAAAGATGTAACCTATGACTTAAAAGCTGATCGCAATGATCCTACGGCCGTAGGGACACAGGAAATGGCGCAAGCCATTTGCAAGAGAGTCAAAGCTCTGCCGTAAATAAGTTTCTCGTTGCTCGGAGCCTCGTTAGAAACAATTGAAGTTTTATAACGGGGCTTTTCTTTTTATTGACTTTTGGTATAATATCTTGCATATGAAACAGTTACATCCCTGTCGGGTTTATGATTTGGGCTGTGTTTCATTTACACAGGCCTATCGCTTTCAAATGAAAAGGTTGCAGGATGTTTGCGATCAAGGAGTATTTTCTCTGATATTTTGCGAGCATACTCCTATTTTTACACTGGGGCGTCTTTCGGATTCTTCGCATATTTTAGTGGATAAGCAAAGTCGTTTGGATTTGGAAATAGATTTATCCACCACAAACCGAGGAGGAGAAGTTACATTTCATGGTCCCGGGCAGCTTGTTATTTATCCGATCATTGATCTTCACCACTATGGCAAAGATTTGAAAATGTATATGCTGAAACTAGAACAGGTCCTTATCGAATTACTGGTCTTTTTTGATATCAAGGCCAGCAAGGTTTCTTCTCGAAGAGGTGTTTGGATTAAATCAAAGAAGATCGCATCCATTGGAATTGGTGCGAAAAAGTGGATTTCGCTTCATGGAGCAGCTCTCAATGTTAATACGAATATGGAATACTTTACCCTAATCAAACCCTGCGGATTGGATGTCGCTATGACATCTCTTAAGGAAATTATGAGCCGCGAGGTCTCGATGTCTTTAGTGAAATCCCGTTTTATGGAACGATTTAAGGATATTTTCCAAGTGATGTATTTAAATCAAGAGGGGCTGTATGGTTGAGATAACATTACCCGATTTAGGCGAAGGTATAGAGTTAGCCACGATTGCACAATGGTATGTGGATATCGGTGACGATATTAAAAAAGACGATGATATTGTTGAGCTTGTTACAGACAAGGCATCTTTTGAGCTTCCCTCGCCCTGTTCCGGTCGACTTAAGGAAATCTATTTTCAATCCGGACGAGAGGTTCCCATTGGATCTGTGATAGCAACGATCGAATAAATTTATGCGCGTGCTTCTTCTCTACATTTCAGAGATTTCTGGTCACAGCCAAGCTTGCAAAGCTATCGAGAAGGCCCTGATCGATATTGATCCTGCCACGAAGATCAAAAGAATCAATGGTTTTAATTTTACCTATCCGCTGATAGAGAAAATCGTCAACAGGGCCTACTTAAGCGTTATTAAAAGGACGCCGAGACTATGGGATTATCTTTACGATAATCCCAAGGTTTTTAAGGGAACCCAGGTTATCAAGCAAGCGATTCACAAATCAAAGCATGAAAAATTGGCAAAACTATTTGCCGAGTTTCAGCCGGATACGGTGATTTGCACGCAAGCCTTTCCCTGCGGTATGGTTGCCGACTATAAAGAAACGTATCATTTGCCTATCGCATTGATTGGCGTTTTGACAGATTTTGCTCCCCATTCTTATTGGATTTACAATACCATTGATTATTATATCGTTCCTGCTGAAGAAATTAAAATAAAGCTTATTAATAAAGGTGTTGATCAACAAAAAATCAAAGTCTGCGGTATTCCAATAGACCCGAAATTTGGCATCCAGCATGACCGCAAAACGATTATTAAAAGACTGGAATTAGATGAAAGCATACCCACCATACTGATTATGGGAGGAGGGCAAGGGTTAGGTCCCATTCGGGAAGCGGTGCGTGCTCTGAAAGACTCAACTATGGATTTCCAGCTCATCGTTGTTGCCGGAACGAATAGAAAGATCCTTCGCTGGCTTAAGAAGGTGAGACTTAAAAACGGTCGGAAAATTCTAACATATGAATTTGCAGATAATATTGATCAATTAATGGAGATCGCAAGTTTTGTCATTACGAAAGCCGGGGGTATGACTGTCAGCGAGTCATTGGCTAAGGGATTGCCTCTTATGATCGTTAAACCTATCCCCGGACAGGAAATGCATAATACCAAATTCCTGACGGAGAAAAAAATCGCCTGTCACGTTAAAAACGTAAAGACTTTGGGAGGAGAAATCCAAAGATTACTCAAAGACGACCAGCGTCTGAAGCAAATGGCTGAAGCGGCTTTTTTTTATGGGCGACCCCGTTCGGCTCATCATATCGCGCAAATCGCTCTTAACCAAAAATCATGTTTAAATACTACATTTACCAAATAGGAATTTGGCTAGCCAATATACTTCCCCTGAAAGCGGCTTATAATTTAGGCATCTTTTTATCCGATTTGCATTATTTCTTTGCCATTCGAGACAGAAAAATCGTGACTAATAATCTTCAGTGTATTTTGGGTCGTAAAGATAATCTCAAATCATTAGTGCGTGAAGTTTTTAGAAATTTTGGACGCTATTTGGTGGAATTCTTTCGAACGGAAAAATTTATTGATCGGCAGTTTGTGCGGAAAAATATTAAAATAGAGAACCAATATATATTGGATGATATGCGTAAGCAGGGACGGGGGGCTATATTAATTACTGCTCATTTGGGTAATTGGGAGCTGGGATCTTTTATTGTCAGCTTATTGGGATATCCAACTGTTGTCATTGCGCTGCCTCACAAAGAACGATCCGTCAATGAATTTTTCAACCGCCAACGAAAGGCAAAGGGGCTGATCGTTATTCCTACCAATATCGCTTTGCGCAAGTGCATTGAAGCGCTTAGGGATAATAAATTTGTTGCGATGGCGGCTGATAGGGATTTTAGCTTATCGGGGGAAGTGATAGATTTTCTAGGAAAAAAGACACTGATTCCTCGGGGCGCTGCCGCTTTTTCGAGAAAACTCAATGTTCCGATTGTACCGGCTTTTTTGATCCGCGACAAAAAAAACAAACTGCATTTAGCTTTTGAAGCACCACTTTCTCCAGACATGTCTCTAGATGAAGAAGAAAGTGTCCTTCAGTTAATGCGTGCCTATACTTCGGTCATTGAAAAGAAGATAAGACAGCATCCCGCTCAATGGCTGATGTTCCGAAAGTTCTGGATCTCATGAACATTTGTATTTTAATTCCGGTTCACAACGAATCAAGTGAAATTGGTCAGATTGTTTCTCAGATCAGGAAGATGAATCTGGACGTGATTGTTGTCGATGATGGCTCTGAGGATTCTTCAGGCTCTATCGCCCAAAAGGAGGGCGCCGTTGTTTTGTCTCACGCGAAAAAAATGGGCAAAGGAGTTTCGCTGCAAGACGGATTTCACTATATTCAAGAACATGATTATGACGGCGTTATCACCATGGATGGTGATGGACAGCATGCCGTGACGGATATTGACAGATTAATTCATAAGGCCAAAGAGAATTCCGGAGACATTATCAACGGAACACGGATGCATAAACCCCAGGGGATGCCCCTCATTCGTTTAATTACGAATAAACTGATGTCTTTGATCATTTCGGCTGCATGCAAGCAAAAAATCACCGATACTCAGTGTGGATTTCGTTATATTCCTTCGAAGGTTTTAAGAAAAATCCGATTAAATTCAAGCGGTTTTGAAATCGAAACAGAAGTTCTCACCAGAGCCAGCCGCAAGGGATTTTCCATTCGAAGCGTTGATATTCAAACTATTTACCAGAATGAGCGCAGTAAAATAGATCCCCTGAAAGATACGGTGCGATTTTTTGTCTTTATGTGCAAAGAAGTATGGTTTCGGAAATATTGAGATCCGTTTTTATTCAGATGGAAAATAAAATTTTTCGCTGGGCTATTATCTGTTCTGCTTTGATTCATTTTGCATTCTTCTTAAGAATATCTTTTCTAAAAAATTCTCTTCTTTGGAAGCCCAAGGAATCAATGGAAGTTGTTTACTTTGAAAGCGGTTCTATCAAGCGCTCCGAAGAAAACGATTCGAAGGACACTTTATCTACATTGAGGGGTCCTGAAAAGCGAACGGATGTTCGTCTTAGAAAACCGAGAAACGATACTTCGCTGATTAAGGATTTATCCAAGCTATTTGGAAAAATAGATATGGTTCCCAAAAAACCGGCCCAAGTGAAGATGCCAGCGGTCAGACGCAGAATCACGGTTCCGCCGATTAAATCCGAAAAGATCGATAATCCTCAGTACCAGAACTATTATCAGATTGTTAGAAAAAAAATTCGAGAACGAGCCTACCTTAATTATGATCAATATGATACGGGAGAAGTCTACCTCACTTTTGTTTTGTCTAAAAACGGCAACTTGAGAAATATTCAATTGATTCGAGAAAAAACACAAGCGACTGAATATTTGCGTTCAATCAGTCAAAAAAGCGTTCGTCAGGCTGATCCGTTTCCACCGTTTCCTTCCGACTTATCATATCCGGAGTTGACATTTAATGTGATTATTTCTTATACGGAGGTTGCTCCATGACGGATTCCGACTATCGGCTTCATCACAGCGAGGATTATTATATCCGGACTTTATTAAACAAGGCTATCGTTAGGGAGATCATGACCAAAGACGTTATCTGTTTAAAAGAAGACGATATCTTCAGTCTGGTCGCGGAAACATTTCAGCAGAAGGCAATCCGTCATTTACCCATTATTGATTCGAAGGGAAGGGTTAGAGGGATCATTACCCAGAGAGATCTGTATCGGATTTCTCCACCCAGAAAAACGGATGACGGCCAATGGTATTATGACAAAAGGTTGCTGGACGGTTATATTCTTAAATATGTGATGACAAAAGATGTGACGGTTCTTAATGAAAGCAAATCGGTTGCCGAGGCCCTGTTATTAATGGTCGATCATAAATACGGATGTCTTCCGATTGTAAATGCCGAAGGAAAACTAAGCGGCATTGTGACTCAAATTGATATTTTGAGATTGGGAGCGCAGATATTAAGAGAGGGGAAGAAAAATACCGAAAAAAAATTTTATTAATAAGCAAGTCGAATTATTGACAGTTGTTTACGGGGGTGATATTCTAAAACAAATTCATTGGACATCCATTAATATCCGGGAAAACAATTATGATCCGCAAGCCGTCTGCAGCCGGTACGTTTTATTCGCATAACAAAACACAGCTGGAAAGAGAGATTCAATTATTGTTTGAGGAATGTTCATCTCTGAATCCCGGCAGTGCTCGTGGTGCTATATGTCCGCACGCCGGTTATCAGTTTTCCGGAGCGGTGGCCGCCAGCACTTTAAAAAGTTGTAACCTAAAGAAGCACATTATTTTAGTTGGTCCTAATCACACAGGCAGGGGAGCTTTTTTCAGTATTATGCCTCAGGGCCGCTGGATGACGCCTCTTGCAGAGGTAGGGATAAACTCGGATATGGCTGAGGCGTTTTTGAATCATTCCCGTTGCCTTGAAGCGGATCAAGAAGCCCATCGGTTTGAGCACTGCTTGGAGGTCCTTGTGCCTCTGCTTCAATATTTATCCGATGATTTCACCATCGTGCCAATTCTTGTTTCTACAGCTAATGAGGAAGTATATCGCGATATATCTTTAAGTATAAGTCAATCTGTTAAAGACTTGCAGATGGAAAATGAAGTTTTTATTATTGCTTCTTCGGATATGTCTCATTATGTTTCTCAACAGGAAGCGAAGAAACTTGATCGCATGGCTGTTGAAGCCATGCTGCAATTAGATTCGAAGCAGCTTTCCGATAAAGTCATAAATCATCATATCAGCATGTGCGGTGTGTCAGCCGCGTGTATCTGTTTGCAAGCTGTTAAGGATCTAGGAGCTACAAAAGCTGAACTTATTGACTATAGAACAAGCGGCCAGGTTACGGGTGATTATGATTCCGTGGTGGGTTATGCGGGTATTAAATTCATATAAATAGGAGGGCACATGACACAGGAAAAAGACGTGGATGAATCATGGAAAGAATCGATTGAGAACCCAAGAGAAAAAGGAGAAGGTCCTGGCCAAACAATCGGCCCTGAAAGAATCGGGTCGCAGGATCATCAAGTCAATTTTATCGGCTATATAACGAGTCTGGTGTACCAAGTCATGATTTTTCTAGGAGATATACCCAGCCCCATCGATAATAAGACCGAGAAGAATCTTCCCCAGGCTAAGCTTCTGATCGATACCTTGGTTATGCTTAGAGACAAAACGAAAAATAATCTGGATAAGCAGGAGGAAGATTCGATCAACCAGATGATATATGAAATTCAAATGCGTTATGTTGATGTGTCTGAGAAGAAAGGGAGGCCAAATGATTGATAAGACCTTGTTGGATATTTTAGCTTGTCCGGTATGCAAAGCGGATGTGGAACTTAAGGACAATAAGATATGTTGCAAAAAATGCGGAAAAAAATATCCGATTAAAGACGGTATTCCTATTATGCTAATTGAGGATGCCGAAAATCCCTAAAGTTTATTTTTGATAAGGAGGATATCTTGAAAAAGATACTTGTTATTCATGGCCCGAATCTGGATTTACTTGGTAACCGCGAAAATGATATCTATGGACAAACGACTCTCAGTGAAATCAACGATTCTTTAAGTCAATATGCTGGAAACAACGGATTGCAGATTGAATTTCTTCAGAGCAATCACGAAGGAGAGATTGTTGATTTTATTGGTCAGGCAAAGAGAAATGGATTTAATGCGATTCTTGTCAATCCGGCCGCTTATACTCATACTAGCGTGGCTATCCGAGATGCGATTGCTGCTGTCGATTTACCGGCGGTCGAAGTGCATTTATCCAATATCTACGGTCGGGAAGAGTTTCGTCACACCTCACTCATTGCTCCTGTATGCACAGGGCAGATCAGCGGTTTTGGAGCGTATAGCTATTTATTGGGTCTTCAGGCACTCATTCCATTGTTGAAATAAATCTTACAGCGAAAGAACTTTCTAAATGAATTCCCGGATAAGAAAGTATATTAACTTGATGCACGCCAAGGATTTGGAAGCTTGCCTGGTTTGCGATGATGTCAATATTAGCTATCTGACTGGATTTCCGTCAAGGGAATCCTGGCTTCTCATTACCTCCGAAAAAGTCTGTTACATCACCGATTTTCGTTATTATCTCGAAGCTAAAAAGCATCTTAAGGGCATAACGGTTTTTCGTTACCGAGATTCCATTTCTATGTCTGTTGGCCAGCTTATGAAAAAAAACGGAGTTTCTCGGATCGGATACGATTCCCGACATTTAACCTGTTATGCCTTCAGAAAACTTAAAAAGGATGATCCGCCAAAAACCAAATGGATTATTGCTGATCACTTGGTAGAAACTTTAAGAGACATTAAGGAACCCAGCGAGATCAGATTGATCAAGAAGGCGGTCGATTTGAATCTCAAGGCATTTAATTACATCGGTTCTGTGATAGAGCCGGGAATGACGGAAAAACAAATCTTATTGAAACTGGAATATTTTGTAAGAAATCATCAGGCATCTTTTGCTTTTCCCCCGATTATTGCCTCAGGTTCCAACAGCTGTCTTCCTCATGCTCAAGTGTCGGACAGAAAACTTCGGAAAAATGATATTTTATTAATAGATATGGGTATTAATATTAGTGGTTATAAATCCGACTTGACACGCATGTTTTTTTTGGGTAAAATACCAAATCTTATTCGAGAAATTACTTCTTTTGTGCGGGAATCGCAAAGAAAAGCCATAAGGTCTATCAGACCCGGGTGCAGGGCAAAAGACATTGACTTTGCCGCACGAAAGTATTTGAAAAGTAAGAAATTAGAGAAATATTTCGGTCATTCACTGGGTCATGGCGTAGGCCTTCAAGTACATGAAAGCCCCGCGATTTCTTCATGGAATTCTGAAATTTTGAAAGAGGGCATGGTTTTTACGATTGAACCGGCAGTTTATATTCCTCAGCAGTTCGGAATTCGAATCGAAGATATGGTTCATGTGACACAAAATGGCGTTGAGGTTTTAAGTGACCATCTCCATTAACCAGATAACCTCCGGAATGGGTCTGAAGCTTGATAACAATATTTATGTTGTCAGTGAATACCACCATGTGAAACCCGGCAAGGGCAGCGCTTTTGTGCGGGTTAAGCTCAAGAATCTCAAAACAGATCTTACCATTGATAGGACCTTTAAATCTGCCGACAAGCTGGAAGACGTTTTCCTCGATGAGAAAAAGCTTCAGTATCTTTATCGCTCTAGCCAGACTCTTCACCTTATGGATCAGGAAACTTTTGAGCAGTGTACGATTTCCATTGATGAGCTAGGGGAGCAATTCAATTATTTACAGGATAATCTTGAGCTGAGCGCTATTTTTTGTGACCATAAATTGCAGAAAGTCCTGCTGCCTAATTTCATTAAGGCAAAAATCATCGAAACAGAACCGGGCTTTAAAGGCGATACCGCGAAGTCCGGGACAAAACCGGCTACCATCGATGCCGGAGCTACTGTGCAAGTACCATTGTTTATTAATCAGGGAGATTGGATTAAGCTGGACGTCAGAACGGGGACTTATGTTGAAAGGATTCAAAAATGAATTTAAAAGAAATTAAAGAAATAATAAGTTTGATGAATGAAAACGGCTTAAGTGAAATCGAACTTGAAAGAGAGGGTATGAAAGTCAAGATTCGAAAGAATGTATCGGAAAGCTCTCTCCAGAATCTACCGGAAATTCCGCCGCAGTATCACGTCGAGTCTGCTCCCGTTCTCAGCCCTTCGCCTGTATCAGCATCCGCTCAAGGACCAGCAGAAAAAAATACCAAAGATATCACCTCTCCCATGGTAGGAACTTTTTACCGGGCACCTTCGCCCGAATCGGCGTCTTATGTGGAGGTGGGGCAGATTGTGGAAATCGGACAGGTTGTTTGTATTGTTGAGGCCATGAAGTTGATGAACGAGATCAAATCAGAAGTTCGCGGTAAGGTTAAGGAGATTCCTATAGAAAATGCCCAGCCCGTTGAGTTTGGTCAAGTCTTATTTGTTATTGAATCCGTCTAGCGTATGTTTTCAAAAGTTCTTATAGCCAATCGAGGAGAAATTGCATTACGCGTAATTCGCGCCTGTCGAGAGATGGGAATAGCGACAGTCGCTGTTTATTCAGAAGCTGATCGAAATTCTCTCCATGTTCGGTTTGCCGATGAGGCCGTTTGTATCGGCAAGGCCACCAGCAAGGATAGTTATCTTAATATTCCGGCCATTATTTCGGCTGCAGAAATTACGGATGTTGAAGCCATTCATCCTGGATACGGATTTTTGGCTGAAAATGCTCACTTTGCCGAAATATGCCAGTCGTGTCATATTAATTTCATCGGCCCAACGCCTTATTCCATAAATTTGATGGGTGATAAAATTATGGCCCGAGATGCCGTAAAAAAAATCGGTGTGCCTGTTACTCCGGGAACGACCAATGCCATCGCAACAAAAGAAGAAGCCTTAAAGATCGCTAAGAAAATTAAGTATCCGGTTATCATCAAAGCCGCGGCCGGTGGCGGTGGTAAAGGGATGAGGGTTTGCCACAACGACATCAGTTTAATGAGTTCGTTTACGATGGCTCAGAATGAAGCAGAAGCTAATTTCGGTAACGGAGCTGTTTACATTGAGAAATACGTTGCCGATCCGAGACACATTGAATTTCAAATTTTAGCTGACAAGCAAGGCCATATTATACACCTGGGTGAACGAGATTGCAGCATTCAGCGCAGGCATCAGAAATTGTTGGAAGAATCACCTTCTGCGGTTCTTAATGCGAGATTAAGAAAGAAGATGGGGGACGCAGCGATAAAGGCCGCCAAGGCTGCAAAATATCATGGAGCGGGAACGGTAGAATTTCTCTTAGCTAGCGGCGGTTTGTTTTATTTTCTTGAAATGAATACACGCGTGCAGGTTGAGCATCCCGTAACCGAAATGGTAACCGGGATCGATATAGTAAAAGAACAGATTCGTATAGCGGCTGGCGAAAAACTGAAAGTCAAGCAAGATGCAATCCAGCTGAAAGGCGCGGCTGTTGAATGTCGAATCAATGCGGAAGACCCGGACAATAATTTTATCCCTTCACCGGGGAAAATCGAAGAGTTAAATCTGCCCGGAGGTCCAGGGGTACGTATTGACACACATATTTATCCGGGATACATGATCAGCCCTTATTATGATTCCATGGTTGCCAAATTGATCACCTATGGCCGCAATCGCCAGGAGGCTATTGCGATCATGCGACGGGCTCTGGATGAATTCTATATCAGCCCGATCAAGACAACGATCGGTTTGCATTCGCGCATAATGAATCATCCGCTGTTTGTCAAAGGTACTTTCTCGACGCATTTCCTTGAGAAAAATGATTTAAGAAAAAAGAAGGAGGAATAATTTCGTGAGCGAAGAAAACAAAATTAATTTCGGATCAATACAAATACACAAGAAAGTTCTTGCCGATATTGCATCCACGGCCATTGAAGAAATCGATGGCGTCCATTTGAGGGACGCTGAATTTTCTTCTTTCTTCAGAAATCTCTTTAACCGGCAGAGTTCGTCCGGTGTTCGCGTTTCGGTTGACAGCGATAATCAGGTTTCGATTGAAGTCAAAATCACCGTCAAATACGGTTTGAATATTCCCGATATCGCAGGCCAGGTGCAAGAGAAGATTCGTACCAACGTGGAAAGAACAGCTGATGTTATGCTCAAAGACGTACATGTTAATATTCAAGGGATCGAGAGGGGGAACACATGAGATTATTTACGCGTTTTGCCATTTTGTTTTATGTTGCGGTGATATCCATCGTCTGCGGCTGTATCATATTATTTGCCACTCGAACGATTCAACTGGATGAGGTTTTTCATTATCTGATCCTTATTTACGAAGATCCCGTTATCAATCTGATTACGATTGGATCCAGTTTACTGGTTGTTCTTTTCAGTTTTCTTTTTGCCCGCATTGTTTATGGGAGCCAGCAAAAGGAAAAAAATATTGCTTTCGATAATCCTTCTGGGAGAGTGAGTGTGTCATTGGGAGCCGTAGAGGATCTTGTCCGTCGTATGATCCAAAAAGTTGAGGAGGTCAAGGAAGTCCGGCCCAGCATCATTGCTTCCAAAAAGGGTATCGAGATTGAATCACGTTTGGTTCTTCGAAGTGATGTTAATATTCCTCAGATGACCTCTCGCCTGCAGGATATGGTCAAAAATAAGATTCAGGAGATTTTGGGTATTGAAGAGTCTGTTCATGTGAGAATCCATATCGTTAAGATTATCAATGAGCAACCGAAGGCGAAAGCCAAGAAAAAAATTGAAGAGAAAAAAGAGGAAGAAGAGCCGGCCGTTCCATTTCAAGGTTATCGTAATTAAGAAGGATCGCTTTATGAAAAAAATTGGAATCTTAACTGGCGGGGCCGATTGTCCAGGTCTTAATTCTGTGATCAGAGCTGTTGTTCGGAAAAGCCTGCAAGAAGGTTATGTCGTGACCGGAGTTAAGAATGGCTGGGAGGGCTTAATCGACAATGATATGCGCATATTGGACTTAAAGGCTACATCTGGAATTTTGGATCGCGGCGGTACCATTTTGGGGACAAGTCGTATCAGTCCTCTCAATGACCAAAGCAGCATTAAGAAAATTGCTCAAAATTTTAAGCGCAGCGGTATTGATGCGCTCATCGTTGTAGGCGGAGAAGATACGTTTAAAATAGCTTATCAGTTACACGCCAAGAATGTAATAAAAGTGGTTGGAGTTCCCAAATCAATCGATAATGCTCTCAACGGGACCGATTATGCTTTCGGATTTGATACAGCCGTCAATGTGGCCACAGAATGCATAGATAGGCTTCATACGACGGCTGAAAGTCATCACCGGATTATTGTAGTTGAAGTTATGGGCCGGTTTACAGGCTGGATTGCCCTGGAGGCAGGTTTAGCCGGCGGAGCAGACATTATTTTAATCCCCGAGTTTCCAGTTAATATGGATGAAATTTGTCAGGCTATCCGCTCCCGGCATAAACGAGGCAAGACATTTAGTATCGTGGTTGTTTCCGAAGGAGTTATTCTAGATGCCCGCGAACGTTCTGAAAAAGCGCTACAGCAAAACGTGGATGCCTTTGGGAATCGAAGATTCGGCGGGATCGGTGAATTAATCGGTAAGACAATCGCCTCCAAAACTTCTTATGAAACCCGCGTTAGTGTTTTGGGGCATATCCAACGAGGCGGAACGCCTTCAGCCTATGACCGCGTTATAGGGACACGTTTTGGTGTTGAGGCCGTGGAAATGGTTAAGGCCAATCAAATGGGCAAGATGGTCAGTTTACATAATAATAAGCTCAGATGCGTTGATATCAAAGAAACACAGATCAAACGCAAAACGGTCGATATTGAACTCTACAATTTAGCCAGGGTGTTTTTTGCGGAATAAATAATGAAAAAGCAGATAACGAAAATATTTCATGATTCTTGTCGGGTCTGCGACGAGACGCTTAAGAATAATCTGGATAGCATAGCCTTTATGGCCAAGGAATTGATTAAGGTACTTAAGCGAAAGAAGAAGATTGTGATTTTCGGCAACGGGGGATCGGCTGCCGACAGCCAACATATAGCGGCCGAATTAATCGGACGTTTCAAAAGAGAACGCCGCAGTCTTCCTGCGATTTCCTTGACTACAGATACGTCGATTTTGACGGCTTTGGGTAATGATTATGGGTTTGATATTGTCTTCGCCCGACAGCTGGAAGGCCTAGCCGTTAAAGGTGATGCAGTGATCGCTATCTCTACTAGCGGTCATTCCCGTAATGTAATTGAGGCGGTTAAGCAGGCAAAAAAAATGGAGATGAAGGTTTTTGCCTTTACCGGTTGCAAAGGCGGACGTTTGGCCAAGCTATGCGATGCCAGCTTGATTGTCCCTTCTTATGATACCGCGCGTATCCAGGAAGCCCATATCGTGACCGCTCATGCCATTGTCGATATAATTGAAGAGGCTTTTTACCGAAAGTGAATTTCAAAAACAAGATAGTACCTCTTGGAAGTCTAAGACGAAAAGTTTCTCTGTTGAGACGGCAGAAAAAAAAGATTGCTTTTACCAATGGTTGTTTCGATATTTTGCATCGAGGTCATGTAGATTATTTGTTAAAGGCCAAGAAAAAAGATCGCGTTCTTATTGTGGCGGTTAACAGTGATCGTTCGGTGCGAGCTATTAAAGGAAAAAACAGGCCGATTGTTTCTGAAAATGATCGCGCTTTGATTATTGCCTCATTGGAATTTGTCGATTATGTTTTGATTTTTAATGAGCCTACTCCTTATCGGGTGATCAGCCTTTTAAAACCGGATGTTCTCATCAAGGGATCCGATTGGAAAACACAGGGAGCTGTGGGAGCGGAAGTTGTTCGAAAAAATAAAGGCCGCGTGGAGTATATTCCCTTGCTTAAAGGATATTCCACAACCGGTTTAATAGAAAAGATTTTAAAGAGTGCAAAAAATTAGGCAAGAAAAAATTATTCGAATTTTGGATGCAAATATCAATCGGGTTAAAGAAGCCTTAAGAGTTTGCGAAGATACGGCACGTTTTGTGCTTGGCAGTTCTTTGTTAACAAAAAAATTCAAGACTATCCGCCATGAAGTTTCCTCTTTGACTAATAGCTGGTCTCTCAAGAAAAAAGATATGCTTCAGTCTAGGGATGTCAAGTCGGATTGCGGAAAGGCCAGCGTGGCCACTGAGATGAAGCGCGAAACAGTGAGGGATATATTTTTGGCCAATATTCAAAGAGCCAAGGAGTCGATTCGGGTGCTGGAGGAATTCACTAAGCTAATCAATAGCCAAGACGCTCAAAGATTCAAAGAAATCCGTTATAAAATCTATCATCTCGAATATGAAGTCTATAAAAAATTGTAAACTCTACCTGATTCTGGATGCCGAAGTTGTTTCTTATAAAGAATTGCTCTCCGTAGCTCGTCGATCTCTTAAAGCTGGTGTAGGTATTATTCAAATCCGTGATAAAAAAGCCAGCGCAAGGGATTTGATTAATTTCTTTTTTTCTCTCAAAAGGATTGTTAAAAATCGAGTTCCCATTATTATCAATGATCGGTTGGATGTGGCCTGGGTCTGTAGAGCTGATGGCGTGCATCTCGGGCAGGAGGATATCCCTGTTAGAAAGGCGAGAAGAATTCTCGGATCTTCGTTTTTAATCGGCTGCTCCTGTCAAAATATGGCTGCCGTCAAACGCGCTCAACACGATTCTGCCGATTATATCGGTTTCGGATCTGTTTTTCGAACTCTGACTAAACCCGAGCGCAAGCCTATGAATCTGAAATTGCTTTCAAAAGTTGTCCAGCAAGCCACCATACCGGTTTTTGGTATCGGTGGTATCGGCCTGAACAATATTCACTTAGTGATTGATCATGGATGTAACCGGGTTGCTGTCTGTCGGGCTCTATGTAGAAGCAAGAAGGTTACGCAGAAAACAAGAAGCTTAATAAATTTATTGTCAAATGCGAGGGTAATTCAGCGGTAGAATGTCAGCTTCCCAAGCTGAACGTCGCGGGTTCAACTCCCGTCCCTCGCTTGGTTAAAATGAGCAGGCAGAAATTCCTTTGGTATTTATTTTTAGTTTTCTGCGTGGGGTGCGCTACCGTAGAGGTTTCTCCGCGGGTAGCCAAAATTCCCAAGCCCAGAGAGGGTGTTTATCATAAAGTCAAAAAAGGCGAAACTCTTTGGCGCATTGCTAAAACATATGCTGTTGATGTTGAGGATATCGTCATGAGCAACCGGATACCCAACGTAGCCTTTATCGAAACGGGACAATTGATTTTTGTTCCCGGAGCCAAAGAGTTGCGCGATGTTTATACGGATCTTAAGGATATGGATCCCGAAGCTTTTCGCTGGCCGCTCAAAGGAGAAGTGATCTCTTATTTCGGTCAGAGAATGGCACTTGGCAAGAATCAGGGAATCGATATCCGGGCAAGACCCCAAGAGGTGGTAACGGCTTCGCGGGCCGGTAAAGTTGTTTTTGCGGATGAGCTCAGCGGCTACGCGAAGACGGTTATTGTGGATCATTATGACGGCTATTATTCGGTTTATGCCAATAATGAGCGTTTGTTGGTTGATGTCAATCAGAAAATCGAGAAAGGGTTTCCTCTAGGAGAATTGGCCCAGGAATCATCCAAGGCTAAGCTGCATTTTGAGATTCGAAAGGGCGGATATCCGGATAACCCGCTTTATTATTTGCCATGATTCATTATTCACATTTGGAAGATAATTTCTTTAACAGACAATCCATTATCGATCTTTTGAAAAGAAGAGTGATTGATTTAAAAGACGGTTACAGACAGAACATTGCTTTTTTGGGGACGCGATATATCGGTAAAACATCTATACTAAGAAGATTTATGCGCGATCTGGACGATGAAGATATTATTGAAATCTATATGGATTGTGAACAGAAGGATTTCTATTATTTTTTCCATAAATTTACCGGAAGCATTCTCTACCAATTTGCCAGAAAAAAAGGACTCATCCTGCATGATGATTTAGGTCTCCTTCTGGAAGTAAGCAAAAAATATATTCCGCAAACAGTCGAAGAAATCAAAAAAATTCAGGCCTCTCTGCATAAGGGGAAAATTAGCGAGTGTTATCGTGATCTGATTTCGCTTCCGGAAATCTTTACGATTGAAAGCGGCAAATTCTGCATGATCGTGATTGACGAATTCCATCATATAGAGCAATGGGACTTAGGCGGAGTTTTTCAAGAGCTGGGCAAAAAGATTATGACGCAGAAAAGATGCATTTACATTGTTACTAGCTCACTAGGCGATGTGGCGAAACAGATTCTCTCGGAGAAATTATCGCTGCTTTTCGGTCATTTTGAAGTTATCACTATCGAAACCTTTGAAGTAAAAGAAAGTCAGGAGTTTATCGAGCATAACCTCAAAGAGATTAGCATTGGTCCTGTTTTGAAAAATTTTCTGATTGATTTCACGGGGGGTCATCCGTTTTATTTAAATATTATTTGCCAGGAACTCATTTCTCTGTGCACGATGTATCAGCAGAGAGAGATCTATCTGCCGCTGTTTATCAAGGCTCTCGAGCAAACAATATTTTTGCGCTGGGGTATTTTGTCCAGACATTTTGATCTTCTCATGCATCATCTGAGCCTGGGCAAGGGCAATGAGATTATTCCGAGGCTGTTGATTCAATTGGCCAAAGGAAAGAATAAGCTAAAGGAATTGAATGAATGTCCCGAACTTAAAAAATGTTTTCTCAGTAAGAAATTGAAAATACTCATCGATTTGGGAATGGTCGGGAAAAACGGTAATGTTTATCATATTCAGGATAAGCTTTTAAAGTATTGGATTAAATATGTTCTGCGCAGACGTTTAAGTAACCTCGGGTCTTATCCTCAGCAGCAAAGAGAAAACTTTCAGAAAGAAATCAAAAACCATATTCAAGAATTTCATGTCGCTTTTCGGAAAGACTTCTCAGCCAGGATTATCGAGCTGTTGCACTGTTTTGATAATGAGGCTTTTCAGATCAACGGGCGGCGTTATCGCTTACCGCTTTTTAGAAATGTCAGCCCTTACGATTGCGATCATTTTTCTTCAGGGAATGTTCACATTATCAAGGCCGAGAGTTCTCAGGAGCTCTGGTTTTTGATTCTTAAAGAAGAGGCTTTGCAGGAAGGAGAGGTTAATGACTTTCTTGCGGAACTTAAGGGCGTGAAAAAGAAACCTCAACGACGGGTCATCGTTTCCCTCTCTGATCTGGAGGCTAATGCCCGCCTGCGGGCTTTGCAGGAAAAAGTCTGGATCTGGAACGAGGGAGAACTCAATGTTCTTCTTAATCTTTATGATAAACCTTATATTATGAAATGAAAATAGGCGTTGTTTCCGATACCCATTCCCATAAAATACCTCGGCAAATGCTTGAGGATTTCAAAGATGTCGAAATGATTATTCACGTTGGAGATATCTGTTGTCAGAAAGTGCTGGATAAACTTGAGCAGATCAAACCCGTAATAGCGGTTTTTGGCAACATGGACGAGTCTCCACTTAAGGAAAACTTGCCTCGTAAACGAATTATTGAGTGCGGCCAATTTTCTATCGGATGTTTTCATGGGGAAGGACCGCCCTTCACATTGCTTGATAAAGTCAAAAATGAATTTAAGAAAGATAAAGTCCAGGCGGTCGTTTTCGGACATTCGCATCATCCGTTCAACAAAGTGATTAACAAAGTGCTTTATTTTAATCCGGGAAGTCCCAACGACCTAATATTTGCTCCTTATCGTTCGTATGGCTTGCTGGAGATCGATAAGACCATAAGCGGAAAGATCGTAAAAGTCAAAGACAATGATGAATAAGCTCTGGGCTCCCTGGAGGGACCGGTATCTCGTAAAAATTTATCAAAAACAAAAAGGGTGTGTTTTTTGTCGTATTCAAAAAGAAAAGAAGGATTACGCGAATTTCATTTTTAAACGCACGGCTCATTCCTATGCCGTTTTAAATATTTATCCCTACAATAACGGACACTGCCTGATTATTCCCAATAGACATGTTAAAGATCTTTCCAGCCTGGGAAAAGAAGAGCGAAATGATCTTTTTGATCTTCAGGATGCGACAGTGGCCTTACTTAAGAAAACATTAAGACCAAAGGGTTTTAATATTGGCATTAATATCGGCCGGGCGGCAGGAGCCGGATTTCCGGGGCATGTTCATATTCATATTGTTCCCCGATGGTTGGGTGATGTGAACTTTATGCCGGTACTTAACGAGACAAAAGTCATCTCGCAATCTTTACAAAGTTTATGGAAAATCCTTAAGAATGCAGACAAGAAGTGATATTGAAAAAAGAGAAGTCCTGAATCTGGCGTCTTATGCAATGAAAAGCCGAGACGCCCGTCCGCGCTATTATCCGGAGTCAAAGCATCAAACTCGCACCTGCTATCAGCGTGACCGTGATCGGATCGTTCATTGCGAGGCTTTTCGAAAGCTGGAATATAAAACGCAGGTTTTTGCGATATTCGAAGGCGATTATTATCGGACTCGGCTGACTCATACGCTGGAAGTGGCCCAGATCGGCCGCAGCATAGGTCGCAATCTCCGTCTCAATGAAGATTTGATCGAGGCTATTGCCTTGGCTCATGATTTGGGTCATCCTCCGTTTGGCCATGCTGGGGAAGAAATGCTTGACGAGATTATGAAAAAGGCAACGAGAAGCGGTTTTAATCATAATCTGAGAAGTTATGAAATCATCACCTGCCTAGAGCGACGTTACCCACAATTCAGCGGATTGAATTTGACCGGTGAAGTTCGGGTGGGAATATTAAAACATCAAACACAGTTTGATCGACCGGGACGACAGATTAAAATTCCCTCTTTCAAAGATGACCTGAAAGATTCTCCCACTCTGGAAGCCCTTATTGTGGACGCTGCCGATTCTCTGGCATATTTAAACCATGATGTCGATGACGGATTAACCTCCGGCTGTATTACCGAGGAAGATTTGATGGAGAGCGAGCTATGGACGACAGCCTTTAAGAAAATTCAGGGACGGTCTTTTCGTGATGACAAAGCGATGATGAAATATCAGATTGTCAAGGAACTGATCGATGTCCAGGTGAAAGATTTATTGGAGACGAGCTCAGAGCGGCTTAAGAAACTAAAATTTCAATCAGCCTTAGAGGCGAAGCAATATAGGAAAACCGTTATCGGTTTTTCTCCATCTCTGGCCAAGCAGAGAGACAGGCTCCAGAAATTGTTGGATGAAAAATTATATCATCATTATCGGGTGGAGCGCATGACATCAAAAGCCAAACGAATTATTCAGGACCTTTTCGATGTCTATATTCGTAATCCTAAGCAATTGCCGCCTGAGGTCTATCGACAAGAGAAGGGCTATGGTAAAAGTGAGAAATACCAGATTGTCTGTCACTGGATCGCTTTAATGACCGATCGCGCGGCATTGGATGAACACAAGCGTTTCTTTAGCCCTTATATGAAAGTCTGATGAGAAACCGTTATTTTCGAAAGAAATTCAGCAAAATAAATACTGCCGACAACCGGTATTCTCTTGTCTTATCGGCTGTTCATATGGTTTACCGGTTAGTGAATTCGACTTACGGATTCAAAGATCTCTTAATTCGATTGACCCGTCTGGTGAAACAAATTATCGATGCCGATATTGTTCAAGTTTTTATGCTCAGTACCGATAAAACCAAGTTTGAATTGATCGCCACAATCGAGGCTAATGTCAGTAAGGTGATCGAAAAAAAGAAAACGCCTCGCGTAGAAAAAGAAAAACGCGATGTCGCTTTGGGTGCTTCCATTTTTACTAAAAATTGTATTGGGATTCCTCTGGTTGCCGATGATAATATCGGCGCTATTTTTATTTATCGCCAGAAAAAGCGAAAAGCGTTTACGGAATTTGATCGTGAAATACTTTCCGTTGTCGCTGAACAAACCACCATTGCTATAAAAAATATTCAACTTTATGAACAACAGCAGGAAATTATTTTAGGTAGTATTAAGTCTATCGGAAAGCTTTTAAAAAAACAGGCCCCGACATCTACTCATGCTCCTGTTTATTTTAAAATCGTCAAATGCCTCGCCGAGAGACTGGGAATGGGGGAGGCTCAGATTCAATGTCTGCAATTTGCCAGCTTGCTTCATGATGCCGGTTCGATAGATGTTCCTTTTGAAATTCTATCCAAGACAAGCCGGCTCACGTCTGAGGAATTCAAAATTATCAAAGATATCCCCGCTAAAAGCGTGGAATTGATTAAACCTGTTGCTTTCCTGAAACCCGTTTTGCCGATCATCCTTTATCATCATGAAAAATATGACGGAACCGGCTATCCTTCGGGTTTGAAAAAGGAACAGATTCCTTTGGGCGCGCGCGTGATGGCTGTGGTGACGGCCTTTGAAGCCATGGTAAGGCCTCGACCGTATAAAGATATACTTACCATCACGGAAGCCCTCAATGAGCTCAAGAAAAATTCAGGGACACAGTTTGATCCCCGGGTGGTCAATGTCTTCATTTTGCTTGCGAATCAAAAAAAATTTAGAAAGTACTTGAGATCATTGAACTCCTGATTCTATAATAAAAATATGAATCTTCATCATTCCCAGTCTCAGTTTGAGCTATTTCCAAAGACAGTAGCGAACGGATCCCGATTCACCGCAAGGTCCAATTTATTTTCGAACTTGACACTTTTGCCAGAACATATTATTATCTTGAGTATTTTATGCATCATGATCATGGTGCTTTCCTTTTCATTGGGTGTTGAGCGCGGCAAAAGGCTAGCGGGTTTACCTAAAGAGGACACCGATTTTAAAGAGAAATTTGTTGAATCAAAGCCTCAAGAGGAAATCCAGCATGCGGTTGATGTAAAGACTGTTTCTGAAAATGTATCTCAGCCCAAGGAAATAGAACTCATTGCGCTGGTAGAGCTTGCCAATAAAGAGCCTGAAAATGCTTTAAAGACTTTTGCAGAGAAGGCTTATACCATTCAGGTGGCTTCTTTCAAGAAAGAGCAGTATGCAAAAAAAGAAGCCAATATCTTGCGTAATAATGGTTACCGGAATCAGGATATTTTCGTTCTGGACAAAGGAAAATATTCTATTGTTTGCGTCGGTTCATTCCATGAAAAGGATCAGGCCAAGTTGTTGCTTGGGAAACTAAAAAAAAGATATAAAGATTGTTTAATAAGGAGTTTGTAACGTGTCACTTCATCCTTCATTGAGAGTTGATTCGGCTACAGCGCAGCAACGCTGTGTTCTATCCCGGATAGAAAGAATCAAAGACCTGATGAAAAAGGGTCTTTGGGAAGAAGGCAATCCAATTACGGGTCTTCCTAAAACCAAGATCGTCAAGATTAAAGCTAAAAAGAAAACCAAAGCCGCTGAGACTGAAGAAAAGCCTACCGAAGAAAACGCTGAGAAACCGAAGGCTTAATCCTTGCTGCGGCATCTTTCATCGCATGTTGAAGAAAATATTTATTGTCGCGGTGTATTTTATTGCTTTCTCGGGTTTTTCGAATGCTGAGTTGTCTTATCCCTTTCTTGGCAAGATGACCGCTGTTGATGTGAATCTTCGCTCTGGCCAAAGCGTTAGCTTTCAATCATTGGGTCAACTCAATCAAGGCGAAAAGATAGTAGTTGCCGACAAAAGTTTTAGTTGGTATAAAATCCGTCTTCCTCAGAGAATTTCGTGTTTTATTTCCTCAAAATTCGTTGAAAGAAAAACAGCCGATATCGGGATGGTGGCTGGATCCCGTGTCAATATTCGTTCTGGTAAAGGAACTGAATACAGCATCCTCGGTCAGGCAAAAGAAGGTACTCTTTTAAAAATTATTAAGGCTGATAAAGATTGGTTTGAAATTCAACCTACGCCCGATTGTTTTGGCTGGGTGCATGAGCAGTTTGTGAAATTTGAGTCAAATCAGGTTCCGGCACCGGAGATCGTAAGGCTGCCCACCCGGAATGTTTATGAGCAGCGCAGGCAAAGGCAATCCCAAAAGAAGAAGACCGAGGTTCAAAAGAAAAAGCAGAAAACAGCGCAACAAAAACAAAAAAAAGAAGACGTTTTTACTGCTGTGGGCTACATAAAAGATTTGGGGCGTGTTGTGGCCGACCGTAATATTCGCTATAAACTTGTTATCCAAGGGAAAACCGCTTATTATCTCTTGTGTCCGCGTCATGTCATTGATCATTTTGTAAATTACAAGGCACAAATTCAGGGACAGATCAAAGAGGATCCGGATGGGGAGTATTCCTATCCGGTTATTGTTGTTAAAAAAATCAGGCTTGTTTTGTAATGATCCAATCCATCAGAATTCGTCTTCAGCTTAAGGGCAATTCCTATCCGATAGTGATTGGCATTAATCATCTGAATCGAATTGGTCGGGAACTTAAGAAAATACCGATCGGCCGTGACGCGATCCTTATTTCCAGTGCCCCTATTCTAAAATTACATGGGAAGAAAATAACAAAGAGTCTCGAGCAAACTGGCTTTTCCCTAAAAGTTATCCGTATTGCTGATAGCGAGCGCAGCAAATCGACCGGGGTTGCTGTAAAAGTTCTGAATGAGATCGCTGAATATGACCGAAAAAAGAAAATATTTTTGATTGCCTTCGGCGGAGGGGTGGTGGGTGACTTAACAGGTTTTGTCGCGGCTGTTTATAAGCGAGGAATTCCTTATATTCAAGTGCCTACGACTTTTTTAGGTCAGATCGATTCGGCTATCGGAGGAAAAACAGCCGTTGATTTAGAAATGGGCAAGAACTTGGTGGGGGCGTTCTATCAGCCCCAAATGGTTTTTTCGGATGTTTCCGCTTTATCTACGTTATCGAGCAGACAGATTAGAAACGGCTTGGCCGAGGCCATTAAATACGGAGTGATCAGCGATCGCGATCTTTTTGTTACTCTAGAAAAGAAAACAGAGAAGTTGATTCATAAAGATGAAAAGGCTTTGTTTTCTATTGTTCGCAGATGCAGTCGGATCAAGGCTCGTGTTGTCGAAAAAGATACTAAGGAAACCAAAGGGATTCGTACTATTTTGAATTTTGGACATACGATCGGTCATGCTATCGAAACCGCCGCTGGTTATCAGCTGTATCATCACGGTGAGGCTGTTGCCTTGGGAATGAGAGTGGCTTGCGATATTGCCTTGCGGCTTGGCATGTTAAATAGTTTATCCTGTCAAAGGATTCATAGTCTAATATCAGCCTGCGGACTTCCTCAATCTATCGATCATGTTTCATTGAGGCAGATTCTCTCGATTATGCAGCACGATAAAAAATTTCTTAACAAAAAAAACCGGTTTGTCCTGCCGGTTGCGATCGGTCGGGTTAAGGTTATCGAAGGTGTACCCAGGACAGTCATCAAAAAAGCTGTTCAAAATTGGCTTGCCAAATAAAAGATATTCTCTTAAGATGATCTGTATTAAGAAATGAATTTCTCATAAAAAAACGAGGAGATTGAATGTCTAAGCGTATTTTGTTAGTGGAAGATGAGCAGTCTTTGGCGAAACTGGTAAAACAGAGGTTGGAAAAAGAAGGTTTCGAAGTTGAAGTCACCTCTGATGGGGAAGAAGCCCTCAATCTGAGCAGTTCCTTTGCGCCTGATTTAATCATCCTCGATATTATGCTTCCTGGTATCGGCGGTTACGAGGTATGCTCTCGCTTACGGACAACAAAGATCACAAAAAATACACCCATTATTATGTTTACGGCCAGAGGCGGAGATATGGATAAAGCGATGGGCTTTCAGTGTGGTGCCAATGATTATATTGTCAAGCCTTATGATCCCAAAATACTTTTAGAGAAAATTCGCAACCTTCTTTAGGAAAGTGGAAATTTCAGAGTAGCATTTATGAGCAAGACAATATTAGTTATCGATGACGAGCCGGATTTTGTAGCCGTTTTAAAATCAAGACTCGAAGCGCACAATTTCGATGTGCAGACAGCCTTTGACGGTTATGAGGGATTACAGAGGATCGAAAAACAGAAGCCGAATTTAATCATTCTCGATATTGAAATGCCGGAAATGGACGGCTATACTTTTGTTTTGGAATTCAAAAAGAAATATACGATGAAAGACATTCCGATTATTGTGCTGACGGCCAAAGACGAATTACAAGATATTTTTGAGCTTGAAGGTATTCACAGCTATCTCACCAAGCCCTTTGAACATGAAGACCTTCTTAAGCGCATCAAAGACTACCTTTCTTGATCTCTTCTTTTAGCGATTATCTGTTCTAAGAATAATTGTGCGACCGTTGTCATAGATTTCCACTTCATTAACGGATATGCTTAGGATTCTTCTTTGCCCAATATATTCACCTTCCTTGTAGATCTGATTATTGATCAAAGCAAAAGGCTCCTGATCCATGGTGATGATCCCGTTAAGGATCAGAGAATCATTATCCGTTATCGAAGCTTGGGAGGGGGGTATGCTCTGGGGATTATCGGTTCGTTCTTTGGATCTTTCGGTTTGCATAAGCGCGGGTTGAGAATCTTTACTGTTATTGGCGGTATTATTGATTGCAGCCTGTTTTTTCCTTTCAGATTGCCTGAAATAAAGAAAGCCTAAGACGACAGCGCAACCCAGAAATCCAACAAAAACAATGATCGCAATACTCCAGAAAAAAGGATGTACGTCTTTGTGCTCGGGATTTTGTCTGGCCGGAGAGAACTTTTCCAGTTGCGACTGGGTTTTTTTGAGGGCATCATTGATGATACTCATAGCTTTGACTAATCTCCTTTATGCATTTTTGAACCAGTTGTTGGTCCATTTGAAAAGTTTCGGCAACGAAACCGGCCAGAAGGCAGCGGTCGCAGAGAATGTTGATCAGCCGCGGTGTTCCGCTTGAATATCTGTAGATTTCATCAATAGCTGATGGGGCAAAGATCAGTTTCGGGCTGGCACCGGCAACCCGTAGTCGATGATAAATGTATTTGTCGATCTCAGATGGGTCCAAAGGCTGGATATGATATCGGACAATTACCCGCTGGTTGATTTGGCGTAGAGACGGCAATCTGAGCTTATCAGCTAGCTCCGGCTGACCGACCAGAACGATTTGGAGCAGTTTTTCCTTTTCTGTTTCCAGGTTTGAGAGCAGGCGAATCTGCTCGAGCTGACGCTCTTTGAGATTTTGGCTTTCGTCGATAACCAAAACTACATTATGGCCCGCAGAAGATTCCTCTAGAAGAAAGTTATTAAGCGCGCTGACTAAGCTGATGCGGTCTTTCCTTGTTGTATGGATACCCAAATCCTTAACGATGAGTTGCAGCAATTGAATTTCGGAGAAATTGGGATTAAGAATGAGGGCGGTCTTGGTGTTAGTATCCATGCGGTCCAGAAGAGCCCGGCACAGAATTGTTTTTCCAGTGCCGATTTCTCCGGTAACAACGATAATGCCTTTTCTTTGGTCAATCCCGTAAGACAGGTGAGAGAATGCCTCTTTGTGTCTAGCGCTAAAATAAAAGAATGCCGGATCACAGGTGACATTAAAGGGATTTTCAATCAGCCCGTAAAATTCTTTATACATGGGTGAAATTATAGCATGAGTGCAAAATCAGGACAAGTTAAAATGGCAAATGAGCTAAAAGAATTTGAAAAATTAATAATGTATGTTATACTTGAATCAGATGAAGCCACGGCATCTAATTGAAAGCCGTGGTTTACTATTTATGGAAAAAAAATTCGTCGACAAAAGAAGATTTCCTCGCATTCGGTTTGAGGGACCCGTGCATTATCATATGAAGGAGCAGCCTCGATTTGGAGGTTGTCTGGCTAGGGATATTTCTGAAGGCGGTATTAAGCTCAATTTCAGTGATTTTGTTCCTTTGTATTCGGAAATGGCCCTCAAAGTTCAATTGGAAAACGATCCCCGAGTTGTGGATATGCCCGGCAAAGTTGTCTGGGTTAAGCAGGTTCCATTTTCTGATCGCTATCGGATCGGCATTGAATTCGATCATCCCAATAATCTCTCCAAAGAAACCATAAAATCATACGTTATAACCCGCCGTTTTTAGTTTTTTTACTGAAAATATTATTTTTCATGGTGATTTTCTGAATTATCGGTATAATACAACTGTTTAAATTAAAACTTCAGATCTATTGCGAAATGTCTGATTTGAATTTATGAAGGAAAGGAGTATAATAGAACCATGGGTGATTCAGAAACCAATAAAAAGTGTGCTGGTTGTTCCAAGGCATTAAACCGGGCCAAGCGCTATTATCGAAACGGAAAATACTTTTGTAATAAAAATTGCTTTAAGACCAGTCTAAAAAAAGCAGAAAAAGAATAATAAATATTTCCCTGAATTTATAGCAGGGAAGGACATTTTTGTGGAGATGATGATCAAGGAACGCAGACAACATACTCGCCTGGATAACAATGTCCCGGTTAAAATCAGTTGCGATGATTTTGATTTAGTCACGGAGACACGCAATATCAGCTGTGCTGGCGCCTATTGCCGAGTTAATCGCTATATCGAACCGATGACGAGGCTCAAAGTTATCCTATTACTTCCTTTGAAGAGAAAAAATAAAGGTGCTTCCAAGAAGATAAGCTGCCAGGGCGTTGTCGTTCGTGTGGAGTCCGACCCCTGCGAGGATTACTACCGAATAGCTGTTTTTTTCAGCGATATACAACCCAAGGAACGCAAAATTATTGCTCAATTTGTCGATTCTTCATTACAGAAAAACAGTCCAAATAAGCTTTAAAGAAATTTGCAAGGAGTTTCCCTCTGATGGAAACAGCAACCGTATCGATTACGCCATTCCAGGTTCTATTTGCTCTGATGTTCCAGTTGTGGCTAATTATTTTCCCCATTATAATTATTAGAAAATTGAATTACTTGACCGAGCTTCTTCGCGTTCAGCTTGAGGAGCGAGAAGGCCAGGCGGATGACTCGAGAGATCAACCGGGCTTGTAAACATGAGACTTCCGGCGGAACAAAAGGAGCCCCTCCGCTATCACTCCAGTTAAAAACAATCAAAGTTCTTTTCGAAGATCCGTACTACATCGCTTTTGATAAGCCCGCCGGTTTACTTGTGATTTCCGCTCCAGGAAGAAAGGAACGGACGCTTTCTGAGATCGTTAACAATGAACTAAAAAAGAAGAGTGCTTGTTTTCGGATGCATCCATGTCATAGAATTGACCGGGAAACATCAGGTCTTATTCTTTTTGCTAAAGGCAAGAAGAGCCAGCAGATCATGATGGAGCGTTTCAGGAAAAAAAATGTGAGCAAGTATTATATAGCTCTTGTCCAGGGACACATGAAGCAAAAGCAGGGAGTTTTGAAAAGCAAAATCCGCAATCTGGAGCGCGGACGATTCTATTCAGATGCTCCTTTTAAAATGGCTGTGACGCGCTATAATGTGGATAAGGAAATGAAGGATTATAGTATTGTTTCGGTTTGGCCTAAGACCGGACGGACGAATCAGATTCGTATCCAGTTTGCTGAAAGAGGGCATCCACTTTTAGGCGAACGCAAATATGCCCGGTCCAAGGATAGGATAATAAAATTCAGGCGATGCGCTTTACATGCCCGACAGCTGATATTCCGGCATCCGGTTTTGAAAACAACTATTAACATTTCGTGCGATCTGGCTCAAGACATGAGCCATTTTATTGAAGGGCATTGATGGATGGACATTTTGAAAAAACAAATGACTTTGGCCGACTGGAGTCGGCATTGCCACCAAACGGCTGTTGAAAAGGGTTTTTGGGATCAGAGCAGAAATATTGGTGAGGCGCTGATGCTGATCGTGACTGAATTGGCCGAAGCGATGGAGGCATACCGTCAGGAAGATCAGGATAATTTCAAAGAAGAAATTGCCGATACCTTTATCCGGCTTTTTGATTTATGCGGAGGTTTGAATTTGGATATTGAAAAAGAAATTCTTAAGAAAGACGATATCAACAAAAAAAGACCTTATAAACACGGGAAAATATGTTGAAATCCTATACAGGAGGAGCCGTCATGAAGTTAACTCTGCGAGCCATTATGGCCATAACTGTAATCATGGGGTCTGTTTTTGTGAACTTTGCGCTTAACGATGTTCTTTATGCCCAGGATTTTGAAAACTACTTTAGAAGCAAAGGCCTGGCCAGGGATTTGGAAATGTTTATGAAGTTTCGCGCACAAATGAATGACCGCATCAGAGATCGGAGGCGCAAAGATATTCATTTCGCTATCGGCGAATATTATCTTAAGAATAATGTCTACCGCGAAGCCAGGCTCACGTTCGAGTCTTTTGTCAATCAATATCCTTCGGATGAAAGAACGCTTCTGGCGAAGGTCTTTTTGTATAAATTAGCGCAAAAATCTCAAAAAGAAGAACAGATGTCTATGCTGCAAGAGGACATTTTTAAAGAGCAATTTATATTATTATTTGAGGAATTTAAGATATTATATTATGAGTCACATTTTGATAATGAATATGAAATTCGCTACTACATCGACAAAATCGAAGTCAATATTAACGGGAAACCTTTTGCCGTTGTGACTCCGGCCTCAGAGAAAGGTGAGAGCCAGGAGTCAGATGAATCCGAGCCGGAATAGATTGAAACGATCAAAAGCTCCTCATATTCTTGTCCCTTTTCTCATTGTACTTCTTTTCGCAGGATTGATTCATATACTCATGCCTTATTATGGACAGTGTTTGGGAAAGACTATCACTGGACAAATGGATTCTCTCATTACGGTTGAGTATGCTGTTCCACTTTCCTTCCGGGAAATCCGCATGGCAGGCATCCGCTTTAATACGTCCTTAGATTCGACGATGACAATGCGATCTGTGACGATCCGTTTTTCCTTAATCGACGCTTTGATGGGGCGTTTAACAATCGAGAAAATCAATCTTGATAATGTCCATCTTTATTCAACACAAGAGGCTTTGCCCCGGATTTCGGAAAATCTTTCTTCAGCGGTTTTTCAGAAGAAAACCGCAGAAGTTCCCCGGGACGTTGATATCAATTTTCGCCATTCGGATATTTGTTTTGATGATTTGGAAATTCATATTTTTTCTGATCATAACCCTGAGCAAACACGTGCTTTTGTTATGGATATATGCATTGACCGGCGCTTTGATCATGTTGTGACCAGCGGATCGTTTAATCTTGAAAAATCGACCATGATCGACAATTTACTGAGGGATATCCTTAAAAATCAAGGAGTCGAACGTAATACATTTGAAATCGATACTCAGTTTTTAAAAGGTGATTTGATGGTTAATAAGGCGGGATTTCAAATTGGCCCTTATTCTGTTTCCTGCGCTGGGATGATTCAGGACATAAGAGGTGTCCCAGCATTTGATCTAAAACTTTATACCAACTCTATCCGCATTGATGAGATCAAAATGCTACGCTCCCTTAAGCCGGTTGGGGGAGCCTTGGCTGTCAATGGGCAGATCAAGGGTTTATGGCCCAACGTTTTTGCACAGGCCCATTTTCAGATGCCAACACTCGAACTGAATTTCGAAAACGATGAAATGGCTTTGGATCATTTTTCGGCTCGCTTGCAGTATGACTTTAGAGAAAAGGAATTCTGGATTAAGAGGATCGACGGAAAGATCGACGATCAAATTCGCTTAAGGGCCCGGTTGCGGGCAAAAGATTTTAAGCAGCCTTTGTGGGATTATGTGGTGTATTTTGAACCTCTTCAAGAAAGGACATTTTCCGATCAAATCAAAATCAGGGGCCGGGGACGGTTTCTCAAAGAACTATACGATGGCAGTATTTATTTTTCTGTTCACAGTCCGTTGCTTAAAGAAAAGTTCGAGATTGCTTTCAATGATGTTTTTTATAAGTGGGAAGAAACCGGTCAAAAGCGGCCGATCCTTCATCTGAAGATTCCCGCGTTCAATGTGATCGAAAGCAAAGAAAAAAGCGACACTTTTGAGCCCTGGCAGTCTTTTCATTTTCGCAATGCACAGGGACAATTACAATTTAAAGGTCGACAGACTCATATTCGTCGTTTCGAGATTCCCGGTTATGGCGGATGCATGATTCTAAGGGGAGATGTCAAATTCGGGTATCGACGGATGCTTTATGCTCTGACTCTCAATATTGATGAGGTTTTTCTGCAAAATTTTCGACTGAGTAATCCGGTGGGCGGTGTTTTAACGGGAAAGATATCAGGCTCTTTAGCGATGGACAATAAGCATGATTTTGATTGTAAAGGTTTGTTAATGGCTAAAGATTTCAGCCTCATGGAAATCGAGCCTTTAGATCAGGTAGCGGAATTCCTGGGAATCGATTCTATTCGCAATATTACCAACGGAGAGTTGATCACGGAATTTTCGATTAGCCCTCGATTCAGTGAAATTAATTTTTTTGATTTTGATGGTGAAGACTTCAAGCTTCGGTCTCAATTCCAAATTAACGAAAAACAGTGGATGGATGGCCATATCGCTTTGAGCATGCCGCGATTCATTCTTGAAGAGTCAAAAATTTTCAGAAAACTTTTGGCTATGGCCAGGGAAAGGGATGATCAGGTTGATTTTGTGATCCATTTGAGCGGATTTCTTGGGGCTTTGCGTTTGGAGCTTATCGAAAGTCAGTTTCGGGATAAGCTCAAAGAACGCATTAACCAAAATATCCAGAAATATATTGTAAGAGAAATAAATAAAGCCTTGGAGCCATAAGGTTTAAAGCCGAATTATCTCTCAGCAAGGTTGACCAGCTTTCGGCAAAAAGATATAATGAGCTAAAAAAACGCAATGGCAGGAAAGGAGACTTCATGAAACGGATTCTCATCCTTTTAATGGTTGTTTTTTTAAGCAGCTGTGTAACCGTAAAATTCCCCCGATACTTGAAAGACGAATTTCCCTATAAAAAGCAGTACGACGCGTCCTTTGATAAAACCTATCAAGCGACAACCCAGGCTCTCAAGGAGCTGGGATGGGCTATCAAAGATACATCATATCCTGCTGTTTTTGAGCAAAAGGCTCTCTCTGGTTATAAAGACAGTCGGCAGGTTTTGATTTTCACCGATATCCGTCAGACGCCGCTGTTGTTTTCGACTCGTTATATGGGGTTAAATATTTATGTTTGGTCCAAGGGAAATCAAACTGAGGTCGAAATCCGTTATCTGGCAATGACGCCCGTCCTTTTTAAGAGCACTCAAAGCTATAAGAACGACGCCGTTGTTTCGAAAATCTTTAAGCGGATCGGCCGCATCCTGCAATAGGCATCTAAACGATATCCTTCATTCGCTTTATGGATCAGTTTAAGCTAGAGAGCTCCTTTAAGCCTATCGATGAACAAGTCCAGGCTCTTGAGCGTCTGAGTCAATTCATTGACCAGGGAAAACAGACTCAGGTTCTTTTAGGGGTCACCGGAAGCGGAAAAACATTCACTTTGGCCAATGTGATTGCCCGCATCCAAAGGCCCTGCCTGGTTATTTCTCATAATAAAACTCTAGCCGCTCAGCTCTACAGTGAGTTCAATGAATTTTTCCCCCACAATGCCGTTGAATATTTTGTCAGTTATTATGATTATTATCAGCCCGAAGCTTATATCCCGCAGACCGATGTGTACATTGAAAAAGATGCCTCTATCAATGACCGTCTGGACCGCTTGCGTCTTTCGGCGACCAGCTCGCTGCTTTCCCGGCGCGACACGCTGATTGTCTCAAGCGTTTCCTGTATTTATAATCTCGGCTCTCCCGAAGAATACCAGCATCAACTTTTGCAATTAAAAGTGGGGCAGGCGATTGACCGGGATGAGGTTTTGATGGAGCTGATAAACATTCAGTATGAGCGCAATGACTATGAATTTTCCCGAGGAAAAATTCGTGTCAGAGGAGATGTGATTGAAGTTTATCCGGCCTATCGGCAGGATGGAATCCGCATTCAATTTCTGGATGACCGCATTGAATCATTGAGTCAAATTCATGCCGTTACAGGTAAGTGCCAGAGCCGTCTTGATCAGGTGGCTATTTATCCGGCTAAGCATTTCATTATGTCTCAGGAGAATATTGACAAAGGGATTGCTGAAATCGAGAAGGAACTCAAAGAGCAGGAGGCGAAACTATTAAAAAACGGAAAGCTACTGGAAGCTCAGAGATTAGTTTCGCGGACCCGATATGATATGGAAATGCTCAAAGAGGTTGGCTATTGTCACGGGATTGAAAATTATTCGCGTCCTCTTTCCGCTCGTCCGCCCGGAGCCCGACCATTTTGCCTTTTAGATTATTTTCCTAAAGATTTTGTTGTTTTCATTGATGAGAGCCATGTGACGATTCCGCAGATCAGGGGGATGTATGAAGGCGATCGATCGCGTAAAAAGACACTGGTTGAACACGGATTTCGTCTGCCGTCCTGTTTAGATAATCGGCCGCTGAAATTTCATGAATTTGAGACAGTCATCGGCCAGAGGATGTTTGTCAGCGCGACCCCGGGAGAATATGAACGGACTCAAAGCCAAGGAAGAATTGTCGAGCAGATCATCCGGCCGACCGGCATTGTCGATCCGCCGATTATGGTTCGCCAAACCAAGGGCCAGATCAAAGATATCGAGAAAGAAATTTCCAAGAGAGTCAAACTCAAAGAGCGGGTTTTAGTTACCACATTGACCAAACGCATGGCCGAGGATCTTACGGAATATCTATCGGGAAAGAATCTGCGGGTCAAATATTTACATTCGGATATTGAAACGATTGACCGAACACGCATCCTTAAGGAGCTGCGCCAGAAGAAATTTGACTGTCTGATTGGCGTGAATCTGCTTCGAGAAGGCTTGGATTTGCCGGAAGTCTCATTGGTGATCATTCTTGATGCGGATAAAGAAGGGTTTTTGCGTTCGCAAACATCATTGATTCAGGTGGCCGGCCGGGCGGCCCGCCATGTTAACGGAAAGGTGATCATGTATGCAGATAAAATCACCCAGGCTATGCGGTTTATGATCAAAGAATGTGAAAGGCGTCGCAAAATTCAAACGGAGTTTAATAAAAGACATCATATTACACCGAAATCTATTCAAAAGGCTATTCGTGAGGGGATTGAAAACCTCCAGGATGCGGAAGAATATGTCGACGAACTAACGGGTCAAAGCGAAGAGGAGAGGGCTTTTAGCGGTTATGTCTCCGGGCTGGAGCGGGAGATGGAATTGGCTGCCCGGAATCTGCAATTTGAGCAGGCCGCCAAAATCAGGAATCGCCTCAAAGAGCTCAAAGGAGAAAAGGAGCTGATGAGAAAATCGAAGCGGAGAAGAAGAAAATGACCGCGACCTCCCGGGGGATGATTTTTCTTATTTGTACCGTGGCCGTTTTTGCCGCTTATGGCAATGCTTTGTTTAATGAGTTTGTCTATGATGATTCCTACCTGATTATCAAAAATGATTTTATTAAAGATTTTCGTCATATACCTGAGATTTGTGTTAGCGATGTGACCGTCACAACTCCCTACCGTCGTCCCAGCGGTTATTATCGACCTGTCTCGATGATCTTTTTGATGTTTGCTTATAAACTCTGGGGATTAAATCCCGCCGGATTTCATTTGATAAGCGTTCTGCTTCATCTGGCCAATGTTTTGCTAGTGTTTTTGATCTTTCAAGAGATTTGTCGAAACAGATTTTCAGGATTGATTGCGGCTTTCTTTTTTGCGGTCCATCCCATCCATGTTGAGGCTGTCACCCCGGTTTATAATTACATGGGATTGTTGGCCGCTTTTTTTGCTATGGCTTCATTTTGGGTGTTTTTAAAAAGTGAGGGAATGGGGCGCAAGATATACCTGATCTGGTCATTTGTTTTTTATGCCGCTTCGATCTTTTCTAAGGAAAATGCCTTGATCTTGCCGGCTATTTTCTTTGTCTATGACTATCTCTTTTGGGCTCGTTTTCGTTTAAAGGAAATCTTAAGACGATTGAAAGCTTATGCCGTTTATGGCTGCCTTGCGCTTGTTTATCTTTTGGCCCGGATTTCTTTTGTGGATCAACCCGCCGCGCTGGGATTTTGGAATCTGGATTTATTTTTTAATATCGGACAAACGCAGGGGTTGATCAGTCATTTGCTGACAGTCATAGAAATTTATTTCTTTTATATCATGCTGCTGTTTTTTCCTTTTCACTTAAACGCCTTTCACTGGATTCCTGCGTCTCATTCTCTGTTGAGTGCTCCTGCACTGTCGGCATTGATCTGCATTGGCGGTCTGATTATTTATGCGCTTGTTCGCTTTAAGACGTATCCCCGGATTTCCTTTCTGATTTTCTTTTTCTTTCTCTCCAGTCTGATGGTCTCCAATCTCATTCCCATCGGCGGCATTTTTGCCGAGCGATTTATGTATCTTCCTTCGGTGGCCTTTTGCGGTTTGATCGGTCTGGTGGCCGGGCGGATCATTAGATCGGACCAAAATTTTATCCGGGCGAAAACAAAAATGACGGTTCTGTTGTTGGTTTTGGTTGGCGGGATTTACCTGATGCAGACCGTGACTCGTAATTATATCTGGAGAACAGACATTTCTCTGTGGAAAGATACGCTTAAAAAAACGCCGAATGCATTCACTCCCCATCTGAATCTGGCCGAGGCCTATGATCAAGCCGGCGAAATCCAACTGGCTTTAAAACACTATGAGATCGCCTCCCGCTTTTCGGGATGGAAGCAGGCTTTTATCCATAATAAAATGGGAAAAATTTATGCCGGTCAAGGTCTTTACCATCAGGCCCTTGAACATTTCAAAAAGGCCTTTGAGCTGAATCAGCGAGAGGAAGAGTTTTTTTACAATGCGGGGATGGCTTATTTTTATCTTGATGATTTCAAAAAGGCGCAAGACCTTTTTGAGGAAAGCCTTAAGAGAAATCAAGACTATGCTTGGAGTTATTACGGATTTGGTTTAGTATATGAAAAGAAAGGGCAGAGACAAAAAGCCCGGCAGATGTTTAAGCAAGCTTACCGTTTGAATCCACAATTTGATAAGGCCGCGCAAGCGTTAAGGAGGATGGAGCCTCAATGAATACGCACTACAGAACAGATCATCGCTTAATTGCCGTCGTCTTATTTGTGATTGTTTTTTTGGCTTTCGGCAATGCCTTAAAGAATGATTTTGTTTGGGATGATGGTTATTTAATTGTTCAGAATCCTTTCATCAAGAGTTTTCGGCATCTGCCGCAGCTTTTCAAAGGTGATCTGTCTATGTCGGCATCGATCATTCATCATAAAACAAGGTATTTCCGGCCGGTGTCGATGATCTCCTTTATGATCGACTACGCGCTCTGGGGATTAAATCCGCTGGGCTATCATTTGGTCAATATTCTGATTCATTTTGCAAATTGTCTTTTGGTCTACGGGATTTGTCTTTTGTTAACCCGCGATCAGGCCGTGAGTGCTTTCTCGGCCGTTCTTTTTGCCATTCATCCGGTGCATGTGGAGGCGGTCACGCCCATTTTTAACCGGATGGGGATTCAGGCTGCTTTTTTTCTTTTATCGGGAGTTTTTGTTTTTCTTTGCTCTGACCGGTTAAAAAGGTTGCCGTTTTTGGGAGGAGCCATCCTGCTGTTTATCCTGGGGCTTCTTTCAAAAGAAAATGTGATTATCTTTCCGCTGATCTGCTTAGGTATTGATTTCTTTTATTGGAGTGAATTTACAATCAAAGATATAATGAAGAAGCGGAAGTTAGTTTTTTACGGAAGCCTCTTCGCGATTTGCGCGCTGTATCTTTTGATCCGTCGGGCTAATATGGTTGAAAGTATTCCATTTTTATTGGGAGAGGGTTCATTGTCCGCCTCGCCGGCTCTGGCCTCTAATGGATGGCAGCATCTGGCTACCGTGATAGAGATTGTAGCGCGTTTTGTTACCAAGGCTTTTATTCCTCTGCAATTTTCGGCTCTTTATTGGATTGATCCGGTACAGAATGTTTTCAATACACGGTTTTTAGCTCACGTAAGTCTGATTATTTTGTTCGTTACTCTGATGATCACCCAAAGGCATAAACATAAAAGCGTCAGCTTTTTTATTGCCTTTTTCTTTGTGGCGCTTTTGCCCTACTGGAATATTATTCCAATTGGAGCGGCTTATACCTTTCGGGAACGGTTTTTGTATTTGCCCAGTATTGCCACGTGTTTTATTTTGGCCAAGATTCTAATCAGCGGCTTTTATCGATATCAATCTAATAGGATGGTCGGGATTATTTCGATGGGGGCGGTTATCGCCCTGATCTTTACGTTTACGACCTTAACGATTAAAAATAACCGCATCTGGAAGAATAATTTGACTCTTTGGAGCCATACAGTGACGGCTAATCCGGAGAGCCAAATGGCCTATATGAATCTGGGACAGGCCTATATTAACAGAAAGCAGTACGACAAGGCGATTGAAGTGCTGACAAAAAGTCTGAATATCCGTGGATTAAAAGCTCTGGACGGATCGTATCTGGCGCATCTCAATTTGGCTAATATCTTTATTGAACAACAACATTATGAAAAGGCTATCGATGAAGTGCGGAAAGCCGTTCCTTTAGCCGAGAAGATGAAGCTGAATCCTTTTGCTCTTTACGATAAACTGGGATTGATTTATGTGAAAATGGGACAAGTACAGGCAGCGATCGACTATTTCGAGAAGGCGATTGCCTCACGGCCGGCTTTTACCGGTAGTTGGTACAACCTGGGACTTCTTTATTATGAACAGAAGGATTTACAAAAGGCCGAGGATTATTTGAAACAGGCTACTTCATTGGAGCGGGACTTTATTCCGGCTTGGCATTTATTGGGGCTGGTTTATCAGGCTCAAGGGCAACAGGAGAAAGCAGCGGAAATTTTTCAAATGATGGGCGGAAAAAGATGAAAGAAATTTGCGCGGTGGATATTGGTAATACAGCGACAACTTTTGTGATAGTAAAGGATGCAAAAGTTGTCGCCAAAAAATCCATTGCCACTGACTCTTCCAAAAACGAATACCAAAAAAACGTCCGCAAGCGCCTGAATATCTTACTGCGAAAATCCTTGGTTGAGAGGGTTTTGATCTGCAGTGTTGTTCCCGAAGCAACCGTCTTGGTTGAGCGCGCTCTTTCAAAGTTTAAGAAAATTCAGGCTTTTGTCATCGGCCGGGATATCAGGGTTCCGATCAAAAACCGTTACCGCAATCCCCGCCAAGTCGGCCAGGACCGCCTGGTATGCGCCTTTGCGGCCAGTAAGCTCTACGGCCCACCATGTATTGTCATTGACCTGGGTACAGCGATCACCTTCGATGTTGTCTCACGCAAAGGAGAGTATCAGGGCGGCATTATTGTGCCGGGTCTCAAATTATCGACGGAAGCCTTATCCCAAAAAACAGCTATGCTTCCTATGGTGAAAATCACAAGGCCAAAAAATTTAATTGGAAAGGATACAGCGGGAAGCATTCTAAGTGGATTATTTTATGGTTATGGTGCTTTATGCGATGGATTAACAGATCGGTTATCGCAAAGAATTAAAGGAAAACCTGCTCTTATTGCGACGGGCGGTTATATTCAGTTGCTTAAGAAATATATCTGCAAAAGCTGGCAGGTGGAGAAAGATCTTGCCTTCAAGGGGATTGGGCTAATCGATCAGCAAAAGCCTTCTGGCTTGCATTAAGCCGCGCCTCATAATAATCAATATCCCATCTTTTCTCATTCTTATAGTCCACATACCATGTTTTGTGAACATGGTTTATAAAATAAGGCAAATTTCCCTGAATGAAAACAAAAGCAACAATACAAAAGATTCCAATTTTAATACTTTTTCGCCCCAAAGCTAAAAGGTAAGTAGAAAATAAAATAATTGCCGGGACAAGGACTGGAAAAAGATATCTTCCATGCAGTCCCGCATAAAGATATGCCGTAGAGCGATAGGTCGCATAATTGACCCGATAGAAGATAACAAAAGTGTATAATAGAAAGATTAAGAAGCTGTAAACAAGAAGACGGTTTTTCAGAGACTTTAAACGTAATAAGAAAACAAGAAAAGATAAAAGAAGAAGAAGATTATAAGGCCAAAGATCTTTGGGATTCTTAAACAGGACAACATGCCCGAAAATGCCGAGGATGCCAGCTTCAATACGATCACTCCATTTGAAAAAATATTGATGCAGAGGCAGAAGATCACCTTTTTTTTCTTTACTCGCCAGGCGTTGTAAGTTTTTGTAAATACGGATATTTTGTTTTTCTGAACATTGCTGCTCTGTCAGGACACGTCGACAGCCAGGAACAGGATGTCCGTATTTTTGAATATTACCAATATACAGATGGTAATTAAGAAGGAGTAGGCATAAAATGGCGATACAGCTTCCTATTAGAGTTGATGTTTTGATTCCAGCGGGAACAATTATCAATTGGATTTTCTTTCGATAACGCCGCGTGGTTTCAATTCCATAAACCAAGATAATGATGGCAAGAAGAGGGGCAAATGAAACTTTGGCCAGCATTCCCAGGAGCGCAAAGATTAATGATTTCATCATCTCGGCGATAAGGCCGGTTTTGCAATATCTAAACAAATAATAGAGAGAAACCACCGCAAGAAGATTGACCAGATTGTCGTAGTTGACATGAGAAACAAGAAAAGCAAACATCATGGTATTTGTCAAGACAATAAGGCTTAACAAGCTGACAAGTTTATTGTTTGTCACTTCCCTGGCCAGTTTATATGCATAGAGGGCGGTGAACATTCCCAAAACAATATTGATAAATCGGAAATATAAAATCGAAGGGATGTTAAAAACTTTCAAGACAGATAATTTTGCAAGCAGCTGATAATATAAATATGGCTTGGTGCTGATGGGTCCAAAACGGTATGTTTCATGAGAATCATGAAGAATGAAATCATTTGTTTTTGAATAAAGAATGGCAATTTGAGCATGCTCGATATCATCAGGAGCGATTCCGGGCTTGATCGAGGTTGCGAAGAAGCAGGCTTGAATGAAGAAGTAGGCTAGAATAATGGCAAGTAAAATTTTATTCCATCTCAATCTGCTCAGTTCAATAGGTGTTTGAATTGTATTCATCAGATATCATTATGATAGAAGCTGAGCTATTGTCAAGATTGAAAGGATGAAAAGAAGAGATCTTTTTAAGGAAATGGAATGAGCCTAGTTTGCTATTGCCTCTCATTGTTGCGCATGATATAAATAGAACAGATCTATCTACGGAGGCAAAATATGTACCGTAACAAAAAGGTTGCTGTTGTTATTCCTCTCTATAATGAAGAGAAGCAAATCCCCAAGGCCTTAGAGACAATACCGGAATATGTCGATCGTATTGTTGTTGTGGACGATTGCAGCGCTGATCGATCGGCCGAAATCGTTGAATCGTATTACGAAAGATTGGGCAACAAGCTAACACTGCTTAAGAATGAGAAGAACGAAGGCTGCGGGGGCGCTCTGGCTAAAGGTTACCAATGGCTGCTTCAGGATGATAGCGACATTGCCGTGCGTATGGATGGGGACGGTCAGATGAGCCCTGATGATTTAGAGGCTATTTTGGATCCCATCGTTGATGGCAATGCCGACTACACTAAAGGAAACCGTCTATTTACTGGTGAGGCTTACCGAAAAATTCCCAAAGTCAGATATTTTGGGAACGCCATTCTTTCCTTGTTGACTAAGATTGCCTCAGGATATTGGCATATCGCCGATTCACAATCCGGATATACGGCGATGAATCGAAGAGTTCTTGAGACGATTGATTGGAGTCGTATGTATAAGCGATATGGACAGCCAAATGATTTGTTGGTGCTTTTGAATGTAAACGATTTTCGGGTTAAGGATGTTCCGGTCAAGCCGCTTTACAACATTGGAGAGCGTTCTAAAATCAAAATACGTATTGTTGTTTTTACAGTCAGCTTGCTGCTTATCAGGCGATTTTTATGGAGATTGAAAGAAAAATATATCATTCGGGACTTTCATCCTCTGATCTTTTTCTATCTATTGGGTTTATCGCTGCTATTTATGAGCCTTGTTCTTTTTATCCGACTTATCGTTTTATGGATTATTAAGGGACAAATCCCGCCTATCAATGCTCTTTCGTGGATGTTTAGCGTAGCGATCGGCCTGCAGTCACTCTTTTTTGCGATGTGGTTTGATATGGATTCTAATAAAGATTTTCGATGAATATCCTTTTTGATATCAATCATCCCGCACATGTTCACTTCTTTAAGCATGCCATCAAACAGTTGGAGAAATCTGGCCATCACATTGTCATTACTTCTCGTGAGAAAGATGTTACATTAGGGCTTCTTGATGCGTGCGGTTTCTCTCATAGGCCGATCAGCAAAATTCGTAAAGGACTCTGGGGAAGGCTTATAGAATTAATCGTTAGAGAGAAGAAAATTTATCAAATCATTAAGAAAGATAAGATTGATGTATGCGTAGGGATCGGCGGTCCGTTTTTTGTTCATGCCGCATGGCTGCTAGGAATACCTCGCCTTGTTTTTTATGATACAGAACATGCGACACTTCAAAATATGATAACATATCCATTTGCCACAAAAATTTATACCCCTGATTGTTATAAAAAGGAATTAGGCAAGAGACATGTCCGTTATAAAGGTGTTCATGAAATTGCCTATCTTTATCCCAAATATTTTTTTCCGAATTCTTCTATATTGGATGAACTTGGTCTCATAAAAGGTCAAAAACATATATTATTGCGATTTGTTTCATGGGAAGCCTCTCATGATAAAGGCCAGAAGGGGTTATCATTGGAAGCAAAAAGGATGCTTATTGAAAAACTTTCTGAACACGCGAAGGTGTATATTATTTCTGAAAAGCCGCTCGATGGTGAATATAAAAAATATCAACTATCTTGCGACTCCCAACGACTTCATGATGTTTTGTATTATGCATCACTATGTATTTCGGAAGGGGCTACGGTTGTTTCGGAGTGCGCTTGCTTAGGCGTTCCATCTATTTATGTCAATTCGCAAAAACTTGGCTATATTGACCAGGAGCGGAAATATGGTTTAGTTTTTGACATAGAGAAACCAGAGGATGTCCTTCAAAAGGCTCTTGAAATTTTGAAAAGCGATAAAAATGAATGGAAACAAAAACGAGATGAATTTGTTAAAAGCAAAATTGATGTTACTAAATATATCACTTCGGAAATTTTACAATACCAGTAGAGGAATTAATATCCCATGAACAATAATATCAAGACATACGAGCCAAACAATGGTTGCTGAAGCCGCTGTTTTGGGGACACTGCCTATTAGGTTTAATAATTATGTTGGTAAATTGAGTTATCTGGAAGAACTGGAACATAAATACCATCTTACCTTTCGAATCAAAACATCCGAGCAGGAGAAATTATTGGAAAACAATTGATGCTTTACTTGCTATGCCAAATCTTAAAGAGGAATGGATGAAACGGCGCGATCGGATGCTTAATAACATGGTTGATGTAGTGGATTTTATGGTGGAATATATCGAAAATTTGAGAATAGATAGGAGATAGGTTGCTCATGAGAAAAAGAAAAATCATTTTGGTATGCGGGGCAAGGCCAAACTTTATTAAAATTGCTCCTATCTTTCGAGAGCTTAAAAAGTATCGGCATTTAAAGCCAATGATTGTCCATACGGGACAGCACTACAATAAAAACATGTCGGATTTATTCTTTTGTGATTTAGAGCTAGTGCGGCCGCATGAATGTCTCAATGTTGGTTCGGCATCGCATGCGCTTCAAACGGCGAGAATTATGATTAAACTGGAGAAATATTTTGTCACACAAAGGCCTGATCTTGTGCTCGTTGTAGGAGATGTGAACTCCACAATGGCTGCTTCTGTTGTCGCGGCAAAACTGTCTATTCCCCTAGCACATATGGAAGCTGGATTAAGAAGCTTTGATAGAACTATGCCAGAGGAAATCAATCGTATCGTAACTGATGCATTGTCAGACATGTTATTTACGACATGTCGGGATGCCGAAGAAAATTTAGCCAAGGAAGGCGTTCCTTCAAAAAAAATATATTTCGTCGGAAATGTCATGATTGATTCATTGATTAAGTTAAGGAAAAAAGCTGAGAAATCAACGATTCTAAGAGATTTAAACCTTCAACCAAAAAGATACGCAGTTCTCACGCTTCACCGGCCTAGCAATGTGGACCGCAAAGAAGTATTTCTTCGGATTTGGGATGCCATAGAAACTGTCAGCAGGAAAATCAAGATCATTTTCCCTGTTCACCCCAGGACGAAAAAGCAATTGAAGAAATTTGGCATCAAGATTTGGGGTTGTAATATTGTTTTGCTCCAACCATTGGGATATCTTAATTTTCTTAAACTCTATGGGCATGCCAAATTTGTCCTGACGGATTCTGGTGGCATTCAGGAAGAAACAACATTCTTAAACATACCTTGCGTGACACTCAGAGAGAATACAGAACGACCTATTACCATAACTAGCGGAACCAATGTTTTGGTTGGTCGAGATGGAAAATTGATCGTCAAGGCGTGCAATAAGATTATCGATAGAACCAAAAAGAATGTACGAAAAGTTCCTCAATTATGGGATGGAAAGACATCGAAACGTATAGCTAAAATCATTACCGAATCATTGCATTAATTTAAGGCAGCTTCTGTAAGATATGAAAATACTTCATTTCACCCATTCATTTTTTCCAGACTATGGCGGCACAGCAACGCGACTATATAATTTATTGTCACAATCCGAACATGAACACCATCTGTATATTCCACTGAAAGAATCCGATTCAATAAATGAGAAGCCCATCAAAGATGACCGACATGAAATGCTTGGCAATATTCGTGTCAGCCGGAAACCGATCGCTAAAAAGAAGAAACTCAAAGTACCTTATCTGTCAACACAGATAGACATCATGAGGAGTGCATCTGAGCTCGCTAACAGTGTTCAAGGTGACGGTTTTAATATAGTTCATGCGCATAATCCTTTAATTTTTGCACTTGCAGGCATGAAATATGCAAAGCGTAAGAATCTGCCGCTTATTTATGAAATCCATACTTTACTCAAATACAAATCAAGCAAAGGGAAATATATTATTTGTAGAATGTTTTATTCTGCGATTGAGCAATTATTACGTTGGCAGGAAGGTAGGGTGTGCCACAGCGCAAGTCGCGTTATCGTTCAGACAGAAGATTTAAAAAAAGAGATAGCCCGTATCTATGATTTGCCAATGACTAAGATTGTTGTTATTCCCATGGGTTTCGATAGTGATGTATTTAATCCAGATCAATGGAGTAAGCAAGGAGAAGTTCTTAAATTGAAGTATGCGTGGAAAAATAAAATAATATTTTTCTATAACGGTTTTCTGCATAGCGAAAATGGCATTGATTTCTTTTTGAAAACCGTATTGAGATTACGCGATTCTTACAAAAATAAAATTAAAATAATCATAACTGGCAGGGGACCTTTGCAAAAAGAGATTGAAAAGATGGCTCAAGAGACTGAGCATCTAATAGAGTTCATCGGTTTAGTCGACCATCAACAGATTGCATCTTATTACGCTGCATGCGATATTGTGGTTATTCCATGGAAAGGTTTGGATAGAAAGCAGTTTAATATACCAACAAAATTATTAGAAGCTATGTCTATGAGTAAAATTATCTTGGCAAGTAGACTGAGAGGGATAATGACCATATTGAAAGAAAATGAAAACGGATTTTTGTTTGAACCTGATAATGAGAATGATTTGATTGAAAAAATTGAGAAGATTGTTTGCGAAGATGAAGATCTTAATGAGATGAGAGATCGAGCTAAGGAAGCAGTTATCCATGAATATCCTTGGAATCTTTTTAGGATGAAATTGGAGAAATTATATACAGAAATCTCCAGACATTGACAAGGAGTAGTAACGTGAAGTTAAATAAAGTTCCCACGCTTAGAATTCATTCAGTTAATCGAATCAGTTTAGATATGCAATTAATTAAGCATCTTAAGAAGCTCAAGCCGGGAGTAGTTTTGGACGTTGGTTCGAGTGCCTCACCCTATAAAAAATTTATTCCTGCAACAAAATATCTTCGACTTGACATCAACAAGGAAAGTCATCCAGATATCTGTTGCGATGTCCATCAGATAGAGTGGGCATCAAAGTTTTTTAATACAATTATTGCTTCCGAAGTTCTTGAGCATCTAGCGAATCCTGCTGTAGCTATCGAAGAAATGAGGAGAGTATTAAAATCTGGCGGAATATGCATTCTGACCACACGGTTCATGTATCCGTATCATCCTTGTCCAAAAGATTATTATCGATTTACAAAAGATTCACTGCAGATATTGTTTAGTAAATTTAGCACAATACAGATAGTGCCACATGGTAATCGTATCCAATTGCTGTGGCAGATTATAAACAACAGTGGCAATAAGAGCTGCGGGAAACTCCAGCGAATATTCAACATCTTTCTGAATATATTCAATCCCATATTTGCAAGAATCAACTTCATCGATAAGGGTTATCCACTCGGTTTTATTGTTGTTGCACAAAAATAGTAACTAACCTTTATAGGTATTGTAATGATCAAGCGAAGAAAAAAAGGTATTTCTGTTCTCGTTCCAACACAAAACTCACAGAAGACAGTGAAGCTATGCATAGAGTCATTTCTCGAATTTGGTGATGAGATTATTGTTGTTGATAATGGATCTAGGGATGAAACTATTAATATTGTTACCACGATTGCACAGCAATGTGAGAAGATTAAATTTTTTAATGCCCCAGACCTAGTTGATCTGTATCAGAATCGGCAATATGCTTTTGAGCGTTCCCAATATAACTGGATTGCACGAATCGATAGCGATTACGTCGCCTATACATCGGGACCGCAGGACATAAAGGAATTGAGACAACTGATAATCAATGCGAGACCATCTATTCGACCGATCGCCTATGGCATTAAGCAAGTGAATCTATATCGTGATTATTGGCACACGGGAATCGAAAGAGAGCAAAGACACAACAATAGTGGGCCGCATGTAGCATCACCGGTTGTGAGTCTGCCAGCAAGGATTATTCAATATTTTCCAGGAATGAAGTTTGCTAGACTTGGACGTTGGGAAGGTGTCAGATTTCAGAGATTTCTACAACATAGACATTTGGACGAGCCCTATTGGTTTCATTGTGAATTCAAGAGTGACCTTGACTATTTCTATCGGTCAGAAAGAACAAATTGGAGACAGCTAGGCGATTATCGGCGCTTTCCGACGCTGCGCTCTTATATTGAACACATTCTCCCGGATAAATACGGAACGAATAATATCGACGAAGCTTGTCGTAACTATATTGAAAAACATTTGAATCGTTTTCTAATGACTTATGAACCGTTAAGGTATTATTCTTATCCTGAAATAATAAAAGAGGAAATGGAGAAATGTACGTAGTTGACTAGGTATTTTATAACTGAAAGAGTAATTTATGGATAGTAAAGAAAAGGCGGATCTATCGAGAACGTTACAAGAAAAGTGTTATGCGTTTCCTTATCATTATCTTGTGGAGTTTAGTCAGGAAAACTTAGATAGCTTCTCTCAGGTTAAAAATAATCCCACAGGATACAGATATGCGGCCTATCTTAAAAGAGTTCTCGATGCTGTCAGCAAAGAAAAGTTTAAGAGTGTGGCAGATGTTGGGTGCGGCGATGGGTTCTTTATCAAAATATTTTCAAAACAATTTACGAATAAACGAATTGTCGGAATAGATCTTTCCGAAAATGCGCTGATGTTTGCGCGCTTACTTAACGCAAATAATGCAGCTGAGTTTTTCAATTATAATATCTTGGAAAAGAGGCCTGACGAGAAATTTGATATTGTGACTTTAATCGAAGTGCTCGAGCATATTCCACCTGATCAGATTGACTTGTTTCTTGGTGCGATTTGCAAAATGTTGCAGGATGATGGGAAGTTAATTGTGACGGTTCCTTCGGTCAATTTATCCATTGCAAATATTCAAAGACATTTTCAACATTTTAATGAAGAGAAGCTAAGGAAAGCGTTATCTCAGCATTTTGACTGTATTGAGATTGAATATATCAATAAGCAAAATTACATATCGAAAATAATACATAAAATCTTTACAAACTCGCTTTTCATATTAAACCATAAACGTTTAGCCAGTGCCCTTTTTAGATATTATCTTAATAGGTTTCTGCACGCCGACAAACATAATGGCCTAAGGCTTTTTGCCTTATGCAGAATAAATAGGTAAATAAACTAATGCCGAATAACGAAACAACATTATATCAAAAGTTTCACGAAACTATTAAACATGGGTTAATTTATGGGTTTGGCTCCATTATCCAAAGAATCGCAGGAGTTTTCTTAATTCCTCTTTACACTGCCTGTTTTTCGACATCAGAGTATGGAGTTTTTGGACTATTGATGGCAACAAGTCAAATATTTGGAGTATTTATTTTGGCAGGGATGAGCACAGCATTCATGAGATCTTTCTATGATTATCAAGACAGGGCTGAAAAAAGGATGGTTGCATCCACTGCCATGTCTGTAATTTTTGTAAATAGTTTAGGAATTGGACTTCTGGGGTTATTATTTTCTAAACAAATTGCAATGTTCTTATTTCAAGATGCTCAGTATGGCATCTATATAGTTATGGTGGTGTTCATGGCGATTTTTTACCAGTTAAATTCTATACCGCTCGCAATTTTTCGCGTAAAAAAGAAATCCATTTTGTATATTTCATGCCAAATTACATTTTTCTTATTTCAAATTGGAGCCGTGGTTTACTTTGTTGCGATAAGACAAATGGGTATTTTTGGAGCTATATATGGGTATGTTTTAGCGAGTCTGGCCTTGTTTGTCATTTTAATAATTGTTACGCGGAAAGATATCACTTTTCGATTCTCTTTTTATGAAGCTCGAAAGATGTTACATTATGGAGTTCCTTTATTGTTGACAGGTTTAAGTGCTTTTCTTTTTAATTATATCGATCGGTATATGCTCGCCTTTTATGCCAGTTTTCATGAAGTTGGGCTTTACAACTTAGGTTATCAATTTGGCATGATTATGATGGCTATTCTTGTAACACCTATGAAATTTATTTGGGGACCAATGTTTCTTTCTGTCAAGGACCACAGTAATGCCCATGCATTTTATGCGAGAATGCTTACATACTTAACATGTGTTGGGTCATTGCTTTTTTTGATGTTGGCTGTTCTCTCAAAAGACGTTATACAGCTTTTTGCTAAACAGAGTTATTGGGATGCCTATCATGTCGTTCCCGTTATTGCACTTTCTTACTTAATATGGAGTCAGCGAAGCGTGCTAGATGTAGCTATTCATTTAAAACGAAAAACAAAAATATCTGCATTCTATTTTATTGCGGGAGCGATGATCAATATTGTTTTAAATTTAGCACTTATTCCAAGGTACCAAATGATGGGCGCAGCTTACGCTACATTAATTGCTTTTGTCGCGATGGTAATCGCTTCCTATGTTATTAATCAAAGATTAATTAAGATTGATTATGAGTGGAATAGAATTCTTAAGATATATTCGACTGCGATATTAATTTATTTTGTCACACCGTTAATTAACATAAGCAATGTATATCTTTCTCTTTTAACAAAGTCGGGATTCATTATTGTATGCTTTCCGTTGCTTCTTATGATGCTTGGGTTTTATACATCGATAGAATTAGAAAAAATAAAAAAGATTTTAAGAATCACATAGGATGTCTAAAAGTGATCTTCCCCCGAAAAAGTGGACACTTAGAAGAGTTGGTGATAGCATGACAACCGGCTCAGAAGGAGGTGTCCGATGGGAGACAATGGCAAGAAAAAGTGTAATGCTCCCCATTAGTCAAGGGGAATTTAAGTTAGAACCGGCTCTTTGATTTTAGGTTGATATTGTTCATAGCATTGTCTCGGCGTCATGTTATTCAGGCTTTGGTGCGGGAAGTCCGTATTGTAATCATAAATCCATTTGCCCAAAGCGACTTCGAATTCAAACGGGCTTTGCCAGTCATAGCACCAGACGATGCCTTCTTTGATGGTGCGCATGACCCGTTCGGTATCCGAATTGCCCTTAGGGTTAGACCAGGTCGTAAAGATCTGTTTGATGCCGAGAATCGAGCAGTTCATCATAAAGCGCTGACTCGTTGGCTGGCACCCGTTATCAGAGATTAAGAATAATTGTTCTTTCATATTTTCGCGAATACCGTTGGGGAACCGGTTATTGACGGCCATCTGAATAGCGTCAAGCCAGTCTTCGGTTTTGGATTGCAAGCTAAGAGAATATCCGACGACTTCTTTGGTGTACCAGTCAAGGACGATGCACAGATACAGCCAGCCCCAGGGACCGATCTTGATCTTTGTCATGTCTATGTCCCAGAAGTGATTGGGGTGCTGGGCCTGAGGTTTGGGACGGATGGGGCCGCGCCTGGCTTTAAGCCGTGTTTCTTTGGTCACAAGCATATTCTGCTCTTTTAAAAGACGATAGATACGCTTCTTGTTGACAGCGATGCCTTGGCGGTACTTAAGATACGACCATATTCTCCGATAGCCCCAAAAGGGATGGTCGGTCTTAATCTCTTTGATTTGATTCAAAAGAACCCGATTACGTTCTATAACAGATTTTGATTTTGACCGTTTCATAGCTCGTATTCGCTTTTTTTTAACTCGATCGTGAGGTCACCGATGATGTTCTTGAGTTTGCGGACCTCTTGCTCTAAATGCTGTTCTTTCTTGGTCACGTTCTTGACTTCGAAGGCCTGATGGCCGTGCTTCAAGAGATTATCGCGCCATTTATAATATTGGGTCTGGGCGATCTGATACTTGGCGCAGAGTTTGCTGATCTCAATCTGGCCGGATAAGCCTTCAAGAACGATTTGAAGTTTCTGCTGGCTTGACCATTTACGGTTTTTCATCGAATAAGCCTCCTTTTTGGTTGGAGCCTTATTCTAACTTAAAAACCTCAATCTGTTAATGGGGAGCAGTATAAAAGAGACGGGGAACGGTTCCGATTCATAGACGAAAACGTTTCTGTCTTTCCGCTCGGGAAGATGTGCCGGATTTTGGAAGTATCAAGGAGCGGTTATTACGCGTGGTAGAAGCGACCGAAGAGTCAACGCAGGATCAATAACGAAACATTGCTCATTGAGATACAACGTGTGTTCATGGAGAACGACGCGAATTTTGGGAGCCCGAGGATCTGGAACGAGTTAAATAACGTCCAAGGCATCGGGTGTTCCAGGAACCGCGTGGCCCGACTGATGCGTGAGGCGGGGCTGGCAGCGATCCATAAACGCAAGTTTAAAGTTACAACGAACTCGAAGCACAACTGGCCGGTGGCGCCCAATTTATTGGAACGCAATTTCAACATTGATGAGCCCAATAAAATTTGGGTGACGGATATCAGTTATATCTGGACATGGGAAGGCTGGCTGTATTTGGCGTTTGTGTTAGACTTGTTCTCACGAGGCGTAGTTGGACTGACCATGTCGAACAGAATGACGGATGAATTAACGCAGAATGTGCTAAATCAGGCCATTGGCCGACGGAATCCTGAGTCTGGGCTGATTCATCATTCGGACCGTGGCAGCCAATACGCCAGCGGCGATTATCAGGCGCTGCTTAAAAAGCACAAAATCACACCGAGCATGAGCCGTAAAGGCGATTGCTGGGATAACGCTGTTGCTGAGAGTTTTTTACACACGTTAAAAGTTGAGAAAGTAAACCGTTATAGGTTTAAAACGAGGGATGAAGCAAAAAGAGAAATCTTTCGTTATATCGAGATGTATTACAACCGGAAAAGAACGCATTCATCCCTCGGGTATCTTAGCCCGTTTGAGTACGAAAAGCGTTCGGTTCCATCTTTATTAACCGTCCACTGATCTGGGGAAGGTCAACAGTAAAATGAATCTTGAAAGCACTCAAGTTCTTTATATTGCATATGGGGGGATCATGCAAAATGTTTTTGATTCTCAAGTATTACAGTATGTGAAGTGCCTGAGGGAACGCAATGTCGGAATTACATTAATTGTTTTTGATCAATTTAATAAGATTTTCTTAAAAGAATATTTCCAAAAGAGAAAGAAGATCAAGGAAGATCTCGGCGAGCATGTTTATTGTATGTTTAGATTACCTCTCATGGGACGTTTCAGCGTTCAGATTGATGCGTTTAGACTACATTTATATTTTAAGAAACATTTTCAATCTAAATACAAGAAGATTATATTTCATTGTCGTAATTTATGGGCATCTTATCTTGCTTTGAAAAGTATAAAAAACAAGGAGAATATATTTCACGTTTTAGCGGATATCAGAGGAGATCAAATAGCAGAATATCGATGCTATTACCCAGATTCGCTACTCACCAGATGGAAAATAAAAGAACTTCAATTAGTGGGGCATTACACTTGCAAGCACGTAACAAAATTGTTTTGTGTTTCCTCAGTTTTGGCAGAAACTTTGGAGAAAAAATATTGTATCAATACGGATGATATTATTGTGGTGCCGACATGCGTCGATCATAGAATATATTCATCTAACTATGATTCAAGAAAGGCTCTGAGAAAGAAACTTGGCATTGCCGATAAGTTTGTTATTGTTTACAACGGAGGGCTGCAGGGGTGGCAAAACTTCGAAGGCCTCATCCAGATAGCGACAAAAATCAGTCAGATAGATAGCACCACATTTTTCTTTGTTTTAACAAAAGATGTTTCTACAGCAAAAACATATCTTGAAAAACATTCTTTTCCAAAAGAACAGTATAAGGTTATGAATTTGCAATATGGTAAAATGGCGAAATTTCTATCGTGCGGCGATCTCGGGCTGCTTGTTAGAAAGCAGAATGATGTGAATAAAGTTGCAAGCCCAACAAAATTTGCCGAATATCTCGCATGCGGAATGCCAGTATTGGTGAGTCCGAATATCGGTGATACGGAATCAATCATCAAGAATGAAAATGTTGGTTTCGTTTTAGGAAATGATTTGCAGTTAGCAGCCTTACTGAAGAGGATAAAAGATGATCGTGAAGCCCTTGCAGCTGATTGCATGAAGGTCGCAATGAAATATTATGACTTAGAGACCTATCTTGATCAAATTCAGAATATTTATGATTCAATATAGTGTAAATGAAATCGATATCTCATTTTTAAATTAAATTCTAAAAAATGGCATGCCCATGAAAGGAATCGAATCACAGAAATATAGAAAAGTTAGATTAGGAGTATGCCTACGACTTCACAACAAGCAGGCGGCTGAGCATCTTAAGCCACTTCTTGACCATCCTTCTGTTACCAAGCTTCACATTGTCCGCCATGAGCCGATCAAGGGCCTGGCGTCATCAAAGGTTCAATATTACATTATTAATAATAAAATGAAATGTCGTCGATTTTTTCTCATGTACCAAAAATGCAAGGAATTAGTCAGGAATAATCAAGTTGACGCATTTGTTTCCTTTAACCCAATTCCGTATGGATGTATTTCAGCCCTAGCTTCAAGATCAAAGAATATCCCTTTTCATTTTGGATTCATTGGTAGCGATTGGTACGGAAATTCGCAGTCATTATTCTGGAGAATATTCAAATCGCTACTTAAAAAAGCTAGCTTTATAACAGTGACCGGAAAAAGTATGCTTAACCAAACAATCAGCATGGGTTTAAATCCAGAAAATATCGCTGTTTTACCGCATTCTATTGATCTTGAGCGATTTCAGATTTGTGATCAAGGAGTTAAGAAATATAATTTTATTTTCGTTGGTCAACTAATTAAACGTAAGCGTGTCGATCTCATCCTGCAAGCTTTGAGCATGATTAGAAAAGAATATCAGAATACAAAATTGTGCATTGTTGGGGATGGTCCATTACGAAAGGCTTTAGAACAACAAGTGCGGCGGCTTGCGTTAACCGATGCAGTCGACTTTATTGGGCAAACGGATTCCGTACAAAACTATCTTAATCAGGCTAAGATTTTAGTCATGGCATCTGATATGGAAGGATTTCCATTTGCTATAGTTGAAGCGCTTTGTTCTGGGCTCGTACCAGTAAGCACAAGAACAGGAACCATCGATGATGTGCTGATTGATGGCAAGAGTGGATTTATCGTTGAGTGCAGGGATGTCAATGGTTTGGCGAATAGTATGGTTCGTTTGCTTAAGGATCACAATTTATATCAACAAATGCAGGAGGACATTTTCAAGCTGAGAAAAGACTATACTTATGAGAAGGCAACAGACATTTGGGATCAGTGGTTAAGTAAGCTAGAAAAAACAAGCTAGAAAAAATCTCTTGACAAAAAATTTTTTTCGTGTAAATTAGCACTCTTAGAGGATGAGTGCCAATTCAATTCGCGCTTCTAATTTACGTCGTCTCTCAATGAAACGATAGAGGACTCCGTAAATTAAGCGCTCATTAAAAAAAGGAGGAGATATGGCCGTTAACATCCAACCCTTAGGCGACAGGATTGTCGTCAAACCTCTCGAGGCAGAGGAAAAGACCAAGGGCGGCATTGTTATTCCTGATACCGCCAAGGAAAAACCGCAGGAAGGCAAAGTCCTGGCCGTAGGTAAAGGCAAGGTACTTGATTCCGGCAATGTCCAGGCTCCGGAAGTCAAAGTGGGCGACCGCGTTTTGTACGGAAAATATTCCGGCACGGAAATCACCACCAAAGACGGTGAAGAAGTCATGATCATGCGCGAGGACGACGTTTTGGCAATTGTCAAATAATTAAGAAGGAAAAAGGAGGAAGAAAGATGGCAAAACAATTAAAATTTTCTGAAGAGGCAAGACGCGCCATTCTCAAAGGGGTGGAACAGCTTGCCAAGGCCGTCAAGGTCACACTCGGACCTAAGGGCCGCAATGTGGTTTTGGATAAGAAATTCGGCTCACCGACCATCACTAAAGACGGGGTCACGGTTGCTAAGGAAATAGAGCTCGAAAATCCTTATGAAAATATGGGTGCTCAGATGGTCAAGGAAGTTGCCGAGAAGACTTCCGACAATGCCGGCGATGGAACCACCACCGCGACCGTTTTAGCCGAATCGATTTATCGCGAAGGTTTAAAGAACGTTACCGCCGGAGCTAATCCGATGGCTTTAAAAAGAGGAATCGATAAAGCTGTAGAGGCGGTTGTGGCCGAACTGTCCACTCTTTCAAAAGATATCGATAATAAGAATATCAAGGAGGTCGAGCAAGTGGCTTCTATTGCCGCCAACAATGATTTGGCTATCGGTAAAAAGATTGCCGAGGCTATCGATAAAGTCGGCAAAGACGGGGTGATTACGGTTGAAGAATCCAAAACCATGGAGACCGAGCTTAAGATTGTCGAGGGGATGCAGTTTGATCAAGGCTATCTTTCTCCGTATTTTTGTACCGACATGGAGAAAATGGAATGCGAGTTGGAAAATCCCTTTATGCTGATTTATGAAAAGAAAATTTCGAATATTAAAGATATTCTGCCGCTTTTAGAAGGCGTTGCCAAATCAGGAAGCCCGCTTTTGATTATCTGCGAAGAGGTGGAAGGCGAAGCCCTGGCTACTTTGGTTGTCAATAATATTCGAAAAACACTGGCTTGTGCGGCCGTGAAAGCTCCCGGTTATGGCGATCGCCGAAAAGCTATGCTTGAGGATATTGCTATTTTGACCGGCGGTCGGGCTATTACCGAAGATCTGGGTATCAAGCTGGAAAACATCAAGCTGGAAGATCTTGGCCGCGCCAAGAAAGTTAAGATTGATAAAGAAAACACAACAATCGTTGAAGGCGCTGGCAAAACAACAGCGATCAATGGTCGGATTAGTCAGATCAAGAGCCAAATGGAGGCAACGGATTCTTCTTATGACAAAGAGAAGCTTCAAGAAAGACTCGCTAAGTTATCCGGCGGGGTAGCGATCATCAATGTGGGCGCTTCAACTGAATCGGAAATGAAAGAGAAAAAAGCTCGCGTAGAAGATGCGCTTCATGCGACCCGCGCAGCCGTGGAAGAAGGGATTGTTCCTGGCGGTGGCGTGGCTCTTTTAAGAACACTGATTTGTCTGGATAAGCTGAAACTCAAAGGCGATGAGTCCACAGGTGCTGATATTATTCGGCGCGCTCTGGAAGAGCCGGTTCGCCAATTAGCGATCAATGCCGGCTTGGAAGGCTCTGTGATCGTTGAGAAACTCAAAGGAGAGAAAGCCAATATTGGCTATGATATTAATCAGGATGATTATGTCGATATGCTCAAAAGCGGTATTATCGATCCGGCAAAAGTTACTCGCACGGCTCTGCAAAATGCATCCAGTATTGCGGGTTTGCTTCTGACGACCGAAGCATTGGTGACGGATCTGCCGGAAAAAGAAAAACCAATGCCACCAATGCCTCCTGGCGGTATGGGCGGTATGGGCGGTATGGGCGGTGGAATGTATTGATCCCGCCTTGTTGATGAAGAAAAAAATGACGGGCAGGGGCCTAAAGGCCCCTGCCCGTTTTTCTTATCTTCTTATCTTCCGATATAAACTATTGACAAAATCCTCTTTCATTATTATATTAAAACCCTATAATTCCTGAAAAATGATAAATTCTAAGAATTCTAAAGCGGAGGTATCCATATGGCTGAATGGATTGGCATAGGTCGCAGAGCGCGAAGATGTTACGGTTTTGATGAAGTAGCCTTGGTTCCAAAAAATTTAACCGTAAATCCCGATGAAGTGGATGCAACCTGGAAGCTTGGCAAGTTCAAATTCAAAGTACCCATCTTGGCGGCCGCTATGGATGGTGTTGTCGGCGTTAAATTTGCGATCGAAATGGGCAAGCTGGGGGGAGTGGCCGTCCTTAATTTAGACGGTGTTCAAACTCGCTATGATAATCCGTTGAAAGTTCTTAATCAAATTGCCAAGGCCTCTCCCGCTGAAGCCACCAAATTGGTGCAAAGCGTTTATACAAAACCTGTTAAAGAAAAACTCATTGCCAAACGGATTCAAGAAATAAAAAAAGCCAAAGTTCCAGCGGTCGTCAGTTGTATTCCCCAAAACGCGGAGAAATTCCACAGAGTGGCCCAGGATGCCGGCTGTGATATTTTTGTGGTACAGTCTACGGTCGCATCAACCCAGCACATTTCCAAATCATACAAGATTCTTAAAATGGATAAATTCTGTCAATCTAGTCAGATTCCGATTATCATTGGAAATTCCGTGACCTATGATGTGGCTCTCGAGTTGATGGAGGCTGGAGCCGCCGGGTTGTTGATCGGGGTCGGTCCCGGCGCGGCTTGCACCACCCGAGGAGTTTTGGGTATCGGCGTTCCTCAAATTACCTCTACCGTTGATTCCTGCGCGGCTCGGGATTATTTCTATAAAAAGACAGGAAAATATGTCGCCATCATTACCGACGGTGGAATGAGAATCGGTGGGGATATCTGCAAGGCCTTTGCCGCCGGAGCCGATGCGGTGATGGTCGGCAGTGCCTTTGCCCGGGCCAAGGAATCTCCCGGAAAGGGATATCACTGGGGCATGGCTACCTCTCATGCCAATTTACCCAGAGGAACCCGTATTCAAGTCGGTACCAGTGGAACTCTTAAAGAGATTCTTTTCGGACCAGCCCAAGTCGATGACGGATCTCAGAATCTGGTCGGTGCTTTACAGACATCCATGGGGTCTTTGGGAGCCAGCAGTATCCAAGAAATGCATGATGTGGAAATCATTATCGCGCCATCCATTCAAACAGAAGGTAAAATTTTCCAGGTTGGCCAAAGAGTCGGAATGGGTAAATAAGATAAAAAAGGTTGGATGAGAATGAAAAAGAAAAAGACGGTCAAAAAGAAAAAGAAATCAACCGCCTCAAACAGCAAAAAAAGGGTTCGCGCTAAAATGACCCCAGCCAAAAAAACAAAAAAGGCGAAAACAAGAACAAATTTCCGCAGTAAACGGTTTATCCGCGGACTGATCCGGGGCAAGGCATCTGCGCGTTTTTCCAAGAAAGTCTACCGGCCGGTTCGTCATCGTTCGAAAGATGTCATTTTGGTTCTTGATTTTGGCAGTCAATACACGCAATTGATTGCACGGCGTATCAGAGAAAACAAAGTTTTTAGCCGGATCGTTCCGTTTAATATTTCCATGGAAGAAATCGAGAAGATCAATCCACGGGGCGTTATTTTTTCAGGCGGACCCCAAAGTGTTTACGATAAAAATGCGCCGATGCCGCACAAGGATATTTTCAAACTCGGGAAACCGATTTTCGGTATCTGCTATGGGATGCAGGTGATGGCGTATATGCTCAGTGGCAAGGTTAAATCGACATCCGAGAGAGAGTACGGCCGGGCCGAGCTTTTTATTGACCGCAATCGGACTCTATTTGAAAATCTGCCCAGTAATATTACATGCTGGATGAGTCACGGCGATGAAATCAAGAAGCTTCCTTCTGGTTTTAAAGTCTTGGCGCACACGCTCAATAATCCGATCGCCGCAATTGGCCATACGTCCAAAAAAATGTTTGGTGCTCAATTTCATCCGGAAGTCGTTCATACCCAAAGAGGCAATCAGGTTTTAACGAATTTTATCTTCCAGATTTGCGGTTGTTTGCCGCGATGGACCATGGATCGATTCATTCATGAGAATGTTAAAAATATTAAAGAAATGGTTGGTGATAAACATGTGGTGATGGGTTTAAGCGGTGGGGTGGATTCATCGGTGACGGCTGTTTTGATTCAAAAAGCTATTGGCAAAAAACTTCATTGCATCTTGATCGACAATGGCTTGTTGCGCAAAAATGAAGCCGAGGCGGTTTCCAAGGCTTTTAAGGGTCATTTCAAGATGAATTTAATGGTGATCAATGCGCAAAAACGGTTTTTAATTCGTCTTAAGAATGTCGAGGACCCCGAACAGAAAAGAAAAATTATCGGCGATGAATTTATCAAGGTCTTTCAAGAGGCCGCTAGGAAGATTAAACAGGTTGACTTTCTCGGTCAGGGGACGCTTTATCCCGATGTGATCGAGTCCGTCTCGGCTTTCGGCGGTCCGACAGCCACCATCAAAAGTCATCATAATGTGGGGGGGCTGCCCAAAACCATGAAGCTCAAACTGATTGAACCGCTGCGCGATCTCTTTAAAGATGAGGTCAGACGCTTGGGGGCAAGTCTCGGTCTTCCCGATCAGATTTTAAAACGTCAGCCGTTTCCGGGTCCGGGATTGGCCATTCGCATTATAGGCGATGTCACTCAGGAAAGACTAGATATCCTTAAAGAGGCCGATGAAAGGGTATTGGATGAAATCAAAAAAGCCGGATTGTACGATGAAATATGGCAGGCCTTTGCAGTCCTGTTACCCGTGAAGTCAGTCGGTGTGATGGGCGATAAAAGGACATATGAAAATGCGGTGGCCTTGCGGTGCGTCACTAGCTCCGATGGGATGACGGCTGACTGGGTTAAGTTGCCTTATGAAGTGCTGGGGCGCATTGCCAATAGGATTATTAACGAAGTCCAGGGTATCAATCGCGTTGTTTATGATATTAGTTCCAAACCGCCCTCGACTATTGAGTGGGAATAAGATAAAATCAAAATGTAAAAAGCAAAAATTAAAATGGTCGGGATATATTTGGCCATTAAAAGTAGACTTGTAATTCAATCCTGCCTGCAAAAAAATTCGCGTCTCTTTTCAAAAATTGATATAATAGCCCATCATTTTTAAATGGAGTTTCTTTTTCAATTTTAGTTTTCTGTTTTTTATTTTTGAATTTTAATTTTTTATATTTCTATGATTTATCATTCCGATTTTGTCCATCTGCATGTTCACACGCAATACAGTCTTCTAGATGGAGGCTGCCGTATCCCGGAACTCATGCAAAAGGCTTCCGATTTGCGTATGCCCGCTATTGCCATGACCGATCACGGAAATCTATTTGGCACCATCGATTTTTATCAAAAAGCCATCAAATATGGAGTGAAACCGATTATCGGCTGTGAAATGTATTTAGCGCCGGGGAGCCGTTTTGAGAAAAGACCGGGAGTGGGTGCCTCAGGCCATATCGTTTTATTATGCAAAGACGAAGAAGGCTATCGCAATCTTCTCAAGCTGGTTTCCATGGGGTATTTGGAAGGTTTTTACTATAAGCCGCGCATCGATAAAGAGATTCTTCAAAAACATCATAAAGGCTTGATCGCTTTGTCGGCTTGTCTTAAGGGTGAGGTCTCATCGCATATAATCGAAGGACGCTTAGAGGCTGCTACGTTGATTGCCGATGAATACCGCCAGATCATGGGTGAGGGAAATTTTTATTTGGAGATGATGGAAAATGGTATTCTTGAACAAAAAATGGCGAATAAAGGCTTGATGGAGATCTCCAAGAAATTAGGAATTCCGGTTGTGGCTACCAATGATATTCACTACATTGAACGATTTCAGTCATCGGCCCATGAAGCGCTTTTGTGCATCCAGACGCAGGCCACTTTAGATGACCCCAAGCACATGCGCATGCAGACAGATGAATTCTATTTTAAAACGCCTGAAGAAATGAAGAAGCTGTTTACCTATTGCCCTGAAGCGATTAAAAAAACGATTGAGATCGCTGAGAAATGCAATCTGGAAATGAATTTTAATAAGATCCACCTTCCGCGTTATGACCCGCCCGGTGGAATAACCAAAGAAGTTTTTCTCAGAGAACTTTGTGAGGAAGGTTTATCCAGACGTTACGAAACCAAGACCCCCCAGCTCAAAGAACGATTAGAGCATGAACTTAAGATCATCAAAGAAATGGGCTTTGTTAGCTACTTCTTAATTGTCTGGGATTTTATCCATTATGCCAAGCAGAATAAGATTCCCGTCGGTCCGGGCCGTGGGTCTGCGGCGGGAAGTTTGGTCAGCTATCTGCTTGAAATCACAGATTTAGATCCGCTGCGTTATGGCCTGTTCTTTGAGCGTTTCTTAAATCCTGAACGCATGGGAATGCCGGATATCGATATTGATTTTTGTTATGAGCGGCGTAATGAAGTGATTGAATATGTCACTAATAAATATGGAAAGAATAATGTGGCCCAGATTATTACCTTTGGAACGATGCAGGCCCGTGCCGCGATTCGCGATGTTGGCCGTGTCATGGGCGTTCCTTACGGGGATGTCGATAAAATCGCCAAAATGGTGCCGCCGGATCCCAGCATAAAACTGAAACAGGCTGTCCAGATTGAGCCGCAGTTGAAGAAGCTTTATGACGAAGACGAGCGGGCCAAGCGTATTATTGATACGGCTATGGTTCTCGAAGGTCTGAACCGTCATGCGTCTATTCATGCGGCGGGTGTGGTGATTTCCGATAAGCCTCTGACAGAATACGTTCCGCTTTTTAAGACTAGCGATGATCAGATCACGACCGGCTTCTCGATGGACGGGATTGCCAAAATCGGTCTGCTCAAAATGGATTTCCTAGGCTTGCGCAATCTGACGGTTATCAGCAAGGCTATTAAAATCATCAAGGAAACAAAAGGTATTGATATTGATAGTAGAAATATCCCTTTAGATGATCAAACAACCTTTCGTTTGCTGGGAGAAGCGCTTAGCCAAGGTGTTTTTCAACTGGAAAGCGGGGGAATGCGTGAACTTCTGAAGCGGATTAAACCCAACCAGTTTGAAGATCTGATTACGATATTGGCGCTTTATCGACCGGGGCCTATCGGAAGTGGCATGCTGGATGATTATATCCGCCGAAAAAAAGGCGAAGTGAATGTCCGTTATGATCACCCCAAGCTGGAGCCGATTCTTAAGGAAACTTATGGGATCATCGTTTTTCAGGAACAGGTTATGCAGATTGCAAGTATGGTGGCCGGATTCAGCCTCACCAAGGCCGATCATCTCCGAAAAGCGATGAGTAAAAAAATCCCTGATGTTATGGAGAAAATTCGTCAGGATTTTGTGGTGGGTTGTCAAAAGATAAGCAAGATTCATGAAGGTTTGGCCAACAAATTGTTTGATTTAATTGATTATTTCTCCGGATATGGTTTTAATCGAAGCCATAGCGCGGCTTATGCGTTGATCAGTTATCGGACAGCTTATTTGAAAGCCAATTATCAGGTTGAGTTTATGTGCGCCTTGCTGACTTGTGAGCGTGATAATACGGATAAAGTGGTTGAATATGTAAAAGAAGCCGAAACAATGGAGATCAAGGTGCTCCCACCTGATGTCAATGAAAGCTTTCAGGACTTTAAGGTGATTGATGATCAAACAATCCGTTACGGTTTGCTGGCTGTAAAAAACATCGGAAGCGGCGCGATTGAAAACATTGTTCATGCCAGATCCCAAGGTTCTTTTCAATCCTTATTTGATTTTTGTCAGCGCGTGGATTTGCGCAGTGTAAATCGAAAGGTTGTTGAAAGTTTGATCAAATGCGGTGCCTTTGATTTTTTGGGTCTGAATCGTTCGCAATTGATGGCTGTTTGCGAACGGGCCATAAATGCGGGCGCCAAGCATCAGAAAGAAAAGGCCAGCGGGCAGTTCAGTTTTTTTGAAATGGCTGAAACCAGTGAGCATTTTCGCGATAAAATTGAAGAAATTCCGGATCTCAAGGAATGGCCCCAAGCCCAGATTCTTTCCTATGAAAAAGAGCTTTTGGGATTTTATTTAAGTGGTCATCCTTTAACCCGTTATTCGGTTGAAGCGAAAGAATTTACGGATTTTCCAATTTCCGATTTAATCAAGGCTGTTGAAAGCCAAGAGGTTCGCTTGGTGGGTCTGATTGATCACGTAAAATTGACTACCACAAAAAGAACCAACGAACGGATGGCTATTTTGACAGTCGAGGATGAAACGGGGCAAACGGAAGTTGTTGTTTTTCCCTCTACCTATCCGTCTGTGGCGGCGGAACTTAAAGAGGGAACCGTTGTTCTTTTGCGCGGGCGGGTGAGTTTTCGCGATGAGGCTCCCAAGCTGGTGGCTAATGATATCATTCCGATCGATCGCGCCTATCAGACCATTAAGTCTATCGATGTCGATTTATCGGATGTTAATGAACAAGGACTCAATCATCTCAAAGAGAAATTGGCGATGTTTCCGGGTCGAATTCCGGTCTTTTTAAGACTCAATACCAATAACCATAAAAGTGTGCAGATTTTAGTCGGAGAGGATTATTACATCACTCCGAGTTCGGATTTTATGGAAGAGTTAAAGGATATGGTGGGAGTGCAGAGCTTTTCATTCAAGCTTTGATTGCATCTGGATGGAAAATTTTTTATTGACACCGTAAGTTCTTGCTGATACTATATTTAGGATTAGGAGGATGATTCTATGACAAAGAAAGATATCGTATTACGAATTACGGACATGACCGGTATCAAGCAGGTGGATGTCAAGAAAGTTGTCCAAAAAACTTTTGATGTTATTATCGACAGCTTGATTCGGTCCGAAAAGGTCGAGTTGCGCAATTTTGGTGTCTTCAAAATTAAAGAAAGACGCGCGCGCTTTGGACGCAATCCCAGAACGGGTGAAAGCGTTCCGGTTCCCCCGAGAAAAGTTGTCGTTTTTAAGCCCGGCCTGGAAATGAAAAAAAGAATCAAATAAAATCTTCTATTTGTTGAAGTTAGAAGAAAACAGGATATGTGTGAAATCAAAAGGGCGGAAAGTGCCGTTGAGCTTTTCCGCCCTTATAAATTTTAAGGCGAAGAATGCATGAGCAATAAAAATTTTAACGTGCCGCGCGGAACAGTCGATATTTTACCGGATGATATTGCAGCTTGGCAGTATGTGGAGCAAAAAGCGCGGGAGATTTTTCAGGCCAGAGCGTATCGAGAGATTCGTACACCCGCTTTCGAAGATACCTCTCTTTTTTCCCGTTCTTTGGGTACCGCCACCGATATTGTTCAAAAGCAAATGCTGAACTTGGAAAAGAAGAATTTGTCGCTCAGGCCGGAGGGGACCGCTTCGGTGGTGCGCAGCTACGTCGAAAACAGCATGTATCATCAATCGGCATTGACAAAGTTGTTTTATCTGGGGCCAATGTTTAGGGGAGAACGTCCGCAAAAGGGACGTTTGCGGCAGTTTCATCATATAGGGGCTGAGGCGATCGGCTTAACCCATCCTTATCTGGATGTGGAAATGATTTCTTTAAGTATTCAACTTTTAAAAGCTTTTAGATTAGAAGACTTCGAACTAAAAATCAACAGCTTAGGCAGCAGCGATGACAAAAAGAATCTCGCTAAAGTTCTCAAGCAGCATTTGAAGAAAGAATTAAAAAATCTGTGCTGTGACTGCCGTGATCGTTTTGAACGCAACATTTTCCGTATTTTGGATTGTAAAAAGGAAGCGTGCAAATTTATTGTCAGCCGTCTTGAGTTAGGCGCGGATCATCTCTCAGAGAAGAGCCGGCAGTATTTTGAACAAGTTCTCAAAGGCTTGGACACTCTTAAGATACCATACCGAATTTCATCATCGCTGGTTAGAGGATTAGACTACTATACTCATACGGTTTATGAAATTTCTCATGCATCTCTGGGCAGCCAGGATGCATTGGGAGCTGGCGGCAGATATGATCAACTGGTTGTCGATTTAGGAGGTCCGGAAGTGGGCGCTGTCGGCTTTGCCTTGGGTGTCGAAAGAATACTTTTAGCGGGCGCCAAAGACCATTTCCGAAAATCGTTTGAGTTAGATGTTTATTTAATAGCTTTGAGTGATCTCTGTTTCGAAAAAATATTTTTACTGGCCGACGCGTTAAGAAAATCGGGAATTTCTGCGGATATAAGTTATCGCCAGGGTTCCATTAAAAGCCAAATGCGTCAGGCTGATAAATCAAAGGCCAAATGGGTGATTCTGATGGGGGAAGATGAACTGAAAAGAGAAACCGTTTCAGTGAAAAATATGGAGACCGGACAGCAGCAAGAGATTCGGGCTTCAAAAGTTGGGGAGGTTATAAAGAAACAGTTATGCTAAGAACACATACATGCGGTCAATTACGCAAGGGCGATGACAAAAAGCAAGCGACACTTTGCGGATGGGTTCATGCCCGGCGGGATCACGGAAAACTGATATTTATCGATATTCGCGATCGTTATGGGTTAACCCAGGTTGTCTTTGTCCCTTCAGTTAGCAATGAGGCACATGAAAATGCGCAAAAACTGGGACCGGAATTTGTTATCCAAGTGACCGGGATGGTTAATGCCCGTCCGGCCAAAATGGTTAATCCGGATTTAGCTACCGGCGAGATCGAACTGTGCGCCGAAAAATTGTCTATTCTCAATGACAGCAAAGTGCCTGTTTTTGAAATCGATGACAATACAGAGGTTTCTGAGGAGCTCCGGTTGACCTATCGTTATCTGGATTTGCGACGAGAAAAATTGCAAAAAGCGCTGACCACCAGAAACGATGTTTGCTATTTTATTCGACAATATCTTCAAAAAGAAAAGTTTTTAGAAGTGGAAACGCCGGTCTTAACGAAATCCACCCCCGAAGGAGCCCGCGATTATTTGGTTCCGTCTCGATTGAATCACGGAAAATTATACGCCTTGCCGCAATCCCCGCAGCTTTTTAAGCAAATTATGATGATCGGTGGTTTAGATAAATATTTTCAGATCGTCAAATGTTTCCGCGATGAAGATTTACGGGCGGATCGTCAGCCGGAATTTACCCAGTTGGACATGGAGATGGCCTTTGTTGATCAGGAAGATGTTTTTGCCGTTACAGAGGGCTTGTTTCAGTTTGTTTTTAAAAATGTTATCGGTGTTGATCTGAAAATTCCTTTTCGACGCTTGCCCTATGGTGAAGCGATGGGGCGGTATCAAAGCGATAAACCGGATTTAAGAAAAGAGGGCGGGGAGTTTGCGTTTGCGTGGATTGTTGATTTCCCTCTGTTCCAATATAACGAAAACGAGAAACGCTGGGAAAGCGAGCACCATCCCTTTACTCAGCTTAACAAAGATGATTTAGTCTATCTTAACTCCCAAGAGTTTGGTAAAATAAGATCGTGTTCCTATGATTTAGTTTTAAATGGGCATGAGTTGGGAAGTGGATCGATCCGTATTCACAAAAAAGAGATTCAGCAAAAGATATTTGATGTCATTGGGCTCAAACAGCAAGAGGCCGATGAACGTTTCGGCTTTCTCATGCGGGCTTTAGAATACGGCGCTCCGCCTCATGCGGGCATTGCCTTTGGAGTAGACCGCCTGATTGCGATTCTTTGCGGACTGGATTCTATCCGTGATACGATCGCCTTTCCCAAAACACAAAAAGCAAATTGTCTTTTGTCCGGCGCACCATCGGATGTGAGCGCCGAACAGCTCAGGGATATTGGCGTGATAGCCATTAAAAAAGGAGGGGGAAATGAATAAGCAAATTTTCAAAACATTGCTTTGCTTGGTCTTGCTTGTTGCGGTGGCCGGATGTTCAGCAAAAACCTATACGGTTAGACGGCAACGGGAGGATCAGCAGATCGAGGGCAATGCGGGATATTTGCAGGGTACTCCGCCGCCGGTTGACCACAGCGATGTAAAAAAGACCCGCAAAGTTTATGTGCTTGAAATCCAGTCGAAGGCAGATGCGCGCCAGGAGCAGGAAGTCGTACAGATGATTGAAGAAACCGAAGAGGCCGTTGAGGATGTCCGTCGCGATCTTCAGCAGAAGATGCGTCAAGCTCCCGAAGAGCCAAAGCCGGTGCCAAAAAAGCAAGCCGTTAAAGTTAAGCCGCTAATACCAAAACAAGAAACAACCGGCTTTCAAGAATATATTGTCGGGAAAAATGATACCCTGCAGAAGATTTCGATGAAATTCTATAATACGAATCACAAGTGGACGAAGATCTTTGAAGCGAATAAGGATGCGCTCAAAGATCCCAACAGAATCAAGCCAGGTATGGTTTTACAAATTCCTCTGGAATAATGAAATAATTTTCCTGAATGAGTTATGGAAACACTCTTTAAGCTGGACAATAACAGAGAGCTGCAGCAGCTTTTCGGCAAATATGATGCGAATCTCAAGCTGATCGAGCAGGAGTTAAAGGTCAGAATTTCGCATCATAAAAGTGGTTTGCAAATCCACGGATCGGAAAAGCAAACCCAAAACACCACCGAACTCTTGGAATATCTTCTTGATATCGTTGATAGCGGACGTGATGTCAAAAGACGTGACATCATCGATGCTTTGAGGTTGTCTGATCCCACAACCGGAATCGACTTCAAGAAACTTTCCAAAGGAAAGATCGATGTTGTTGCTAAAGGGGCTTTGATTACTCCCAAAACCAAAGGGCAGATGGAGTATATCGAGGCCATTAAGCATTTTGACATTGTCTTTGGCTTGGGTCCGGCGGGAACGGGAAAAACGTATATCGCTATGGCCATGGCCGTTAATGCGCTGAAAAAAGGATTGGTTCGCCGGATTATTCTGACCCGACCGGCGATCGAGGCCGGAGAGAATTTAGGGTTTCTTCCCGGTGATATGGTCGAGAAAGTCTTGCCGTATCTTCGTCCGGTTTATGATGCTCTATACGACATGTTAGATGCCGAAAAAGTGGAGCTTTACAAAGAAAAGGGAATCATTGAAGTGGCCCCCCTGGCTTACATGCGGGGCCGTACTCTCAATGATGCTTTTGTGATTCTGGATGAGGCTCAAAATTGCACCTCCGAGCAGATGAAAATGTTTCTCACTCGTTTGGGATTTGATTCCAAGACCGTGATCACAGGTGATATGACTCAAAGCGATTTACCAGAAGGGAAACCGATCGGCTTAATTCAAGCCCAGGAAATTCTTAAGAATATTGACGGCATCAAATTTATATTATTGACAGGGGATGATGTTGTCCGGCATGAACTCGTCCAAAGAATCATTGAGGCTTATGAACGCTTCACCAAAAAATAGTTCCCAGATTATTCGCATCGGAAGCATTATTCTGCTAGAGCTTGTACTTCTGCTTTATTGTTATTATGTAGAATTTAGTCTGATTATTCCGGTTTTGCTTTTCTTTATGGCCATGGTGCTGGTGTTGTTAAGAAAAGCGGAGCGGCGATTATTTTTGAATTTAAGTCTTCTTCTGGTTCTGATTTCGTTTTGTTCTTTTCTTTCTCTTAACGTAGACTATTTTCAAATCAGTTATATTCCCGTGGCCAGCATTGCGATGTTGACGATGCTTCTTTACAACGATCTGCTTCTGGCCTTTGTGATGACGTTAACTTCAGGGCTTTTGGTCGGTTTGATTGCCGGTATCGACGTTAGCTTGATGAGTGTTTTTATTCTGGGAGGGCTGACCGGTGTCTATGCGGTCAAAGATGCCAGGACCAGAGGAGAGCTGATCAAGGCCGGTACGCTGATTGGTCTGATTCAGGCATTATGTATTATTCTTCTGGCTTCGTCGATGGAAATGATTTGGGAGACGGCTTTCTGGAAATTTCAGGTCTGGCCTTTTATTCTCAATGGTTTTATTTCTGCCGGCATTGTTTTGTTGGGCTCAAAGATTTTTGAATGGTTTTTTGGTGAGGTAACCAATTTCAGCCTGCTTGAGCTTTCCGATTTTAATCAGCCGCTCTTAAAAAGAATGGTTTTGGAATGCCCCGGAACATATCACCACAGCCTGATTGTCAGCAATATGTCGGAAGCGGCCGCTACATCGATAGGAGCCAATGCCCTATTGACCAGGGTTGGAGCCTATTATCACGATATCGGCAAACTGGTGAAGCCAGAATATTTTAACGAGAACCAGATGATCGCGGGCAATAAGCATGAGCAATTAGAACCGACGATGAGCCGTCTTGTGATTTTAAATCACGTCAAAGAAGGGATTGAGCTGGCCAAAAAAAATAAATTAAGTCAAAAAATTTTAGATTTTATACCTCAACACCATGGGACAAGCTTGATTTATTATTTTTATCAACGGGCCGTAGAAGAGGCGAAACATGACGAGAAAGTTGACGAATTGAATTTCCGCTATCCGGGGCCGCGGCCTCAGAGCCGCGAGGCGGCGATTGTGATGCTGGCCGATTCTGTTGAAGGAGCGGTACGCGCCTTAAGTGAGCCGACCGCCAGCCGCATCGAAGAGGTGGTGCGCAAAATCATCAATAACAAATTTATTGACGGACAACTGGATGAATGTAATCTGACGCTGAAAGACATTAACATTATCGGCTCCGTTTTCACGAGAAGCTTAAGTGCGATCTATCACAGTCGCATTCAATATCCCGATAAGAAAAATGGAAAAACAAATAAGAGTAAAAAATCTTCAGAAAAAGTTTCCTCTAAAAATCAGTCTGATAAAGACGACGATTCACAGAATTCTAAAGAGTCTGAAGATTGAGAATACCGAACTCTCCGTTGTTTTTACTACGGATGTCCATATCCGATCCCTTAACCGGCAATATCTGAAAAAAAATCACGCCACTGATGTTCTTGCCTTTGATATGAGCCCCTCTGCCAGAAGCACAAAAAAGAAATTATGTGGTGAGATTATTATTTCTATTGAAACAGCCCGTCGCAATGCTAAGCATTACCAGTTTAAGATCATTGATGAGATTCGCCTATATCTGATTCATGGAATTTTGCACCTTTTGGGTTACGATGACCATTCTTTTCGAGACAAAAGAGAGATGGAGTGGAAACAGCAGAAACTACTTCAAGAAATTAAGACATGATCCGAAAAACCACCGGTATTATTTTAAAGACGTATGATTTAAGGGAGACCAGCAAGATCGTGGTTTTTTTTACGAGAGATTACGGCAAGCTTAAAGGGGTCTTGAAGGGAATCCGTAAGGATCCAAAAAAATTCGGAAGCAGTCTGGAGAAATTTTCGGTTAATGATATTGTTTATTATTGGCATGCGGATACCGAACTTCAGCTGGTCGGCCAATGCGATTTGATCTCTTATTATTTTCCGATACGCAAAGACCTTAAGCGGCTGATGGCCGCACAGTATATGCTGGAGCTGGTAGATGTCATTATGCCGACGGAAGAGCCAAATCCTCAAGTGTACCGACTAATGATTTATTTTCTAGAGAGCCTGGAAACGATTCACGATATTAACAAACTTATTCATGTTTTTCAGATCAAAATTCTGCATTATTCCGGTTTTCGTCCTCACATCGAAGATTGTTTATCCTGTCAAAAGACTATTCAAGGCCGGGCTAAAATGAGTCTGAAGCTTGGCGGCCTGATTTGTCTGCAATGTCTGGAGAGAGATTTGAGCGCTATTTCGATATCCAAAGGTGCGATTGCTTCCATGTTGCATGTTGAAAAAAGCCCCTGGCCAAAGACATTGCAGCTGGGCCTTTCGCGATCGATTCAGAAAGAGCTCAAGATGATCCTGAATAATTTTCTCGTTTATCATCTTGAGAAACGGATCAAATCAGAACAATATCTTCAGTAGAAATTTCTAGGAATATCTTTTTTTATTGACTTGCGAGAGGATACTTTCGGCCAGAGTTTTTCCGATTTGCGGAATAGAGGCTAAATCATCAAGGCTGACTGTTCTTAGATTCTGGAGTGTTTTTACTCCCTTATTATGCAGTTGACGCGCGCGATGGCGTCCAATATTTTTTAGAGAAATGAGCTCCAGAAGATCTTCTAGGATACCGTATTTCATGCGTGTCGAGAGTTCTTCCAGAATAAAAGTCAATTGACGGTGATGGTCTAACTCGGCAATGACCCCGCAGGCATGTAGGAGCCAGCGGGCGCTTTCCGTGTGACGGTAGACGTCCCCCGGGCCGATTCCGAATTCTTCGCAGATCAAATCTTCTTTTTTCTCATTAATCCATTCCAGGTATAAAGATGTTGTTTTTAAAGTAGAGAGATAATGATAGAAATCTTCAAGTGCCGGTAAATCATGGGCCGTCACAATGAATTCATCCGCATAGGTTGAAGCGAAGTATTCTAGCCGTCCATAGTCGCTTTTGCCTAAATGGAGAAGATCGGTATCCGGTGTACAGCAAAGTAGATGGAGAATTCCTACCGGTGAGAACGATTGCTTCTGTTGCATCTTTTTGAGTCCGTCTCGCAGGATGAGGCCCGTGATTGGATCGATATAAAGCCGGCTGATGCATTGGCCAAAGGCAGTTGCAAAATAACGGAATCCGCTTTTTTCAATAAATTCTTTTTGGGTAAGAAAATCAAAGATGTGACTGATTGTTTCGATCATGTGGATAGTTTGTTTTTGATGCGAGAGAAACGTGTGGCTGATAAATTCAAACATCCCCTGAACATCATGGACATAACCGCCGGCAATCGAAGAGAGGATGTGCATTCTAAGAGCCGATTCACTGCCGAGTTTGGAAATGACAGGTTCCGGTTCTGCTTCGATATAGCGTTCAAAAAGGATAGGGACCTCATTGGGAGATTTGGCGACGATTACCGCTTCACCGAACTGATCATATTTCGGTCGGCCTGCCCGACCCGCGCATTGCTTATATTCGAAAGTGGGAATATAAGTTGAGCCCAAGCCAGCTTCATAGCGTTTGCAATCTCTGATAATGGCCCGCCGGGCTGGAAGATTAACACCGGCGGCCAGCGTAGGAGTAGAGCAAATAACCTTGATGATATTTTTTTTGAAGTTTTCCTCAATGAGCTTGCGCTGACGGGGTTTGAGGCCGGCATGATGAAACGCCGACCCGTTGACGGCAGTGTCGGCAAGCTTCTGACAGATTTTTGTTGCCTCACCCCTTAAGCCGAGAAGTTGTTTGGAGATGGCTGTTAGTTTTTTCTTTTCATCCGGTGAAAGGGTTTGAGCGACTGCTTTGCCCACAATTCGGGATGCCGCCTGGGCACTGCGGCGGGAATTGACAAAGACAAGGACTTGACCTTTTGAACGCAAGGTATCGATTACCAGCTTACTGAGATCATCATGAGGCTCTTCTTTGATGAGACGTGTGGCGTCTTTATAAAAATTAATCTTTTCATTAAAATAAACGCCTTCTTTGAGGGGAACAGGTCGCCAACGGCTGATCACTGCCTTGGCCTTCAGCCATTTTGCGATTTCATCGGCATTGCTGACTGTTGCGCTTAAAGCCACGATTTGGATATGATGATTGATTTGCTTAATCCGAGCGGTCAGGATTTCAAGCGTCGGGCCTCGGGAGACGTCATTTAAAAAATGAATTTCATCGAGAACAAGAACATTAAGAGCGCTAATGAGCCATTTAGCGCGAGAACGAAGCAGTGAATCCACTTTCTCGGCGGTTGCAATTAAGATTTGGTAACGGTTCAGCATTTTGCTGGGACTATCCAGATCGCCAGTTGCAATACCCACCTTAATGCCAAGAGCGGAATATTTCTCTTTGAAATCTTCAAATTTCTCGCTGGCCAGGGCTTTTAAAGGAGCAATGTAAAGACAACGGCCATTGTTTTCCAGAATGGATTTGAGCATGCATAACTCAGCCATAAGGGTTTTGCCGGCAGCCGTGGGAACAGCCATTAGGATGCTTTGATTTTCTAAAAGACCTTTTTTAATAGCTTGCTCTTGGGGTGGATAAAAACTTTCACATCCTGAACGAGCCAGTATGTCCGCGACCTGTTTAGGGAATCGGTATTTTTGAAGGGTCTGGATTACTTTCATAAAGGAAAACATTTTAACACAAAAATAATTATGTTAGAATACAATTCATTATGAAGATTATTATCCAAAGAGTGAAAGAAGCTTGTGTGAGTATTAACGGCAAAGAGATGGCCCGTATCTCAAAAGGTATGGTTCTTTTTGTCGGTGTAGGCAAAGAGGATAGTCTAGGCGATGTCGGTTATTGTGTAAAAAAATGTGTCGAGTTGCGTATGTTTGAGGACAATCAAGGTAAAATGAATTTTTCTTGTCAGGATGTCGAAGGTCAGGCTTTGGTAGTGTCTCAATTTACGCTTATGGGAAATTGCAATAAAGGAAGACGGCCGAGCTTTGATGCGGCTGCTCGGCCACAGATGGCTCGCCATCTTTATGAATTATTTATTGAGAAAGTGAAGGAAACAGGAATTGTGGTTAAAACAGGTCAGTTTCAAGCTATGATGGATGTTGAGCTTATTAATGATGGTCCGGTGACATTCATTATTGAGAGCCAACAGAGTATAGTTGATATTTGACACTTGATGCCTGATGCCTGATGCCTGATGCCTGATGCCTGATGCCTGATAACTGAGGACTGGTATCTGAGAACCAACACCCGAAAACTAATTTTATCATTACACTATGATAGATACCCACGCTCACATCGATCAAATTGAAAACATCGAGATCGCTATGAATGAAGCTTGGGATGCGGGTCTAAGCTCTATTATTGCCGTTGGTGTTCATGGATTATCCAATCAAAAAAATCTGGAGCTGCAAAAACAATTCCATAATCCCAAAATATATGTGGCGCTGGGCGTGCATCCTGAATTTGCCAATCAAAAGCAAGCGGAAGAAGCTGTGCATTTTATTCGAGAAAATGTTAATCAGGCTATAGCGATCGGAGAGATCGGACTCGATTATTGGTACCGCTGGGCGCGGAAGAAAGATGAGGTCAAAGAAAAATTAAGATATATCTTTCGTCTTCAACTCAAGATTGCTAAGGAGTCGGGATTGCCGGTCTTAATTCACAGCCGTGGAGCCTGGGATGACTGCTTTGACATCGTTAACCAACTAAGCATTGAAAAAGCCAACTTCCATTGGTATAGTGGTCCTGTAGATATTTTGAAGAAGATTTTAGAGAAGGGTTTTTATATATCGTGTACACCGTCATTAGCTTACAGCAAAGAGGCTCGGGAAGCTATTCAGCACACTCCAATTGAACAAACATTGATTGAGACAGATACCCCGGTTGTTTACCGATGCGATAACGGCCAAGGTAAATTCCGTGCTGCTCCCAAGGATGTGCTGCATACACTGAAAATATATTGTAAGCTAAAAAAAATAGATCGTGAAAAGGCTAAAGAAATTCTTAATAATAATGCCCGAAAATTCTTTGAAATCGAATAAGAAAGATGGATCAATCATTCGGACGGGGACAATATATCGAAGGAACGAAGCGGCTTGAAGGCGAAATAGTCTTGAGTCGGTACAAGTTGTTCTGTAAAGGAGAGGCGGGCGATTTTCCGCAGACTTATATTCCGCTTGAGAAAATCGCCAGCATGAAGCTCAAAAGAGGAATGATTGAATTATTTGTTCGGCCTTCGGCTGTTATCCATTATACAGCTGTATTTAAGGGTGAGCCCGCTAATTGCAAGAAACTTTCTTTAACCTTGGCGATGCGGCTGAATATGAGAAAAAAGTTTTTCAGGGATCAATGGACGGGAGAAGTCAGCTGGAAATAGGACTCAAAGAATGATTAAGAGATTCGGACTCCTCATATTAATTGTGATTGTACTTATCGGATTTATCTGGCTGTATTATTCTTTTTTACAACCAAAACTGATGGTCGAAGACGTTTTGCCCAAAGACGCCCTCTTTGTCATGAAAATGAAGCATTTCGACCGTTTTCTAGATTTGGTCAGAGACATCGGTTTTTTGAACAAACTGGGTGAAGAAAGTTTTCAGGAATTAGAGAGGCGGTCTTTTTTTAGTCATCAGCAGCTTCAGATGATTTCAAAGGCACAGGGACTTATTAATCAAGATCAGAGCGGGCTGTTTCTGGCTCGTTTGCTTTTACGAGAGTTTACACTTTCGGCCTATGAAACAGAAACGCAAAGTTCAACAGAGAAAACAGTTTCTCCTTCAGCGGCAATTCTGATGACAGTTAGGCTCATTCCCTTTATTGATGTGACCGAGTTCTTAACCAGGAAAATTCTCAGCCTTCATCCTCGCATTCACATTTCTTCAAGAAAATTCAAAGATTATACGATCTCTAAAATACATTTTTATAAACAACATCAACTTTTTCATGTAAAGATCGGTGATTTGCTGATTCTCTCGACCGATCGCGACTTGATCGAACATTGCATAAGCGTGGTTAGCGGACACAGAAAATCGTTACAAGAGAATCTTCGCTATCGATCGGTTGCCCAACGCAATTTCTCATCTCATGACTTGCTTATGTTTTGTGACTTGAACAGAATTTTGACTCAGAGTGAGCGCAGCTTAAATAATTGGATGAAGAATTTTCCGGATTCTCAAAATGCTAAGCTGTTTTCTCAATTTCAGCGCTCACTTCAAGGACTGGACTTGATTTATCTCAACGGACGATTTGAAGAAACAGCTTTCATTAGCACATTCACGATTACAGTTAATCGCAATAAAGCCGGATGGGTGATTAGCAAATTAATCGATGAAAATGCTCAAGAAAACCATACGAAACTTTTTATTCCTTTTGATGCTTATGCCTATTTCTGGATGGACCGATTGGCTTTACCTGATATTCTAAGTAAGATCAACGGCCATTCCAGATTAAACAGCAGTATTATCTTTGTCTCATTTCTTGGGGAGTATTTGAAAGAGATGGAGGGCATTCTCGGCGTTCCGCTTGAGCAAGAGTTGTCTTTCTTGCTTGAAAAAGAATGGGGTGCGAGCTTGTTTTCCATCGATTCGGATAAAGATATTCCCGAATTTAATTTTATTATTTTCGCTCGGGTAAAAGACCGTTATGAAACAAACCGTCTGATTCGCGATCTTTTTGGTTTCAAACCAGAAACATTTACCCAAAAAGCATACAAACAATATAATATCACCGATGTGGCTTTTGCCTATCAAGAGCAGGTCGGCTTCAGTTATTGTTTTATAGATCAATATGTTTTGCTTTCAAACCATTCGGGCTCTTTGATGCGCGCTCTCGATGCTTATCTTGGCGATCAGGAGTCGCTTTTGACGCAGCCGTCTTTTGTCGGTCTTAATAATGAAATTTTTAATTGCAGCAATTCGGATTTTTTTATACAGTTTGATCGCCTGCTTCCCCGTTTAAAGGTTTTCAATCGGTGGATGATTGATTATTTCAAAAAAGAAGAACAACAAATGATTCGCGAAAAAAAACAGGCAAAAGAGCAACTGGCCTTATTGAGTATGAATAAAAATACGGCTTATCAGGGAATTGCTAATTTTGAAATGGAAGAGCAGTCCTTGAAGGCAAAGATTGCCAAGGCGAAAAAGGAACAACAGGATATCAAGCCGCTGGCCCAAGAACTGTTGAAGATACAAGAACGCGTTGACACAGCTCAAAAACGTTTTTCAGCGATTAAAGAAGGAGAAGAATTTCTGCAAAATAAAATCGAATACATCGATTTATTTTTGCAGAATTTGGACCCTGAAGCTTATCAAAAGATTTCGGATCAATGGATTAATCTTTTTTTAGAGAGTTTTGAGGGCATCGACAGTATCGTTTCTCAAACCCGCAATAGCCCAGAGGGTTTCCAGGGTTTGACGGTTGTGAATTTTTCAAAAGAGAATCGATTTAATCCTGCCGTTATTTTTGGACATAACAAGTAATGATAAAAAAAATACTTCATAAGCAAGTTCTTTCGGGTTCTTATAAAATTCTGTGTTTTCACGATACTGCTATAGCATCTCGGGCGCAATGCGGTCAGGTCGTTTTCATCCAGGCAGATGCGGTGTCCCGGAGAATCCCGCTGGCCATCATGGATCAGGATGCCCGCAAAGGATTGGTGACGGTTGTGGTTCATGAAAATGATTCTGACTCAAAAAAATGTGGCTTAAAAAAGATCGGTGATGAAATATATTCCGTTAGCGGTCCTATTGGCAATCGAGCCCCGGTGGAAACCTATGGGAATGTTGTATGCATTGGTTTTGGATACGGTATTGCCCAAATATTTCCCGTGGCCCGTCAGTTAAGAAAAATGGATAATAAGGTTATCGGTATTTTGGGTGCGGAGTCGAAATCTTCTGTTATTTTAGAGAGTCAAATGCGTTTATGCTGCAATAAGCTCACAATCGCCACCGAAGACGGTAGTTATATGAGGCGGGGAGTAGTAACGACATTTCTTAAGGAAACTCTCAAGACACTCAAAGTTCAAGTTGTTTTCGCCGCTGGTGATCTGAATATTCTCGAAGCCATTTCTCAAGTGACTAAAGAAAAGAAGATAAAAACATATGTCGGTTTGCTTGAGAACATGTCTTGCGGTACGGGATTATGCGGAACATGCCGGACAAAATCGTATGGTCGCGATGTTCTGACCTGTGCTGATGGACCTTTTTTTGATGGTCATAAGATAGATTTTTCGAAAACACGAATCAGTTATCATAATTCACCGAAAGGTCAAGGATGCCAATCGCAAAAATTCCTTGCCAAAATCCAAAGCGAAGACTCGCCAATTTCGATGAGGTCTCTTTTGGGTTTACCAAAAAGCAAGCCGTAGCAGAAGCCAAACGTTGTCCGCAGTGCGCGAAAGCCTCATGCGTCGAGGCCTGTCCTTTGGGCATTGATATTCCTGCTTTTATTCGGAAAATTCGGGAAGGGGACTATTCAAAAGCTCTTGAGAAAATTGCCGAGGAAAATCCTTTTCCCGGTATTTGCGGTCGAATTTGTCCGGCTCCGTGCGAAAAAAAATGCATCTTAACGAAAGAAAATAACCCGCCGATTCAAATCCGTGAACTCGAGCGATTTGCTTCCCAGGTTGGAAATTTCAAATTGAATTTTTCAAGATTTAAGAAAGATAAAAAAAGCAAGGTCGCGCTTATCGGCTCTGGTCCCGCGGCATTGATGGCTGCTGCTCGGTTGATGAAAAACGGTTATAGCATCGGGATGTGGGAGGCCTTTCCTCAGGTGGGGGGAACCCTGAAATACGGAGTTAGTTCTTTAAGACTACCACAGGGTATTCTTGAGAAAGAAACCACTTGGTTGAAAAAAGCGTGCGAAGACTTACACCAAGATACTTATGTTGGCGCTAGTCTTTCACTTGAAGAAATATTTCAAAAAGGGTATCAAGCGATCTTGCTGGTCACTGGCGCCGGTGTTTTAAAATTCGAAGGGATCAGTCAGGACAATTTAAACAATTTGTTTTCGACACAGGAATTTTTGATGCATGTTCAGTTGCGTCAACAGAAATCACTGAAGAAGAATTTTCCTTTCCAGTTGGGTTCGCCGGTTGTTGTTGTGGGCTCGAGCAGTGAGGCTTTTGATTGTGCTCGGTTGTGCGTTAGGCAAAATTCTCAGGTGACTTTGATCAGTGAGTCGACCGAGGCGATGATCAGTGTTTCGGCTGCGGTTATAGAGCAGGCCGAGGAAGAAGGCGTCACGGTCGAAATTTTAACCAAAGCCCAGAAGATTCTAACGACAGAAGACCAGGATGTCTGCGGTTTACAGTGTCTTAAAATGGATTTTGCCGATCCCAATGAGGACGGACAGTGGAAAATCATTCCGGTAGCTGGGTCGGAATTCGATATTCCGGCCGAAACCATTATTTGTGATGTACCACGCAAAGCCAATCATTATTTAAAAAGATATTATCCGCGGTTGAAGCTTAATAAAGATGAAAGCATATGGATCAATCGGGAAACATTTCAAACGTCAATGGAAGATATTTACGCAGCTGGCGCTCTCACGCAAGGACCAATCAGTTTGATCGAAGCCTTGGCCAGCGGGAAGAAGGCTGCCCAGGCTATTAAAGAACAACGGGATTAGCAGATGGCCGTTAGCATCAAAGATATTCAAAACAAAAAGAAAAATCAAAAAAAGATCATCATGTTAACCGCCTATGACTATCCGATGGCTTATGCGATTGATCAAAGCGGTATCGATATTATTCTTGTCGGAGATTCTTTGGCTAATGTTGTTTTGGGGTTGGAATCCACCCGACAGATCGGGATGCCGGAAATACTCCATCATGCCAAAGCTGTCCGCCGGGCAGTGAAAGAATCTCTGCTTGTTGTGGATATGCCTTTTGGATCTTTTCAGCAGGGAATCGATATGGCCGTAACCAATGCCGGCTGTCTGAAAGATGAGACCGGATGCGATGCGGTGAAATTGGAGTGGTGCGATCAGTGCCCGAAGATCACTCAATCCATGGTGCAATCTGGTATTGAAGTGATGGGCCATATCGGCTTGACTCCGCAGGCTGTGACCGAAAAAAAAGGCATGCGAGTACAGGGTAAGAATAGCAAATCGGCTCAAACGATTATAAATCAAGCTAAGATTCTTGAACAAAGCGGTTGTTTTGCGGTTGTCTTAGAATGCGTTCCCCTTGAGCTGGCTCGGATGATCACAGAGAAAATTTCTATTCCCACCATCGGCATTGGCGCCGGATCTTTTTGCGACGGTCAGGTTTTGGTGAGCCATGATCTGTTGGGATTTTTTGAGCGCTATCAGCCGAAATTTGTTAAAAGATACGCTGAACTTAATTCGGTTATTAAAGAATCTGTTAGGCAATTCCGCAGCGATGTGGAATCCGGGCATTACCCTGATTCCAAACATTCGTTTCGTATGCCTGAAGAGGAATTGAGAAATGTTGACTTAAATTCTCAGCAATGAACTGCCAACACCACCCCAACATTCAGGCTCAATATATTTGTGAAAGATGCAAAAACGCTTTTTGCGAACAGTGCGTGAATATCAAAAAATTCGCCGAAGCATTTACTGCCTATATTTGCAAAGAGTGTGGAGGCAAATGCGATCCGATTGTGAAAGATAAAGCGGTCTTTAAGTCTAAGGCTCAATATAAAGAAACCAAAATAATCCGAACGGATACGAAAAAAGAAGAAAAAGTTGTCAAAAGGATTGAAAAGAAAACCAAGAGCCCTGATATGCCCCAGTTTTATTCTCGCCTTCCCAGCTTGCTGATCTTTCCGTTTAAAGGATTTGGCATTTTTTATCTGCTTTTCTTTACCGGATTTCTCTATGGATTGGCTTTGCTTCATCGATTGATTGGACCAGCCTCGGCAGCCATCAATGTTATTGCGGCCACCTTTTTTACGGTCTACTTATTTAAGCTGATCGAAGAGACCTCCGCCGGTTCTCTGCGATTGCAAGGCTTCGGCGATCTCAACTATTGGGTCTCTACGGCTCATTCGTCCATCGTTATTGCTTTAGGGCTTTTAATATGCTTCGGGCCTTCTCAAATCTATTTTTTATTAAGCAGGCGATTAGACTATTTCTTTGTCTTTCTTGTTTTTTGGGGACTGTTTTTCTGGCCGATGATTTTAACCCGGGTGGCTCTGAAGCGGAATTTTACGGCTCTCTGGCCCGATGAAATTATAAAAGGAATCTTCAGAAATCTGGCCGCGTATCTGACGATGGGACTGATTCATGCAGTACTTTTTTTTATCATTGTTATTTTATCAAACGACCTTTTAGCCGAGGAAGATCCCGCGATTCAGTTTTTGCGTTATTTGTGCATTATTGTTTTTTTCATCTGGGGAGTCCGGCTGGTCGGACTCTTTGCGCGTTTTGTTTATTGTAAAAATAAGATGAAGACTTTAAAATGAAATGTTTCTTCTGCAAAAAAGAAATTCCTGATGATTCGCTGTATTGCTGTCACTGCGGAAAAAAACAGGACGCCTCGGGTGCCGCCAGATGGTACCATCAAAAGAGCGTACTGATTACAGCTTTTTTTGTTATCGGGCCTTTTGTATTATTTATGGTCTGGACGCACCCGACCTACTCAAAAAATAAGAAGATAGGCATTACAATTGCGGTTTTATGCGTAACATTTTTGCTCATTCTAGCATTGGTTCCTATGGTTTTGGTGATTGTGCGCTATTATCAATTAATGAGCCCTTGTGGATTTTGACTGTTCTTTGAAAAACAAAAATAATGCGGACAATTTTCTTGCTTTTTAAGATACTTTTGGATAGAATACTCTTCCCATGCGAAAAAATGATGTAATGGAGAAAATCGTATCACTTTGCAAGAGAAGAGGTTTTATCTTTCAGTCTTCGGAAATTTATGGGGGGTTGGCCAGTGCATGGGATTATGGACCACTGGGTGTGGAGCTTAAGCGTAATTTGAAAAACGCCTGGTGGAAGTCCGTCGTGCATGAACGAGATGATATGGTGGGTCTCGATGCCAGTATTTTGATGCATCCCCGCGTTTGGGAGGCTTCTGGTCATACCGAAAATTTTACCGACGAGCTCATCGACTGCAAATCTTGTAAAAAGCGTTTTCGCATTGACCATATTCAGGGGGCCTGTCCCGAATGCGGTTGCAAAGATTTCACGGAACCGCGTGCATTTAATCTGATGCTCAAAACCTATTTAGGAGCCGTTGAAGAGGCTAGCAGTATCTGTTATTTGCGACCCGAAACCGCCCAGGGGATCTTTGTTAATTTCTCAAATGTGATCGACACAGCCAGAAAAAAGCTTCCCTTTGGCATTGCGCAAATCGGCAAAGCCTTTCGCAATGAAGTAACCCCCGGAAATTTTTCGTTTCGTACCCGGGAATTCGAACAAATGGAAATCGAATATTTTACCCTACCGGAAGAATCCAATCGTTTCCATGAGAAGTGGATCGAAGAAAGATTCCAGTGGTATTTACATATGGGTTTGCGACGAGAAAAACTCAAGCTGCGCAAACACGCTGATGACGAACTGGCTCATTATGCCAAGGGATGCACCGATATCGAATATGAGTTTCCGTTCGGATGGTCCGAACTTGAAGGTATCGCCAATCGGGGGGATTTTGACCTGAAGCAGCATTCGGAAAATTCGGGAAAAGATTTACTTTTTCAGGATTCCGTTTCCCACAAGAAGTTCTTTCCTTATATAATTGAACCGTCCGGTGGTGTTGATCGGGCAGCGCTCGCTTTTCTCGTCGATGCCTATCACGAAGAACAGGTGGACGGAAAGTTGCGGGTCGTTTTACGTTTCGGCAAGGATTTGGCCCCTGTGCAGGTGGCGGTTTTGCCGCTGTTAAAGAAAAACGGCGATATCGTTTCATTGGCCATAAAAATCAAGCAGGATTTACTGAAAGATTTCGTAACAGTTTATGACGATACGGCTTCTATCGGAAAGCTGTACCGTCGTCAGGATGAGATCGGGACTTTCTTCTGCGTGACTGTAGATGTCCAGTCCATCGAGGATCAACAGGTAACCGTTCGTGATCGAGATACGATGACACAAGACCGCATCGGGATCGATCAACTGAAAAACTATCTTAAAAACCAGTTCAGCAATCGTTAGCAGGGCGAAAGGAGTAGTTGTAAGAAATGGCTAAATTTGTGTATTTTTTTAAAGAAGGAAAGGCAGAAGGAAAGGCAACGATGAAAGATTTGCTAGGCGGTAAGGGCGCCAATCTAGCAGAGATGTCAAATGCGGGTGTGCCCGTGCCTCCTGGCTTTACGATATCAACGGATGTCTGTGATTACTATTATAGTCATGGGAAAAAATATCCCAAAGGTTTGGACAATGAAATCGACAAGAATATCAAGCGATTAGAGAGCGCGTTGAAAATGAGATTTGGGGACAAAAATAATCCTCTTTTGGTGAGTGTCCGCAGCGGCGCTGCCGTTTCCATGCCGGGCATGATGGATACGGTTTTGAATTTAGGAATCAATGATGATGCCGTCCAAGGCCTGGCAAAAAAAACCGGCAATGAGAGAATGGCCTGGGATTCCTACCGGCGCTTTATCAATATGTTTGGAGATGTCTGCATGGGTGTTCCGCATGAAGCTTATGAAGAAGAGCTCTCTCGCATCAAGAAAAAATATAATTGTAAGCTCGACACGGAATTGACCACGGAGGAATTGAAAGAAGTCGTCGATGCCTATAAAAAGGTTTATCAAAAGCATGTCGGAAGTAGTTTTCCGACAGGCGCACGTGAACAGCTGAAGCACGCCATCAAAGCGGTCATCGGTTCCTGGAATATTCCGCGCGCTGTGGCCTATCGAAACATCAATAAACTCGAAGGGCTTAGAGGAACGGCTGTCAATGTTCAGGCCATGGCATTTGGGAATATGGGAGATCGATCCGGAACAGGGGTAGCTTTTACCCGTAATCCGGCTGACGGGACAAATCGCTTTTTCGGGGAATACCTGATCAATGCCCAGGGCGAAGATGTTGTAGCCGGTATTCGAACCCCGGATCCGATCGTGACATTGAAAAATAAAATGCCTTCCATTTACGATCAGCTTAACAAAATCCGATTAAAACTCGAGAAGCATTATCGCGATATGCAGGATGTAGAATTTACCATTCAGGAAGGACGTTTGTTTATGCTCCAGACTCGCACAGGAAAGCGAACAGGTCTGGCCGCTGTTAAGATTGCTGTGGATATGGTAAAGGAAAAATTAATCAGCGATAAGGAAGGTCTTTTAAGGATTGAAGGGGATCATCTTAATCAACTTCTTTTTCCCATTCTTGATCCTAAAGCCAGGGAACAGGCTCTATCTCAAGAGCGGGTTTTGGCCAAAGGTCTTCCGGCCGGGCCCGGAGCCGCCAATGGTCAGATTGTCTTTACCGCGGATGAGGCGGTCAAGTGGGTTAAAAGTGGTAAAAAAGTGATCTTGGTGCGTAAAGAGACCTCTCCAGAAGATGTCAGCGGAATGTGGGCGGCCCGCGCGATTTTAACCTCGACTGGAGGCATGACCTCTCACGCGGCGGTCGTAGCCCGCGGTTGGGGTAAATGCTGTGTCGTGGGTTGTGGTGCCCTGGAGATTGATTACAAAAGCAAAACAGTTAAAGTGAACGGGCAAACTCTGAATGAGGGTGATGAGATTTCCGTTGACGGAACGACTGGTGAGGTGATCAAAGGTCATGTTGAGACCTCATCGTCTCCTGTTGTTGCCGGAATTGTTGAGGGAGACAAGGATGCCTTGAATCATCCGATTTGTAAAATTTTCCTTGAAGTGATGAAGTGGACCGACAAATATCGAAAAATAAAAGTTCGGACAAATGCTGATTCGCCCAAAGATTCTCAAAATGCAAGGGCTCTGGGAGCGGAAGGAATCGGTTTATGCCGGACCGAACACATGTTCTTTGAGGGTGAGCGTATTTGGGCTGTCAGGGAAATGATTTTGGCCAACGATGAGCCAGGCCGCCAAAAAGCTCTGGATAAGCTGCTTCCTCTCCAAAGGGAAGATTTTGAAGGCATTTTCAAGGCCATGGATGGACTGCCGGTGACAGTTCGTCTTTTAGATCCGCCTTTGCATGAATTCTTGCCGCACGATGAGAAGGGTCAGCAAGAGATGGCTGGCCGCATGGGAGTTTCTCCTGAAGCGATCAAATCTAAAGTGGACGGTTTGCATGAAATGAATCCTATGCTAGGGCACCGCGGATGCCGTTTATCGATCACTTATCCCGAGATCTGTAAGATGCAGGTGACCGCTATTATGGAAGCGGCCTGCAATCAGGCGAAAAAAGGTGTTAAGGTTTATCCGGAGATCATGATTCCTTTGATCGGCACCAAGGCGGAGTTCGATATTCTGGAAGAGCTTACCCGTCAGACGGCATCAAATATTGTCAAGAAAAAGAATGCAAAAGTGAGATATCTCGTCGGAACGATGATGGAAATTCCGCGCGCCACTTTGATTGCCGATCAGGTTGCCGAGAAAGCGGAGTTTTTTTCATTTGGTACAAACGACTTAACTCAAATGACATTCGGATACAGCCGCGATGATGTGGGAACATTTTTGCCTGATTATTTGGAGAAGAAAATTGTCAAGACCGATCCCTTTGCCAGTATTGATCAGCAAGGTGTGGGTGAGCTTGTGAAGATCGGTATCGAAAGGGGGCGTTCGGTTTGCCCTCAATTGAAAATCGGCGTTTGTGGTGAGCACGGCGGTGATCCGGATTCGGTCAAATTTTTTGCCAAGGCTGGCATGGATTATGTGAGCTGTTCTCCGTTTCGCGTTCCGATTGCACGCTTGGCAGCCGCTCAGGCAGCTGTTTTGGAAGAAAAGAAATCTAAACCAAAATCCAAGAAAACAAAAAAAGCGAAGAAAATCAAAAAGAGACGTTAATGGATCCGGTTAAAGCCTATCTTAGAGAGATTCGCCATATTCCGCTTTTGAGCGCCGAAGAGGAGCTTAAACTTGCCAAGAAGGTGCAAGAGAGAGATAAAAAGGCGCGGGAGAAGATGATTAATTCCAACCTGCGCCTTGTTATCAGTATTGCCAAGCGGTATATGAATTTAGGGATTCCACTAAGCGATCTGATCGAGGAAGGTAATATCGGACTGATGCGCGCGGTTGATAAATTCGATCCGGATAGGGGTTTTCGGTTTTCCACTTATGCGGCCTGGTGGATCAAACAGGCCGTCTCCCGGGCGATCATTGATCAAGGCAAGATGATCCGCATCCCTGTTTATATGAATGAAGAGATCCTCAAATGCAAGAAAGTAACCGAAGAATTAACCCACAAACTGAAACGTAAGCCGCGTACTGCCGAAATTGCTAAAAAGCTTGGCGTGGGTGTGGATAAAGTGCGCGAGCTCAATCAGTGGATTGCCAAGATGAGCTCCCTTGATGCTCCTATCGGCGAAGACGGAGAAGGGCGGGTGAAAGACATCATCGAAGATCAAAGCCTGATTAGCCCTGACGAACAACTTGAAAGCTTTTTCAACAAGGAACGCACTGCTGATCTTTTGAGCATGATGAGTGAGCGAGAGCGCAAGATTCTGGAATTGCGCTTTGGCATTGACGACGGGAATCGTTATACGCTGGCCGAGATTGCCAAACGTATGGGGGTATCCCGTGAACGGATCCGACAGGTGGAAGCAGCCACATTAAAAAAATTAAAGAAACAGCTGAAAAAAATCGACAAAACAAAAGACAAGAAATAACCGGAGACAAGCTATGAATCAGAGCTCATCCTTGCAGGTCGGAAGAAACAGAACATTCGCATTGGTCATTCCTCGTTTCGAGGATATTTTCCACTCGTTTTATGCCGGTGAGATTATCAAAGGTGTTGGTTTTGCCGCCAGCCGGATAAAGGTGGATATCTTAATGCACATTACCGATCGTTTTGACCATCACGACTGGATGGAGTCTCCGCTTTTGGATAAGCGCTATATAGACGGATTGATATTTGCCGATATCAATAATGATATCAATACGCTCAAAAAAGTTCTTCAAAAAGACATTCCTTATATGGTTTTAAACAATACGTTCGAAGAACCCATAAACAGTATATCCGTTAATAATAAGCGGGCTGCCTATGATGTGGTGGAATATCTCATTCGACTCGGTCATAAGAAAATTGCCACGGTGGCTGGTGATCTTTCCACTCAGGCCGGAAAATACCGTCTGGATGGTTATAAGGAAGCTTTGACAAAATACAAGATTCCGCTTAATGAAGAATATTTAACCAGCGGGGATTTTTTAAGAACACCATCCCGGCAGGCAGCGGAGAAACTGCTTAATTTAAAAAATCGTCCCACAGCCATATTTGCCGCTTCAGATGTGATGGCCTTAGAATGTATTGATCAGGCCCGGCTGCAAAGCATTTCTGTTCCAGGAGAACTGTCTGTAATCGGCTTTGATGATAATCCGATCAGTTCCTACTGCGCTGTGCCTTTAACAACAGTTTCTCAGCCGCTTTCGGAAATGGGGCGCTTAGGCGTTGAGCATTTGAATCAGATTATCAATCGGACGGTCAAGGTTCCTGTCAAGGTTCTTTTGCGCACCAAATTCGTTAACCGCAAATCTGCCGCGCCTCAGAAATCATAATTTATCTGATATTGAACCAGATAACAAAGGGGAAGTTATGAAAGTCAGTGAACTTAAAAATATTATTCGCGATGTTCCCGATTTTCCCAAAGAAGGAATTCTGTTTAAAGATATCACCACGCTTTTAAAAGATAAGGATGCTTTTAAGAAGGCCGTCGACGCTATGGCCAAGGGACATAAAAAGGGAAGCATTGACCAGGTTGTCTGTATCGAATCACGCGGGTTTATTTTCGGAGCCGCTTTGGCTTATAAGCTGGGAGCAGGTTTTGTGCCGGTGCGAAAAAAAGGAAAGCTTCCAGCGGCTACCCGGCAGATGACCTATGATCTGGAATATGGTACAGACACGCTTGAAATCCATGCCGATGCTTTGAGAAAAGGCGAAAGAATTTTGATCGTGGATGATCTTTTGGCTACCGGCGGCACCATGAAGGCGGTAGTGGATTTGTGCAAAGCGATGGACGTGGATGTCGGGGGAATCGTCTTTTTGATAGAGCTTCGCTTTTTAAAGGGGAAGAAGAAGCTCAAGGATGTGCCGTTTAAGTCTGTGATTAAGTTTTAAATAAATTTGATGGCGCCTACTCCTCGTCCGTGAAGCATAAAAGAGGCGGGCTTGGGGTGCGGCGCAAATTTCAAAATATGTAAATATCATAGAAATTTGCGCCTGTAGCTCAGATGGATAGAGCGCGTCCCTCCTAAGGACGATGTCGGAGGTTCGAATCCGCCCAGGCGCATAAATGACGTAGCGATTTACGGATTTGCTGTGAGACTGTTTGGTACGTAAATCGCAGACGGAATTTATCCCGAGTATGCTATTTTGAGTAAAGGACGAGAGGTAGATGGCTTTTTATATTGAAAAATCCAAAAAAAAGACCCCTTACAAAAAAACTCAAAAATAATTGACATTCATATAGATATATGAAAAGATACTTCAGTATTATACGCACCACCAGGGATGATTCTAATTAGACACAGAAAGGGGGGATGCTCAAAGACAAGTCGGGAATCATCAAATATCTGGAAATCAAAGGATAAGCGCCGGGAAAACCCGGAGTTATAGATTGGGTTGAAAATACTTATTTCAAAAAAATTATTAAGGAGGAAACAATGAGTCGTAGAATTTTACTTACACTTGCAATGGTCGCGCTCATTGCCATGCCAGCTCATGCTGCGGTACAGTCCGTGAAGGTCAGCGGCAGCATCGATTCCACATGGCTCGTTCGCGATCAGTTTGATCTCGGTAATGAGACGGTAGGAATATCTTCAGAATTTTACCAAAATCTGCTCATTACCCAGGCCATTCTTCGCATTGATGCTGATCTGACGGACAACGTATCAGCTGTCATCGAGCTCATCAATGAAAGAGAATGGGGTGATGAGAGCAATACGGCTGAAGCCGAATCAGATGATGACGAAACAAACAGCACGGTTGATGTTAACTTAGCTTACATCACTTTAAGAGAAATGCTTTACTCTCCTTTAACTGTGGTGGTTGGTCGTCAGCCGCTTCGTTATGGGAACGGACTCATCATCGGCGATCCGGACACAAACAACGCATCAACCGGAAGATTAAGAGTTGTGGCCGATGATCTTTCCAAGCGAAAATCATTTGATGCCGTTAAAGCGATCTTTGATTATGATCCGTTGACTATCGATATTTTCGCTGCCAAAGTGGATGCGAACCAAGTAACGGGTGCCAGCGGCGAAACTACAACTAGTGAAGACGACATTGATCTTTACGGTATTGTCGGTAACTGGAAGCTTCAGGATGAAAGGAATACCGAGGTAGAAGCATATTTCTTTGCTGAAATTAACGCTGATGCAGAAGAAAATAAAACTGGATCCAAAGCTTCTACTATTTATGTTCCTGGTTTAAGGGTTGCGTCTAATCCAATCGAAAATCTTTATACTAGCGCTGAAATTGCCTGGCAGAGTGGAAATTATAATGGCGTTGCTGCTAGTTCTGGCGACAATCAGCCAAGAAGCGCCATGGCTATTCAGACCATCGGTACCTATGCCATTCCGATCGAGGCCATCGAGCAGTACAGCCCGATTATTTCCGGTTCCTATACCTGGGTGACCGGTGACAGCAATCCTACAGATACGCAATATGCAAACCAAGCTTCAGAAAACAAGTGGACCGCATGGGATCCGATGTATGAAGATCAGGCTGGCGGCAAGATCTATAACTCTATTATGGATTTGACCAACTGCCATATCTACATCACCTCTATCCAGGCCACGCCGTTAGAAGACATTACGGCAAAGCTCTCATGGACAGGGCTTTATCTGGACAAAGAGTTTGATGAATCAGCTGGCACAAACACATGGTCAAGAACATTGCCAGACAGCACAACAGCATTTAACTACAACGTGGCCGTTAATGAAAATCATCTTGGTAATGAGCTTGATTTGGATCTGATGTATGATTATACAGAAGATGTCCAGATCGGTTTTAGCGCTGGATGGTTCTTCCCTGGCGATGTTTTCACGGATGAAAATCATGACACCGCCAAACAATTCTTAACCAACGTGAATGTTCGTTTCTAAATCTGCGTTGAATTAAGAGAGAATAACAGGCGCCCCGCACCCGATGGTGCGGGGCGCTTTTCTATTTTATTTTCTCGACGAAGAAAAAGGCCTGATTTCCCTAATCCCACCGAATAATTTGCTAAAAAAAATAAAATACTGATTTACAAACGATATTCGTCTGTTAAGATAAATTTATTAATAACAATAATGAGTTAAACTGAAAAAGAAAGAATGACTAAAAACGAAATATACGAACATCTCGCTCGCGTTTATATCGGAAAAACAGGAGGTTCTCAAGAAGAAGACCCCAACAAAAAGCGCAAGAAAGTCTGGAGTAAAATAGCCTTGATTTGTGTTTTGATTGTAGGCTGCTTCTACGTGTTGACAGCGCTTTTTTCCAGACGCCCTGTTTATTCGGAAAACAAAATCAGTTTTGCCTTAAGCAACAGCGCGATCCGCATTCCTTACAATCTTAATGAGCCTTATCCACAGATAAAGAATTTTGCGATCCCAATACCCAAAGTGGATGCCTCGAAATATTCTCAGCTGAGCTTTTCGATCCGCGGGCTAGAAGAGGGATTCCCGGGTATCGTCAAAGTCAAAATTACCAACAAACGCAATGAAACTTCTTTTCATTTTGTCGAAGATGTCAATCTCAAGTGGAAAAGAGTCGCTATTCCCCTCAATGAATTTGACACGATTTCCGACTGGACAAGTCTTTCGGATCTATCCTTTGTGATTGAAGCCTGGAACGCACAAAAGAAAGAAGGGATTGTGCTGATTGATGATGTGTGCTTCAGCAGTTCATAAACGATTCGTCGTTGGTGAAAAAGGAGGATTATTATATGCTTGTAATTTCGATAGCTAATCAAAAAGGCGGATGCGGAAAAACGACCACCGCGATCAATCTGGCCTCATCGCTCTCAACCAATGATCGCCGGGTGCTTTTGATTGATCTAGATCCACAGGCACACGCCTCTTTGGGGCTTAATATCGAATCACAGGACAGCATTTATAACGTGATTTCCAAGCTGTCTCCGCGAAGGATGAAAATCAAAGATATTATCCGCCCTGTCAGAGAAAAATTTGATTTGGTCCCTTCCAACATTCTGGTAGGAACACTCGAGCAAGAACTGACCGATGAAATTGGCCGGGAAATTAAGCTCACTGAAATTATCGAAACGATCAAAGACAATTATGACTACATCATCATTGACTGTCCGCCTTCATTGGGTTTTCTTTCGGTAAATGCGATCAGGGCCAGTCAGCAGGTCATCGTTCCTGTAGAACCATCGCGTTTCTCCATGCAGGGTGTGGATCGCCTGATGGATATTGTCCATTTGATCCGTGACCGTCTCGGCCATCAAGTGGATTGCAGGGTTTTGATCACGATGTTCGACTCCCGTCTTCGGCATTGTTTTGTCATGAAAGACCGGATCAATGAGAAATTTCGGGACATGAGTTTTCAATCTATAATTCACATCAATGTCAAACTTAAGGAATCGGTTTTTAACGGGAAGACAGTCAGCGACTATGATAAATACTGCCGTGGATCTAAAGACTACTACAGTCTGGCCAAGGAATTGATGACATTAAACAACGATACTAAGATCAATGTCCGGCCCTTATCGAACAAAATGAAAAAGCTGATCAAGGAAAAGACGAAAGAATTACGTGATACGGTTTTTGTGCTGGAAGCTCCCCAAGCGCGCTCTGTGTATGTCACCGGTTCTTTCAACGATTGGTCGTTGGATGAAACATTCCGAATGAAGAAAGATAACGGCAAATGGGTGCTGAGAGCTCCCTTGCGAAACGGCGTGCATCGTTATCGGTTTATTATCGATGGAAGATGGCAAGAAGATCCCTCTAATTCGAGAATCGAAAAAAATCCTTTTGGAGATTTAAATAGCATTATCGAGGTTAAAGGATGACAGCAAATAGGAAATCTAAACCAGAAACCATCAAGGAAGGTAAAATCTTTGCCCTGTTGGCTTATCTGTCGATTTTATGTATCATTCCTCTGGTCCTTAAAAAAGAAAATGACTTTGTTCTTTCCCATGGGAAGCAAGGGCTTGTTTTATTTATCGGTGAAGTGATTATTTTTATCATTAGCATGGTGCCGTTTCTCTCCTGGATGCTCAAAACCGGGCTGTTTATCCTTTTTGTCCTTTCCCTGTGGGGCATGATTGAAGTTCTTAAGGGCCGCTACATCAAGCTTCCCATTGTTGCCGAAATCGCCGAGAAAATAACACTTTAATTTTCAGGATGGCTACCCAACATGATTTTCGGACGGCTGATTTCCTCCATTAAAAAACACTTCAAAAAAACCCGCAAGAAAACCAGGAAGAAAAAGACTTCCCCGAAGATTAAAAGAAAAAGATTCGTTAAAAAAAAGACGGTTCAGGGCAAACGCAGAACGCGGAAATCCTCCAAACCTCCAGAAACCGCCGGCCAAAGAAAATCCACAACGAAAAAGAAAAAGCAGACCACCTCTTTATCAGGAAGATCAAAGAAAATTAAAAAGAGGAAATCATCAAATTCAAGAAAAAAGCAGAGTATCAATAATAAGGGAGCTTTAAAACGAAAAATTACAAAGAAAAAGAAAATTTCCGGAGTTGCTAAAGAACCGCAGAGAAAACTTGCGATTTCAGGTGAAAAGCTAATTGGGGAAATTACTCATTATTTTTCGAAAATAAAAGTTTGCGTGATCAAAATGACGGCTGGCACGATTGCCCTGAACGATCCATTGCATATCAAGGGAAGCTCAACGGATTTCAGGCAAAAAGTTGGCTCGCTTCAAATTGAAAACTCTGATGTCCGGATTGCCAAAAAAGAACAGCTGGTCGGCATGAAAGTCAAGCATAAAGTCCGCCAAGGAGATCAGGTCTTTAAGATCGTGTCTTGATATTGTTGTAACTTGTTGTAACTTGACGAAGTTTCCCATTGAGTATTATCGGGAATATGATATAGTTGAAGAAAGAGCATGACGGTAAACTCAGGAAACTAGAGACGAATATGCATAGAAAAAAAGCTCAAAGCACGCTCGATCATCTGCTTTTGGCAACGACCGTTATCGTTGTTCTGGTGGCCTTCACCAAGCTTAACGGGCCTTTTGCCAATAAGGTCGAAGATGCCCTCAATGCCATTCCGTGGATGATCAACGAAGAATAATCGGGCAATTCCAGACTTCATCTCAACTTCAAGCAAATAGACTGTGAAGGTAATTTTATGACTAAGAAAAATGCTTCGCTTCAGAAATTAAATTCACAAGAAAAACAGTTAATGAAACGTTATCTAGTATGGTGTTACAAAACCACCAGGGAAGAGCTTGATCTAACGGATCGAAAATTCACCCAGCTGGTGGTTGATCGAGAGATCGATCGCTATCTGCAAAGAGGAAAAGCAAAATTGGCCTCTTTAACAGATAGGGAAGCGCTCAACCAACACCTCAAGGATTTGAGAATCTATATTGAAGAAAAGCAAAAGAGGGCATGGGAATCTAAATTTCAGGATCCCGCGCAAGGACTTCTGAAGCCGAAATATGCCTATTTGATATTGCGACTGGAAGCCATCGAAAATACTATCGTTCATTTTTTTAGCAAAAGAGTGCTTAAAGAAATTCAGAGACTTTACGAGCAGGAAATGACCGGGCGAATTCTCAAGGCTCGAGAGCATTCATAAATAGACTATGGCCAATCAGGAAGTTCTCAATCAAAAAGACGGATTAACCGGTTATCATACCAAGCAGGGATTATTCGAATATCTCTCTTCGAAGACGCAGTCTGTTTATAACCGCCCCAAGAATCTGGCTGTCATTCTTCTGGATCTGGATAAATTCAAGCCAATCAATGATACATACGGACATCTTATCGGTGATGATGCGTTGAGGCATTTTTGCATGGCTATTAATAAGGCTTTAAAGGGTAAACATTTTGTCGCACGCTACGGTGGCGATGAGTTTGTTATCGTTTGCGATGACGATGCCAGCGGCAAGGAGAGTTTAGAAATTGCCAAACGCGTTAAGACGATTCTTAAACGCGAAAAGTTTTTTACGCCTAAGGGGCATATCCGCATTCGTTCTTCGATTGGTATCTCGCATTATCCTGAAGATGCCAAAACTGGCCGCGGACTTCTCGATAGGGCAGATCAGGCGCTTTATTATGCCAAGCAGCACGGGCGGGATCAGGCTGTCAGCACTCGCAGTCTGCGAAAGTATTCAGCAAAAAATAGGTTTTTTAGTCTGGCAAAACTGGCATTGATTTTTGGAATTGTGGCTATTATTTTTCTATCTTATTATCGGACCAATACACTGCGCGGGATTTCGGCATATTTTAAAAACCTCTTTCAGCAGACGTCTTTTACAAGACATCAGAAAAAAAGGGGATACAATTTTGCAACACTGAGGTTAAAAGACGGCAAGAAAATATCCGGATGGATCATAAGTGAAGACGAGGAAAAAATAACTATGACTATGACAAAACCGGAGTTTCATTTGAATCCCTTACGCATGAAGGTCGCTGCAGAACCCCTTATCGTACCGAAATCTCAAATCATCGCATCGATAACCGTTTCTAAATAGGGAGACTAGCGCATGCGGGCTCGATCAAGACGCTGCATTTGTTGTTGATGACGCAACCGTTCCATTTCCATGCGATGATCCTGCATTTTTCTTTCATGTTCACGACGAGAATCTTCGATAAACTGTTGAGATTGAGAATAAATCTTCGAGGCTTTTGGCGTGTTCTCTCTATCGGGATCTTCGCGAAAAGATTTTCCGAGATGCGTGATAAAACCAAAGAAGGCTCCGATAAATATCAGAATCAATAAAACAGCGATAAAAGGGATAATAATTTTACTCATATTTAAAGTATAAACTAAATATCGTCGGAAACAATAAATAATTTGATAAGATCTTCAGCAGAAAAGTGTGAAGGCGAAATCGAATTTCTGTTGAACAGCTTGGTCATTTGCTGTAAAATAAATCTTCAACGGTAATCAATATTATTAGAAAAGGAGGCGGAAGATGGGAAAGTCGAAAAAAGGAGTGGACTTTCAGAAAGAATGGCAAAGCATCAGCAAGCTGTTAAATCAGTACGGTAATGAAACTATGAAAGTTGTCAAGCGTGGAGAAAAAGAATTGATCAGACTCTCCAAAGAAGGAAAATTGAGGATCGATGCTGCTGGTGTCAATGTTAAGCTGGAACAACTCACTTACCAGATCGGTAGAGAATATATCAAAAGCCGTTTTCCCGGAAAAAAGACAGCCAAATTGACAAAACTTGTCAAAGACTATAAGGATGCCTTGAAGGAAAAGAAGGCCCTGGATAGTAAAATTAAAAGCGCCAAGAAATAGCTGCTTAATCTTTATGAAGCCATATTGCTGTAAACTGTTTATTTCGGCAGTCGGAGCAGGGGTGTTTTTTCTGATAGTGTTTGCTTGCTGTCTGGCCGATCAAATTGATATCTATGTTGATGGGCAGAGATATCAAGGAATGGAAGAGTACCGCAAAAAGCTTAATGAGCCGACCGGTGAAGCGAAGTCAGGGGGAGGCAATGAGAATAATGCCCCTAACCAAGAAAAAATAGAGACAACTCAAGAAAAGGGAAATCTTCAAGAAATCAAGGCCATGATTGACGATCTAATTAAGAAAATTCCTCAAATTGAGCTTGATAGCATACCAAAAGAGGAAATCCAAACTGAAGATCTTGATTTGAGGAAACCAACCTCGATGGAAAATAGGAGCAAGCCGAAGGATGCTTCCCGTAAAGCAACCATGGGTGTCGAAGATTTTAGGAAAATGATAATGAAAGGGATGGCCGAGCAACAAAAGTTATCGCCATCTTCGCCGACAAGCGATAAGGCGCCAGCCGATTCCGATTTTGAGGTTCATCCGGAGAATCAAAAAGATCCCTATGTTGATGTTGATCCATTTTGGCTTTTTGACGAGAACACCGTTAAGTAGGTTGGATTCATGAGGCAACGATTGATCTATGAAGTTTCTCTTAAGGGATCACATCGGAGTCACTGCTGCAGTGAGATATGTAGAAGTCTCTTTGAAAATTACGGGGTTCCGTCAGAATCCATCGCAGAGCTAAATGCCGGTCAACGATTTAGGATTTCGACTTATTTTTATTCGAAAAAAAAGGTCGAACGTCTGCGCCGGCTTGTTAAAAGAAATAGAATTAAAAAAATAATATTTGAAAGCAGAACTCTCAAGCCACGCGATTGGCAAGATAAATGGAAAGAAAAATTCCGCAAATTTTCTCTATCCCCAAGCATTGATATTATACCTCAATGGCAGCAAGCTGGCTATCGTACTAAAAAAAAGATTCCTATTTTCTTACAGCCGGGAAACTCTTTTGGGACCGGACTTCATTCTTCCACTCAGTTGATCGCCGAGCTGATCGAAGAGAAATCAATTCATATTGAGAGTTTCTTGGATATTGGTACCGGAACAGGAATTTTGACCATTATTGCCCTGAAGTTGGGTGCTCGAGAAGCCTGGGCTATTGATTTTGACCCATCCTGCGTTGAATGCGCTCGAAAGAATTTTGAAATCAATCAGTGTTCTGGCGTTACTCTAAGAGAACTCGATTTGGTTCAATTGAAGTCCAGAAAAAAATTTGATTTTGTGGCTGCTAACTTAATATCCGAAACCTTGATTAAAAACAGCGCCAAGCTTGTATCTCTGGTGCGCAAAAAGGGATATCTGGCTATTTCAGGAATTATTGAAGAAAACCTACCCGATGTCAGAAAGGCTCTTCAGGAATCTTCTCTTGAGAAAGTGAAAATCAAGCGGGACTTAAACTGGTGCGCCTGTTTGTTTAAGAAATCATAATATGATGACGCCTTTAAAGATAACCAAGGAAAAAGAAAAAGCTCTGCTTAAGCGGATGCGGAAACTGGGAATACGCGAAGAAGATTTAAGGGAGACATTTGTTCGTTCTTCGGGCCCGGGGGGACAGAATGTCAATAAGGTGTCTAGTTGCGTGCAGTTATTGCATGACTTGAGCCAGACCTCAGTGAAATGTCAGTCTCGACGATCTCAAGTTATCAACAGGTATCTGGCGCGCCAAATGTTATGTGAGCGCCTTGAAAGGAAGCGGGCGCAGAAGTGCGCACAAGAGAAAGAAAAAAGAGAGAAATTAAGACGGCAGAAACGCAAGCGCTCACCTCAAGCAAGAGAGCTGATGCTTGAGACAAAGAAAAAAAGATCGCAAAAAAAGAAATTACGAAAGAAAATTAATATCAATAAAATGGATGAATATTAAGCGCATGATTTCCGATACTCAGGCCTTAAGATTGATCAGGAAAAATGTACCGCTTATGAAAAGCGAACGGTGTCATTTTCTGGATGCTTTGGGCCATGTCCTTTCTCAAGATCTAAAAGCTACCTGCGATTTACCGACATTCAATCGTTCGACCATGGACGGATATGCCCTGCGGTTCATTGATAGTCAAAAGGTTTCTTCACAAAGACCTATCTGCTTAAAGATTGTGGACCGTATGACAGCCGGCCGAGTGAGTCGGCGAAGGCTAGGTTGTAATGAAACAGTTCGGATCACTACCGGGAGCATGATTCCTCAGGGGGCCGATGCCGTGGTGAAGCAGGAAGATGTGGTTGAAGAGGATGGGGCTATATGTCTTTTAAAGAAAATGACCAAAGGTGAAAACATTGCTCATCGAGCAGAAGATATCAAGAAAAATGAGACGGTTCTCACAAAAGGACACATCATTACCCCTGCAGTGATTTCCCTTTGCGCGGCTATGGATATAGTTTATCTGTCTGCGTTTAAGCGACCGCAGATTGCTATTATAGCTACCGGAGATGAGCTGATCGATACGCGAGAGCCGCTTCGGCCCGGAAAAGTCAGAAGCTGCAATCAATATGCTTTGTTATCACAGTTGCGCTCTTGCGGTTTTGAAGCGATTCTTTTGGGGATTGCGCGCGATAACAGGAGGGACTTAAAGAGAAAAATAGCCTGCGGACTGCGCTATAATGTGCTGTTGATCTCCGGCGGCGTGTCAGTGGGTCCTCGGGATCTGGTAGGTTCACTTCTGCAGGAATTGGGCGCCAGAAAGATTTTCTGGAAGGTGGCGGTTAAGCCGGGCAAGCCGCTTCTGTTTGCGAGAAAAAAATCGACAGTCATTTTCGGCTTGCCCGGCAATCCTGTATCAACGATGATATCTTTCATTAAATTCGTTCAGCCGGCGCTTTTAAAAATGAGCGGGGCCTTGTCTTATCGGCTGCCGCAGGAAAAGGCTGTGCTTGATCATGATCTTCTAGTCGAGCCAGGACGTAAAAAGATTATCCGCGGCTATGTCTATGAGGGGCGATCCGGGAAAAAGCGGGTGACCACAAGAGGGCACCAGGGCTCGGGAAATCTTGTTAGTTTGGTTCGGTCCAATTGTTTCTTTGAAATTCCACAGAGTGTAAAAAAAGTCAGGAAAGGGCAGAGGGTAGCTGTTACTTATCCCTCATCGATGATTCAGTGATGACAAAAAGAGGTCTTGTTAATATATCTTTAAAAAAGAAAACTTTGCGCCAAGCTGTGGCCGGCATTTCGCTAAAGATGGACAAGAAAGCCTTCACGGTTCTTAAAAAAGGCCACAGAATAAAGGGGGGTATTCTGCAAACGGCTCAGGTGGCCGGTTTAATGGCTGTGAAATCGACACCGCAAATTATTGCCCACTGTCATCCTATCGCCTTGACCGATATTCAATTTACGTTTAAAAAAAATGAGAAGCAGTCAAGGCTGGATATTCGTACCAAAGTTTGCTGCATTGACCGCACCGGCGCTGAGATGGAAGCCCTCTGCGGAGCCATGGTTGCCGCATTGACGGTCTACGATATGCTTAAAAAGATCGATGCTAAAATAATTATCAGAGATTTGAAATTGATTGAGAAAACCGGCGGACGAAGTGGAGTATTTAAAAGATGAAAGAGAACCTCTTCGGTTTTAGTCATTATCGATTTTATAAGTTCATCTATGCGGTTATTTTTTTGTTGATTCTTTTTGGGATTTTTTGCCGGTTTTATCAGATCAATCGAAATACGTTTATGCATTATGACGAGGGGCTTTATTTGAATCATAATAGGCCCTTGCATGAGATCATGATTCATCATCCGCCTCAAAATATGAGCGAGGGATTTCGGCTTTTTCATGCTTGGATGAAATCTTCACTGACTATGACAAAGGTTTTGTGGGTGATGGTTCTGGATATGCGATTGTTGTGGGGAGGATGGGACGATTGGTATTTTGCCCGGATTGTTTCGGCTTTATCCGGTGTCTTCACAGTGATGCTTGTCTATTTGTTTGCCCGTCGGCATTATCAATCTAAAGAGATAGCTGTTTTAAGCGCTCTTTTGTTGTGGCTGATGCCTTCCGATATATTTTATTCCCGAATGGCTCTCCAGGAAGCGTTCTGCGGCTTTTGGTTTTTTAGCGGACTTTATCTTTATATTTTTCCGCGCACTTTTAACAAAAGAACCTTTTTATCCGGCCTTTGTTTTGCCGCGGCTTTTTTGACTAATTATCGTTTGGCAATCATTCCCATTCTTATTTTTGCTTTGGAGTTTAGTTTTTTGATTAGTCGGCAGGGAAAGCCGCAATGGCGGCATTATGTCTGGAGCATGGTGGTCTTCTTAACAACGGTTATCCTTATCGGAGGACTATACGGCGGACGCAATAGTTATATTATTTTTGCCTGGATGATACGTCAGGCCCAGATCGCCAAGCTCCCGTTTAGTTTCCTGAATCTTTTTTCCTATCCGTATTATCTTTTTACGATGGAGAATTTCTTTTTCGGAATTTTCTTTTTTGGAAATATCTATTTCTTGATCAGACAAAAAAGGAAGAATCTTCCTCTTTTTGGGGTTTCCTGCCTTTATATGATCTTTTTCACCTTGGCTAGGGAAAAGGGCGCGCGGTACTTAAGTGTTGTCTATCCTTTGATCGTCATGTCTGTCAGCTACGTTGTTTTTCAGCTGTGGGGTCAAAGAGCGCGAAAAGTCAAGATCATCGCCGCGCTGTGTCTGATTTTTATGCTGGTGGGTTTTGCCATAAAATCTTTCAGGATTTCCCAATTTAAAGCCGCTTATCAAGAGTCCGTTACTGACATCCTCAAAGAAGATCCTCAGGCGAAAATCCTTACCACTCAGCCGACGATTCAAAATCTCTTTACCTCTGTGGAAAATGTTGCTAGCGCCCCGAAAAACTTTGCCGAACTGGCTTGGCGTTACGAGCAGGGGTATCGTTATTTGATCCTTGATCCGCAGGTTTATATCAGTTGGACCAAGAACGATTTGCATTTTACGGAACTTAAGGATTATCTGGATTTTATTTTGGTTCATATTCGTCCCCATCGTATTTATCATCATTTTCATTCGCATCTGATGGAGCGTTTTGTTTTTGAGCACAATGAAAATTTACGCCTTTCAAATAAATTTTTGGCGCAACAAAAGCCCGTCAAGGGCCTTTTGCGTGTTTATAAGATTGAAGAAATTATTAATGAGATTAATTATCGCCTAAAAATGAGTCAGCAGCCACCATTGTTTACAGAAGAAGCTCCAGGCTGATCTTAAACGAAAAAATTTTGTCATGATGCGTTCAGTCCTCCCATTCTTATTGATCTCTCTGATTAGCTTCTACGGCTGTAATACGCCTTTAAACAACAAGCATATTGATAAATATAGCGAAACTCGTTTTTTGATGGGAACCATTGTCAGAATCGATGTATGTCAGGATATCGATGATAAGATTCAGTTTTATCGAAGCTTAAAAAGAGCCTGGCAGGAAATGGAGCGTATTGAGGAGATATTTTCCGTAACAAATAATGAGAGTGAATTAAGCAGGCTCAACAGTTCTCAAGGCGGGATGAGTGTCAGCTATGATCTTTATGATTTGATGAAGAAGTCAATTCAATTGTCTCGAGAGACAAAAGGAGCCTTTGATATTACCGTCAAGCCTTTGCTTGATCTTTGGCAAGAAGGCTACAGGCGAAAATATCTTCCTTCATCTAAGGAAATTGAGAAAGTAAAAGAGGTAGTTGGTTTTCAACAGGTCGAGTTTTCAGAAAATCAGACAGTGAGTTTTAAAAATACCGGCATGAAAATTGGGATGGGGGCGATTGCAAAAGGATATGCGATTGATCGGGTTGTCCAAATGATTAGGGCTGAAGGGATTTATGATTTTTTAATTGATGCCGGCGGTGATCTGTTTGTCAGCGGAAAAAGTTGCCGTGGTGATTTATGGAGAATCGGTGTCCGTCATCCCCTCAAGAAAGAGGTAACCATGGAACGCTTGCACTTAACGGATCAAGCGGTGGCCACATCCGGGAATTACGAGCGGTATTTCGAAATACAGGATGAGAGATATTCACACATTATTGATCCGCGCAGTGGCTATCCAGTAGAGAATAATTTGAGTGTCACCGTTATGGCGCCCTCAGCGTTGGAGGCTGACGCTTTGGCAACGGCTCTATCCATACTTTCTCCCGAAGAAGGGCTTTCCCTTATTCATCGCAAAGGAAAGGCTTATGGGGTGATCATATATCAGAAGAAGGGGATGGGCGGGATGAAGCGTTTGGCCAGCGAACATATTTCTGAACTTTACAAACCATAAGGGTTCATTTTTGTTATAATGATAATCCATTAACGTTAAGGGGGGAGGTATGAAGCAATATTTGGAACTGGTGCGCCATGTACTTGAAAATGGCCAACCAAAAGACGACCGTACCCAAACAGGGACATTGTCAGTTTTTGGTTATCAGAGCAAGTATGATTTAAGTGATGGCTTCCCCATCTTAACGACAAAAAAAATACTTTTTAGCGCTGTGATCAGGGAATTGCTTTGGTTTCTAAAAGGATCAACGAATATCAATGACGGTCTTAAAGAATATACCCCGATCTGGAATGCATGGGCCGACCAAAAGGGAGAGCTGGGTCCGATTTATGGCTACCAATGGCGCAAGTGGGAGCAATTTATCTGGGATGACAAAGAGAAGAAATATCAAAGGAAGTATATTGATCAGATCAAGAAAGCCATTGATCTGATCAAAACCAAGCCTTACTCAAGAAGGATTATCGTTAGCGCTTGGAATGTTGCCGATTTAGAGAGGATGGCTCTACCGCCCTGCCATGCCTTCTTTCAATTTTATGTATTCGATGGACGGTTAGACTGCCAGTTATATCAACGTTCCGCTGATATTGCTCTGGGAGTTCCGTTTAATATTTCGAGTTACTCTCTGCTTTTAACGATGATGTCTCAGGAATGCAATCTGGAGCCAGGTATATTTGTTCATACTTTAGGAGATGCCCATATCTATCAAAATCACCTTGAGGGTATAAAGGAACAGCTAAGGCGGACGCCCAAACCTCTTCCTAAAATCAAGATCGCGTCCAAACCTCTTTTTGATCTAACATTTGAGGATATTACCCTTGAGGATTATCAGCACGATTCGTTTATCAAATTCCCCATTGCCGTTTGAGTCATGAAACAATTCACAATAGTTGTTGCTGTTGATAAAAAGGGAGGAATCGCTAAAAAGGGGGCTATTCCCTGGAAGCTGTCCGCAGATTTGAAGCATTTCAAAAGCCTCACAACCGAATCACCGGATGGAGAGATTAATGTGGTAATTATGGGTCGAAAAACATGGGAGTCTCTACCTGATGACTATCGTCCACTGCCGGGACGGATTAATGTTGTTTTAACGAGACACCAGCAATACGAGATGCCTTCAGGAGTTATTAGAAGCAAGGATTTGTCCCAGGCTTTAGAATTGGCGCAGAGAACCGACAGCAACCGAATTCACAAGGTTTTTGTAATCGGAGGATCTCAGATCTATAACGACGCTGTTTCAAATCCTCTTTGCGCACAAATAGTCATGACGATTATCGACAAAGATTATAACTGTGATCTTTTCTTTCCTGAAATTCCTTTCTGGTTCCAAAAAGTATCCCAATCGGATATTCTGAGCGAAAATGATATAAATTATTATATAACAACATATTGCAGAGAATCAGTCAATTAGCTTAATTCAGGAAAGCGTTTTCTTGAATTTTTGCCAATTAGAAAAATGTCGAAAATATTTAACATAGTCTGTAACTATCAGAAAAATAATAAGTTAAAATCTAAAAAATTTCGAAAATAATGGAAAAATATAATTATTTGCGTTATACTTATAAAGTAGAAAGAAATATCTATCCCACCTTTTAGCCACGGAGAAGGTCAAATGAATTAGGATCTGATCAATGGTTAGCAAAAAGCGAGTTCTTGTAGTTGATGATGAATCAATAGTAAGACAAACAATGGCAATGATGCTCGAAACTCGCGGTTTCGATGTACATCTGGCTGAATCCGGGCAAGACGCCGTTCAAAAAGCTAGCGAAAAACCTGATCTTATTCTTCTAGATTTAATCCTTCCAGACTGCGAAGGTTTTGAAGTTTGTCGCCGTTTAAGAGAAGATCGTGCCACGCGGCATATTCCCATCATTATTGTTTCCGTCAAATATCTTTTTGAAGATAAAATCGAAGGGCTTTATTTAGGTGCGGATGATTATCTGACTAAGCCTTTTGAATATGAAGAGCTGTTTGCCCGCATTGATGCGGTGTTAAGGCGCAGTCTCTTTTTTGATGAGTCGTATGGGCAACGTGAAGCCATTGTTTTAGAGTTAAAGAAAATCATCCGAGAGAAACTCATCGTGCCGTTTTATCAACCTTTGTTTTATCTTAAGCCGATGAAGATTTTTGGATACGAAGCTTTGAGTCGGCCACCGACTACCAGCATTCTTTCCAATCCGGATCTATTATTTAAAGCCGCTTTGCGTTTTGGTCTTTATAGCGATCTGGAACTGCTTTCTTGGCACAAGGCCATTACTGCCATGCCGGAGCTGAGAAACGGAGAGAAACTGTTTCTCAATTGTAATCCCTATTTGGTGGAGAGCCCGAAATTCTTTAAGGTCAAATCGATTTTCGAAGAAAGCAAGATTTCGGCCCATGACGTTATTCTTGAAATTACTGAGCGTTCAGCGATTTCCGATTTTAAGGTTTTTTACGAACGGCTTAAGTCTTATCGTAATTACGGTTTTCAAATAGCTATCGATGATGTGGGCGGAGGTTATGCCAGTCTGGAATCTATTGTTGAGACAAAACCGAAGATCGTTAAAATTGACAATCATTTGACCGGTAACTTGGCCGATGAACCACTGAAGCGAAGTCTGGTTAAGTTTATTGTCAAATTCTGCAAAGAAAACGATATTATCTCCGTTGCTGAAGGTATCGAAAAAAAGCAGGATTTGGATATTCTGATGAAGTTGGGTGTTGATGCCGGTCAGGGATATCTCTTATGTCGACCTACCATGCAAATCGATTTAGATGAAATCTACAAAGATATTCACGTCAGATTAAACGTGGATACTCCTCATGGTTAAATCCTTATAAATCAACTTTCACTTTGATTTTTCAGAAACAATCCCTATAATAAAAGATATCTTTATCATTATCTTATGATTTCTCTCATTATTCTCATTCTTAGTGTTATTGTTGCTTCGGGGGTTTGTTCTATGGTTGAGGCCGCTATTTTGAGCCTGCCTGCTGTACGAGCCAGAATTATTCACGAAGAAGGGAGAAGAAACGCTAAGCCGCTGTTATCGGTTAAGGAAAATATTCATATTACAGTAGCCTCGATCGTGATATTGAATAATTCCATCAATATTGTGGGTTCGATTTTTGTCGGACAGCGGGTCACAATGCTCTTTGGCAGTCAATGGCTGGGGCTGGCGTCGGCCGTTTTTACTTTCATGATTATTGTCATATCGGAAATTATCCCGAAGACTATCGGAGAGCGATATAAAATAAATATTTCCTTGGCTGCAGCACCTTCTCTTAGAGCGATCGTCTGGGTTATGAGTCCGATCGTTCTTGCTTTCTTAAAGCTGACCAGACCCTTTGTAAAATCGAGCCGTCTTCCTAAGGTTACTGAAGAAGAAATCAAAATGATGCTTAAGCTGGGGAGGGATGCCGGAACGGTCGAGATGGACGAAGAAGTTTTGTGTAACCGGGTTTTTCGTCTAAATGATTTGAGGGCTTGGCAGATGATGAAGCCGATCAACAGAATTTTTGCTTTACCCGCTCATGAGACTCTTGAAGAGGCGCGAGACGAGATTATCAATTCACGCTACAGTCGTATTGCCGTCTACGATCGTGATCCGCGGGATTTTGTTGGGATGGTTCAGCAGAGAGTTTTGTTGAGAGAGATCGCCAAAGATAATTACAATGCCTATATTCAGGATTTTATGATAAAGCCTGTTTATGTCCATCATATGACAAAAGCCGATGCGCTTTTAGAGAAATTTCAGGCTTATCATCAACACCTTTTTATCGTTCAAGATGATAAAGAAAAGGATATCGGTTTAATCACGATGGAAGATGTCCTTGAGGAATTGTTCGGCGAAATTTATGATGAAAAAGATATGGGCGTGAGAAACAAAAACCAATAGACGATGAATTTTCTGAATTCTTTTTTAGACGCATTTATTGCCTATGTCGATAAGCTGTGGCTTGCTGTGGTTTTGGGGTTTGTGATCAGCGGTTATGTAAACAGCTTTATCTCTACAGATTTGGTCCGGAAATATTTAGGAAAAAAGGGATTGCGGCCCCTGTTGCTTTCCTCTTTGATCGGAGTCCTTCTTCCGGTGTGCTGTTTTGGATCATTACCGATCGCTATCACCATGAAGAAAAAGGGCGCGCGCTTAGGCCCTACGCTGGCTTTTCTGGTGACGGCACCGGCTACGTCGATTTCCGCTCTGATCGTCTGCTGGCGGCTTCTGGGTATAGATTTTACGGTCTATATCTTTTTTGCCGCCGTTTTGATGGGACTGATTCTTGGATTTGTCGCTGACTATTCAAGATTAAAGCTTCTGTTTGACGAGCAGTCGCAACAGGAAAATATTTGTGAAAATCGACAGAGCAAAAAGACATCGCTGAGTTTTCTTAAACGATCCCGACAAGCTTTCACCTATGCTTTAATCACTCTTCCCCGAGAGATCGGTATCGAATTAATCCTGGGGATTGTTTTGGCCAGTCTTATTCTTGTTTTTGACCCCATTAAGGACTTTATTTTTCAATATTTGTCCGGCGTGGCGGGATATGCGGCTAGTCTTCTTTTTGGCCTGGCCACCTATGTTTGCTCAACGGCCAGCGTTCCGTTGGCCCATGCCCTTGATGAAGCGGGTTTGGGCCAGGGGCCTGTCATGGTTTATCTTTTGGCCGGACCGATTACAAGCTATGGGATGATTTTTGTGATCAGAAAGAAGTTTGGCCTAAAAGTTTTATTCACATATTTGTTGACGATCTGTCTCAGTGCTTTGATGCTCGGTTTTATTTTTGAAGCCTGGAAATCTCTCTAAACGGTGAGATCTTGTGTATTATATAATGTCATTTACTAAATATACCTTTTTCGTCTCGCTAGTGTTTGCCGGAATCATTTCAAGCGCTGGTTGCTCAGGGGCCTTGCTTAGGCAAACACAAAATAACGAGGATAACTATTTTTATCAGCCTACCAAAATCCTGGACAAAGATAAACTCCGCGCAGGGGGAGACATTTTTGTCTATCCGTTTCTTCCGGGAGAGGATATTCCGGCTAATAAGGAAGTTAAACGCTTGGGCTTGAGAATTATTCAGGGTGTTAGCGAAGCCGTTATTGATCAGCCGGGATTTGCCGTTGTGGGTGTCTCAGAAACTGAGCAGGCAGATTTTTTTATCAAGGGATACATTACGGAGATCAATGACAATCAGGGTATCACGAAATGGATACCGGGGCAAAGTTACCGTTCGCTTGAAATTAGAAGCCGTATGATCAACCGTGAGAGCGGTAAGACCGTTCTTAGGTTTATTGATAGAATTGATTCCCATGATCAGGCGGTCGATCTGGAGTCTTTGGCCAAAGAACTGGGATTTAAGATGGGTCGGCTCATCACATCTCAAACGGATTCATCATAAGGACATTGGGCAAGCATATGATAGTGATTACAGGAGCTGCGGGTTTTATCGGAAGCTGTATTTTGAGTCGCTTCAACGGTCTTGGGCGGGAAGATCTTGTCATTGTTGACCATCTCGATGACCCCCTCAAGGAAAAGAACCTCACGGGTAAGAAATATGCGTATTATTTCGATAAAAAGGATTTCCTTCAAAAGATTCAAGATGGAAGCTTGATCCAACCGATAGAGGCTGTTATTCATATGGGAGCCTGCAGCTCAACGACCCTCAATGACGCGCAATATTTCGAAGAAAACAATTTTCTTTATTCAAAGAAACTGGCCCTCTGGTGTCTCGAGAACAATTGCCGCTATATTTATGCCAGTTCCGCGGCGACCTACGGTGACGGATCATTGGGTTTCTCCGACAGCGATCAGTTAACCCCACGGCTCAAGCCTTTAAACCTTTACGGATTATCGAAACAAAAATTTGACTGCTGGGTCCTTGAAAATGGATATCAAAACAAATTTGTCGGATTAAAATTTTTTAATGTTTTTGGACCCAACGAATATCATAAAAAAGATATGAGAAGCGTTATCGCCAAGGCCTATCCACAGGTCTGTGAAACAGGTGTCCTGAAGCTTTTTAAATCGCATCGCCCTGATTACCGAGACGGAGAGCAAAAACGGGATTTCATTTATGTCAAAGATGCTGTTGACATTGTGATGTTTTTCTATGACAATCAAGATAAGTGTGGCATTTTCAATGCGGGTACCGGAGAGGCTCGAAGCTGGAATGATGTCGCTAGAGCGCTTTTCGGTGCTCTCGATGTGCCAGTCAACATTCAATATATTGATATGCCCGATTCCGTTCGTAATCAATATCAATATTTCACCCAAGCTGAGACAGAAAAATTAAGGAAGGCGGGTTATCGTCAAGAATTCACCAAGCTCGAATCAGGTGTTAAAGATTACGTGTCCTATCTCAATCAAAATTCATATCTATAGGAGGATGGCCTTTTGATTATTATATTTAGTGCACTGGGAGTCGTTTTTTTTGTTATCGGCATAGCCTTGATTATTCGCGGCTTTATCGTTATTCCACAAGCTGATACCATTGTCGATAAAGATCAATTCGAAAGCCTCAAAGATAACTATGCGAAGACAAAAGGAGAACTTGAGGCTATCCGTGCTCAGCTTGGCGTTGCGACCCAGCAATTGGAGACTCTGAAATCTCTGGAAGAAAAAGTGAAAGAAGAGTTCCGCCTGAATCAGCAACAGCTTGGTGAACTGAGGGAACAGAGTGAATTACAGATCGCGCAGGCTTTAGAAGAAAAAGAGACGGAAAAAAAAGAGAGGCAAAATATTCAAAAGAAAGCGGAAGAGCTTCAGCAAGAAAAGCAAAGCTTAAACACTCAGCTCAGAGAACTCTCTGAAAAAATAAAAGAAGCGGAAAACATCCAGAAGCATTACAGTGAGTTGAGCGGAGAAATGCAAAAGCTCGATAGCGTTGCCAAAAGTCATGACCAGCTTAAAGAGGAACTCGCTAAAGCCCAGACCGTGATTAAGGTTCTTAAAGAAAAAGCCGAGCAGCAGGCTGCCGGATCTCTTGAAATCGTAGAGAATTTAACGCAAGAAAATGATCAATTAAAAGCTAGCAAGCAAGCCCAGCTGAAACAAATTACTGTCTTGAAGAAAGAAGTTGAAACGCTCAGAGAAAAATCTTCCCAGAGGGTACATGAGGCGTCTTTGGCTATCGATAGATTAAAGAATCACAATCAGCAACTTCAGGATCAGATGAACAGTAATCTAAAATTAATTAACGATTTGGAGCAGAATGCTTCTGATATTCAAAAAGAAAAAGAAGAAAAAATGAGTCTGGCCCATCAAACAATGGAACAATTGAAACAGGAGATGGAAAAGAATGAGAGCAATAAAGCGGAGTTTGAGGAAAAGATCAAAAGCCTCGAGGGCGAGACTCAGAAAACAAAGGAACAATATCAATCTCAGTTGTCTGTCCTGATGAGGGAAATCGATAAATTAAAAAATAGAAATGAGTCACTTAAAAGCCAGGATCATACCGAAGAGATAAAGAAATTGAAAGACTTGAACACTCAACTTAACGAGAAAGAACGGATGGTTCAAGCCGAACTTGCGAAAACGAGAGCCCAGTTATCCGGATTTGAGAAAATATGTGATGATCTCAATCAAAGAATTGAAAATGCCGAGAAAATGAAACAGGAACTGGATGAAGCTCAGAACCAACTTCAGCAAATAGAAGACCCGGAGCCGTCCAGGAGAGAGCATGAATCTAACAGGCAAGATCAGCAAAAGCAACAAGGACAAGACAATATGACGAAAGAAGGCGAGAAGGGCAAAGATCAAAAGCCGTCTAAAGAGCAATTCCCGTCACAAGAAAATAACGCACAAGAACCCCAGGCTAAAAGCAATGAAAGCCTAGAGGGTGAAAAGAAAAATATCGAAAGTGTTCAAAAACAGGAATCATCCAGGCAGTCTGTTAATCAAGCTGGGAATCAAAATTCAGAAACTGTTAAAGGGGAAACACAAGGATCCACAGAAGAAAAACCTGCGGAGAATAAGCAAGATGAATTCGAAGAAGAAGCAGCCCAAGACAAGCAAGATTAAAGCTCCTAGAATTTGCGCCAAAGACATCATGTCTGAAATCGTTGTTACGGTTAAAGCGGATATGATGATCAGCGATGCGGTTCATCTGATGCTGCGCGACAGGATTAACGGATTACCCGTGATCGACAAAAGCAAAAATCTCATAGGAATATTAACCCTAACTAATATATTTATTTTGGTCAATCAAGCTGTTCACGGAGAGCATTATGATTTTTATAAACGCATGTTCCAGGAAAAGAAAATGACAGTTGGCCAGGCTATGAGTCGACATATGGTTGCGGTTAACCCAAAGACACCGCTTGAGGAAGTGATCCATTTAGCACTTACAGAAAATCGTTACACGATTCCCGTTTTAAAGCAGAAAAAATTAACAGGTGTCATTGGAAGGCATGATATCTTAAATGCCATCTTTTCTTTTTAGATTTATGATTTATGAATTATAATGTTGCATCACTCTTGAAAATTGATTAAAATGAAAAATATTTTTAATAAGAAAGATTATGATCCATACATTTCATTTTCCAACCAATTTGAAAAAAATTCGAAGTGTCAGCAAGGATGTTCTAGGATGCCTTGCTTCTTTAAATTTAGACGAGTCTCTCATGACAGATTTACGGTTGTGCATTGAAGAGGCCGTGATCAATGCCATGAAGCATGGCAATAAAAACAGGGAAGAGTTAGAAGTCGATATTCAGATGATTACCCGTGATCAGGAAATCGAGATTAGGATTTGTGATCAGGGCGAAGGATTTGAGCCCGAGAAGAACGCAGATCCGACGGCCGAAAAAAACTTGACCAGAACCGGCGGGAGGGGTGTTTTCCTGATAAAGTCGTTGATGGATGGGGTGTCGTTTAAAGATAACGGCCGCTGTATTCATATGATTAAAAAGATTAATACCAATGTTTAGCAAGGAGAGTTGAAGATGAAATGTCACCAGAGCGAATATAACGGTTTTACGGTTCTTAATTTTTCTGAAGAAATCGATTTGAATTCTTCTCCGGAAGTGCGTCAGATTTTCGACGAATGTATTAATAAAAAGATAATCAAGTTTATTGTCAATTTTCAAGATGTGACCTATGTCGATAGCTCTGGCCTGGCGACTCTTATCGAGATGATGCAGCGGCTTAAGAAAAACCAGGGAACGATGTATCTGGTGGGGATGTCGGAGAAAATAAATAATTTATTTGAAATCACTAAGCTGAGCAAGCTTTTTAAAATTTACCCAACCAAGGAAGAGGCTGTTAGCCAGGAATCATGAAGTTTATCGAGCATATCGAAGGTGTTGGGCGTTTCATTATCAACTGTTGGCGTGTTGCCAGCGATTTTACCCGTCTTTGTCTACAGACGGCCTATTGGATTATTTTTGGTCCCTTCAAAAGCAAGCCCATCTGTCGTGAGCGTTCCTTTGATCAAATGGTTTTTATGGGTATTAAATCGATTGTCATCGTCTTCTTTGTGACATTCTTTACCGGCGTTGTTTTAGCCATGCAGTCGGCCTATCAGCTAGAGAAATTCGGCGCGATTATTTATGTCGCAAGCCTGGTGAGCGTTTCATTATGCCGAGAGCTGGGTCCGGTTTTGACAGCCCTGGTTATTGCCGGACGAATCGGTGCGGCCATTACGGCCGAGATCGGCTCAATGAAAGTAAATGAACAAATCGAAGCCTTGGAGGCCATGGCTATCAATCCAGTACGCTATCTTGTTGTGCCCAAGGTTATTTCTCTGGTCATCATGTTGCCTTGCTTGACCATTATCGGGAATTTTTCCGGAATTTTGGGAGGATATGTTGTCGGCGTTTATAATCTTAATATAAATGGCGCTTTGTTTATTCAAACTGCGATGAAACACTTGGCTTTTAAAGATGTCTACACAGGATTATCCAAATCTTTTATTTTTGCAGCTATCATTGCTCTGGTGGGAAGCTATCAGGGCTTAAAGACTAAAGGGGGAGCTGTAGGCGTTGGCCGCGCGACAACTTTAAGTGTTGTAGTCAGCTTTATTTTGATTATTGTGGCCGATTGCATCATGACCGGGATCTATTATTTTTCTAATATGTAAGAAAAATGGAACAAAAACGCATCGCGATATCAGTTAAAAATTTACATAAATCCTTCGACGGCAGAAAAGTGCTTGATGGTATCAATATGGATGTTTATGCAGGGGAGACATTTGTGATTATGGGGGGATCGGGGTGCGGAAAAAGCACTTTGTTGCGCCATATGATCGGAGCGCTCACTCCTGATGTGGGCAATGTTTATTTTGGAGAAAGAGACTTAACGAAAATGAATGAGGAAGAAAAAGAAAATGTAAAAAAGCGATTTGGCATGTCGTTTCAGTCTTCGGCGCTCTTGGATTCCTTAAGTGTTGCTCAAAATGTTGCCTTACCTTTAAAAGAGCATACCAAGTTGGATCAGACGATCATCGATATTATCGTTAAGATGAAACTCGGCTTGGTGGGATTGCGCGGCTTTGAAGGACTTTTTCCGAGCATGCTTTCCGGCGGAATGAAGAAGAGAGTGGGTCTCGCCCGCGCGATTGCTATGGATCCAGAAATCGTGTTCTACGATGAGCCGACCGCTGGACTCGATCCGGTTGTCGCTGCTGTGATCGATAAGCTTATTCTCGATTTAAGCAAGAAGTTGTTGATTACATCTATAGTGGTGACCCATGATATGAACAGCGTCTTTCGAATCGCCGATCGCATTGTCATGTTGCATCAAGGACGCGTCTTGCATATTGGCACGCCTGACGAAATTAGGAATTCCGATAATGAAATTGTTCAGCAATTTATTAAGGGTGAGACAGAAGGCCCCATCACTTTTTCGCAGAAATCAGAGCAAACGATTGAGGATTTAACATCTTAAAAAGAAGGAGATATCGATAATGAAAATTTCCAATGAACTCAAGGTGGGCATTCTGATTATTATTTGCCTTGTCGGATTGGTGATTTTGACCCTAAGCTTGGGAGACTTTCACGTTAGTCAGGGAGGATACAAAATCAAAGTAATTTTTCAAAATATCGATGGCGTAGAATCCAATGCTCCGGTAAGGCTCAACGGGTTGGAAGTCGGTCTTGTAAAAGACATCAAGGTCAATTATGAAGAGGATAAGACCCGCATGGAATTGACTCTTTGGCTTAATGATCGTGCCAAAATCCGCAAGGGAGCCGAGGCTTATGTGAAAAATATGGGTTTGATGGGTGAGAAATATGTCGGTTTAACGACCGGAGAAGATGGCCAACCCTTTCTGAAGCCAGGTCAGACGATTATAGGACAGGAACCGGTCGATTTTGAAAGCCTGATAGCCACTGGTGAAGATATCGCCAAAAATCTTAAGGACATTTCGGCCAATATCAAAGAGCGGTTAGATAAAAACAAAGATTCGATCGATGAGATTATTGGCAATGTTAATGTAGCGACAAAGAACATTGCCTCCATAACGGATAATGTTGATGAGCGTATGGCGATCAACAAGAATTCTCTGGATGAGATTGTCGAGAATCTCAACCGTACGACAAGGAATCTTGAAGAGCTTAGCGAAGATTTGAAGAATAATCCTTGGAAATTGCTCAAAAAAGAAAGAAAAAAGTAAACTCAAGAGCGATCTTCTTCTTTTCTATTTAATTGGTCAACAAACGAAAACGTGCCTTTCCTAAAAGAATTTTTCAAGAGAGCCTCCAAACAAAAGAATATCTTCTATCAAACTGGCCTCCTTGCCATCATCCTGATTCTCTGCTTGCTTTCCTACACAAGAGTTTTTGATCTCTATGAAAATATTCTCCTCGATCTGCGCTATCGGATGAGGCCCCTCCAGCCTTATTCTTCCAAAATTATCCTTATTGAAATCGCTAATGATACCCTTGAGCAATTCAAGAAATGGCCTTTACCGAGAGATTATCACGCCTCTTTGGTCGATGTTCTCACCGATCTGGGCGCACGCCAGGTCTTTTTTGATATCTTTTTTGTTGAGCCGACAAAAGAAGATCGCACCTTTGCCCGATCAATCAAAAAAAGCGGACATGTTTTCCTGCCGTATGTTCTGAAAGTAAAAGAAATTACGGATAGGCGAATAAGGGCCCAAGGATATGATGCCCGCAACACAAAAATCATCGCGGAAGCGGTCAAAGCCAAGGGGCATATCAATGCCCCTAAAGATTCCGACGGGAAAGTGCGCTGGGCTCCGCTGGTGATCGAGAATCAGGGGCAAAGAAGTCAGCATGTGACTTTGAAGATGATTTGCGATTATTACTCTCTCGATTGTGCCAATATGCGGATTTTTGACCATGAAATTATTCTTGATGATTTCTTAACCATTCCTGTCGCTCCAGACCGGCGTCTTCTGGTGAATTTGGTCGGTCGATGGGAGGATTCCTTTTTGCATTATTCGTACAAGGACATTCTTTTTGCCTGGAAACAGATGCGCCTGGAAGGCAAAGAGCCGATGATTGATCTTGATCCCATCAAAGATGCCATTTGCTTAGTGGCCCTCACAGCCACCGGAACACCCGATGTCCAGCCGGTAGCGATTCAAAACGATTATCCTCTGGTGGGCCTACATGCCAATATTATGAATAGTTTTCTTTTAAACAGATTTGTGTTGCGGGCGAATAGGTGGTTGAATTTGGCGCTGCTTGTTTTGATTAGTTTAGCTGTCGTTTTGGCGGTCAATCGATTGAGAGATCGACCTTTTCTAGCTTTTGTCTGTTTGATGAAATATCTGCTTTTCTTTAGCCTGATGAGTTTTTCTGTGTTTATTTTTTCCGGTATCTGGGTTGATCTTTTTTATCCGCTTATCATCATGATTCTGATTTATACGGCTTTGCGTGTTCATATTTTCATGAAGGAAACACGTCAGAGAGAGCTGATAGAAAGGGAGCTGGGTGTTGCTAAGCAGATTCAGGAAAGCTTTCTGCCGAATCCGAAAAATCAATTCCATTCTCTGATGATCGCCTCCAGCATGACAACGGCCAAGCATGTAGGTGGGGATTTGTTTGATTTTTGCGTGTTGGATGATGATCGCATCGGCATTCTTTTGGGGGATGTGAGCGGCAAAGGCGTGGCCGCCTCATTGACCATGGCACGGACGATGTCTTTTTTCCGGATGATAGCCCGTAATGAAGATTCGGCTTCTCATCTGATGGCCAAGCTGAACAATGAGATGGTTCAGGGAATGAAGTCAGGAGTTTTTGTGACCGCGACGTATTTGATATACAATCAGAAGGCAAAAGAAATATTATTGGCCAGCGCCGGACATTCGCCGACCCCGATATATCGCAGAGACTCAGAATCGATTGAAAAGATCGAGCCGGAGGAAGGAATGCCCTTGGGGCTAATGGAAGATGTGGATTTTTCCCAGAGCCAAACTTCTCTCAAGAAAGGGGATATCCTCATTTTATATACCGATGGCGCATCGGAGGCCATGAATTTAAAGAGAGAAGAATATAGCGAAGAGCGTTTGTTTTTGGCGCTGAAAAGATTAACCGATCAAAATCCTACAGAAATCATGAACGGAATTCGCCAGGATATCAAAAATTTTACCGGTAAGGCGCCCGTTCATGATGATTGTACCCTGATTATCCTCAAGCAGGGATAAATGTGAATCCAAAAATCGAGACATTTAAAAAAGGGCACGATTCGATCTATCATTCGATTGACCAGATTCAGCTTTCCATCCGATCCTATCCCCAGGTCAAAACAAAATTGAGAGTTCTCGAGGACTCTCTGTCGGCCCATTTTTCTAAACAAAACAGTGAGTTTTTTGAGAAACTCAGGAAGGGTTGCCGGGATGATCATTCGTCTTTAAGAATGATTGATTTTTTAGAGCATAATATAAAGGAATGCAAAATCAAATTTCTTCAGTTTTTTGATGTCTATTCCAAAGAGATGGGAGGTTTAGGCTCTCCCAAATTTCCTCTTCAATTTACATCCTTTTGCAAAGACATTCTTACCCATCTTCAAATAGAGGAAGAATACCTTTTTCCTCTGATAGAAGAACATTCCAAGGATCAGCTTTAAGAATCTGGATTTTTTTCTTGGTTTAAAGGAAGCGCTTTCCTAAATTATCATAAAATATTACATAACAGTATCTTATGAGATAGAGGCTTATCAAAATGCCTTACAATACCCCTTGCATTTACTGCAATATCATCTATACTTTTAAATGGTTGATTAGTCCATTGAAAATTTAGAGAATATTTTACTCGATTGAATCAAGGCAAACTGCCCGAAAGGGCAGGGCGCAAAACTCAAGAGCCTACATTCCTTATGATGATGGAATAAGGCAGTCAGTTGCCGGTTGAGTTTGCGCATACTTTTTTTGAGAGTATGCGTTTTTTATTTGTGGCCCGCCTGATGACGATCAGGCGGGTTTTTTATTTAGGACCCATCATGAAAAACAAAATTACAATGACTATAATAATGATTCTGGCATTATCTTTAGCCGCGGAGGGAGCCGCTTGGGCTGAAAGAATGAAGATTGCCATTATCGATTCCGGCGCAAAGGATCATGTGGATCAGGTACTGAGCTTTACCTCTATTCCTGGCGACCATGATCCTTTGAATCATGGGACCTATGTGGCCCAATTGATCCGACAGGGATATCCCCAGGCGCATCTCATTATGCTCCAAGTTTGTGAGAAGAGGCAAGGGCGCTATCTCCCTTCCCGTGAGGCCATTTTTCAGGCGATTCAATGGTGCATTAAAAATAATATTCAGCTAGTCAATATGTCTCTGGTCACAAGATATGACAGCCAAATAGAAAAAATAATTACCAATGCCTCCACCAGCCACGGATTGGTGTTTGTCGCGGCGGCTGGCAATAAAACAATTGCCAGCCGTTTTGCTTCAGATGGCCGAGGATTTATTCGTCGGAAACAGAGTCTGACAAAACCGGCTTTTCCGGCATCAAGTCAACATGTCATTTCTGTGGGTGCCGTGGACATGTTTGGAGAAATCACGGATTATTCAGATCAAACCTGCGATCTTTACGATGACGGAAAAATCATCGGACAAGAAGGAACGTCTTTTGCTTCCGCCCGGATTACGGCGAAAGTTGCCTCACTATTAAAGACTCAGGGGCAACTTTCGCCCCAGCATATCATCCAAAAGCTCCAAAAATCATAAAAATTCGGCTTTTTATCAACAAACCTTCACTAACAGGCACTTCTAAATCGACCTTGACATCCCGACTTTTTCCAGTTATACTTCAGTCATCATGAAGAAAGCGTTTCCTCAAATCATTGCACTAATAGTCACTCTCGCTTTACCTTTCTGCATTTATGCTCAAGAAGAATTTGATCAACCCCAAGTTGTTTTTGTGGAAGGACTCGTTTCGATCAGTGACTCCCTTGCAAAGTGGACTCCTGCCCGCATGGGAATGTCCTTGACATACGGGGATACCATAAAAACGGGAGATCAGGCCTATTGTGATATCGCTTACGATGAAGAATTGCAAAACATCATTTCTATTGGTCCGAATTCGGAAATGACAATCTCTGAACATTTTCAAAGGGTTGAAATAGCCAAAGGCCGTGTTTTTGCGCAGCTCCATGCTCTTGAGGCCGGTGAACAATTTGAAGTGGCCACGCCTCAGGCGGTGGCCGGTGTTCGCGGAACAGAATGGGAAACCATCACCGGTGAGACAACCAAATTCAATGTCAATCAAAATGCGATTTATGTGCAAGGCGTTGATGAGCGGGGATCAGTGACCGGAGAAGCGAATGTTCCTGAGGGGCAATCCTTAACCGTTGATCAAAAAGGATGGCTGGGTGAATTGATGGAATTAACCCAACAAGATAAAGAACGTATGGAAAAATGGTCAGATCGCCTGACGCGACTTTTACATATAGCCCAGGATGAAAAGGGCTGTTTTGATTTGATCGATTCCTATGAAGGCGGTGTTCCTAATTTATACGAGCGAGTTTTAGGCTGTGAGGCCGGCATGGGCCAGGAAGCCTTTGCGGCCGGTCCGGGAGGTGCCGATATTCCGTTCATTCCTGATACCTCGATATTTGATGGTGGTTCAGGCCCCGGTGATGATGTCACAAAGCAGACATATACGGATTTCCCCGATGAGCCTTCTGTTGAACCAGAACCCGAACCAGAACCCGAACCGGAACCAGAGCCGGAATGCAACAGCAATACTGGTTGCGGTTGATCCATATCAATTTCTTACCGTTTTATTTTTTCTTTATTTGTTCCCTAAATATATTTATTGACAAGATAAGGCAATATGTTACTATGTTTGTAATTGAATGAGAACATTTGACTTATGATAATTAAATCAATAATTCCGGTTATTTTTTTACTTTTGACACTCATGCCTGCCCAGGGTTTCTGTTCAGAAAGCGATCCTGTTCAATCCGCTCTTCGTTTCTTACGTAATATTGAATGGTCTTCGACGTATAAATTCGAATACGACAATAATATTTTCTTGAAAGAAAATGACGAAGACGGTGATTTTAAGCACATTTTCACGCAAACCATGAGTTATAAAAAACGCCTGGATGATCACTTCTTCCAATTGGGTTATAAAGGAAATTATTCCTATTATACGTATGAGAACACCGGTGTTTTAGCTCATGGCGCTAATCTTTTGTATAGCTACAGACCCTTCAACGGGTTCTCTATCGGCATTCGCGACAACTTCAACTGGCTCCAAGACAGCAAGATCACGACAACTTTGGCTGATCACTTCCTGTCTTTGGGCTATGTCCAGAATTCCCCCAGACTGGAAATGAAATACGAGATCAACGAACAGAGCGTCATTTCGCTGGATACTTATTACCAGTTTCTAGATGTACGTGATAAAGACAGCGATGACTATATTGACAATAAAAAATTCGGGGTCAGGACAAAGCTTGAATACGATATGGATATGTTTGGCGGCATGACCGGCTTCATCGGTGTTGAACATAATCAGATTGCCTTTAATCAGATTTATGAAAAATCTTCAGTTTCCGATCGGCTTTTTGTCGGATACTTAAAGAAATACGCTAATCTCTTCAATTATTCTGCAGAAATCGGCTATGATCATATCGATATGGATGATGGTGATGATGATAATAATGTGGATGCCAGACTGACTTTTGAAACTGTTTTCTCTATTTATACAAAGATGCGCTTAGGACTTGATCTGAATGTCAAGAAACCTTCATTGCGCAGCGAATATGCCCAATACGGCTCGACACGTGCTTATTACTCGCTGAATCATTCGATCAATCCCAAATTATCCATGAATCTTAAATACAGCTTTGAAGATCAGGACTTTAACGGGGTAGATGCCCTTGCTGGCGAACCAGAAATAGAGAGAAAGACAAAAATTCATAACATCGATCTTAACTTGATCCGCAAGCTGAATAAGTGGCTCAGCTGTGATTTTCGCTACCATTACACTCAGCGCGATACGGATTTTGCCGGTGAAAATTATACGAATCATCTCTACAGCATCGGTTTAACAGGAAAATATTGATGATCAAAAGAATCACGATACTCTTCATTGGATTACTCTTGACCATATTCTCTGCAGATGTGTTTGCGCAGGATGTGGAAGAGGATTTAGGAGAGAGGATTACTCAGGAAGAATTTGCTGTTGAGCTGTGCCTATCTATGAATATGTCGGGATGGCTGCCTACGGCCGCTCTTTCCAGAGACTGCGTTGAGCTTTTGGAGAGCATGGGAATCGCGCCGCTAACCGGCTGGAATAATAAAGCCTTCTTGTCTCAAGAGGATTATTTGACGATTTTGGCTAAAGTTCACGGCAAAGAAACCATGCTTCACGATCGAGCGCGGGCTGTTGAAGAAAAAAATATTGAAGTCATTAATGAGAAATGGCATCAAACCTATCAGGAAAAAGGGCGTTGGGTTCCTCTTGAGGAATTACTCAATGATCCGGTTTATTTCCCCAAAGGCGCGCCCTTAAGCCCTTACGGGGTGACTTATCGCGATCAAGACGACAATCATAAAGTCGATCCTTTATTCTTGCCAGCGGCCTATTTAATTGAATTCAGAGAAAAACTTACCCTGCCCTGAGCTTGAGAATCTCTGCCAAGAATCTCTGCAAATCACATTGCAAGCGTTTTGTTTTCTGATATAATGAAGTCTATGAATAAAATACTATTTACCTTCATATTATTTGCATCCATTACCGGATGTGAGCATATAAAGGAAATTCCTAAACAAATTTGGGGTTCGTCCACCCAGGCATTAGAAAAGGCTCGCCAGGATGCCGTCAGAAGATATTATCAGTGCAATATCAGCGATTGCCGCGAAATGCTTTATGATATCATTCAAGAAAATGAAATGACCCTTTTTCTGGAGAAAGAAAAAGAGAATTTTATGGTTCTGATGAATGTCTACGAAGATGTTACGGATACTACTGAAGTCGGTATTTTTCTCACCGATATTGGCGCAACTCAGACAAAAGTGGAAATCACATCTCTAAGCAGCAAGGCCAAAGATCGTGCCGCACAAGTTATCTTTGGCGCCTTAGCTGAAAAGTACGAAGAATTTCAGTAAATTCTGCTTTTATAGATCGTTTGTTAATGCCCCGTCACCCCAAAATTATTTGCACATTAGGACCTTCCAGTTCGAAAAAAGATGTGATCCGTTCTATGGCCCATTGCGGCATGGCCGTTGCCCGTCTGAATTTTTCCCATGGAACTCATCGGGAACACTTGCGCCGGATCATAATTCTCAAAGATCTCAATAAGAAAATAAAACCTAGAATAAAGATACTTCAGGATCTTGAAGGTTTTCGCATTCGCGTGGGAGATTTGAAAAAAGAGAGAATTCTCAAAAAGGACCAGGAAATTGAGTTTGCCAAGATTCATCAATGCTGGGGGCGGCAGATTCCTTTTGACTATCAACAGGATAATAAAGCCATCAAAAAGGGTTATGAAGTCTTTATCGATGACGGCAATATTATCTGCCAAGTCATAGAAAGCGATTCGAATAAGATTAGAATGAAGGTTCTTTTTGGCGGTCGACTGAAATCTAGAAAAGGCATCAATATTCCCAAATTACAACTCACTTTTGATGCCTTAACCCAGAAAGATGAGGATGATTTGATCTTCGGCATCAGAAATAAAGTCGATTTTATTACCCAATCTTTTGTCAGAAACAAAAAGGATATTTTACGTATTGAAGAGATTGTTCGCTCTCATAAATATAGCTGTAAAATTATTGCCAAAATAGAGAATCAAGAAGGCCTGCATAATCTCGAGAAGATTATTGATGTCAGCGATGGAATTATGGTCGCTCGGGGCGACTTGGGAATTTCTATTCCTATTTATAAAATTGCCATGATCCAGAAAGATATTATCTGTCAGTGCCTACGAAAAAAGAAATTTGTGATCACCGCCACCCAGATGCTGGAAAACATGGTCGAGCATAATCGACCGACTCGAGCCGAAGTCTCTGATGTAACGAATGCCGTCTTGGACGGATCGGATTATGTGATGCTGTCTGCCGAAACCGCGGCCGGTCATTATCCGGTTTTGTGCGTGAAAATGATGAAACAAATCATTAACTTCGCTAAAACGCATAAGCCGTCATGCCGACTTAAGAGAAAAAAAAAGCGCTGACAACACCATGATCGAACATGAATTACTTTTCTTGGGTCTGCTTTTAGAAGGACCGAAACATGGCTATGAAATCAAACGCCAGCTGGACGAAGAACTCTTTCCGTTCGTGGGCTTAAAAATCAAGTCCATTTATTATCCGCTTAAAAAGATGGAACAACTCGGTTTGGTCAATAAAGATATCGGCCGGGAAGGCAAGTATCCCGAGAAATTTGTCTACAGCATTACCGAAAAAGGAGAGAAAATATTTCATCACTTGATCACGGAGAGTTTTTTATCTATCGAAAGACCCTATTTCAATATTGATTTGGCTTTATATTTTCTGCCTTATGTCGATAAAAAGATCGCCCAAAAGAGACTACGGGCCCGAGTTATTTTTCTCAAGCGTATCAAGCGCGACCTGGAATCCTTAAAGAAATCCATCACCCCTTCCAAGAAACATCTCTCCATTATTCTTGATCATGAGGCTGATTTGGTCACCGCCGAAATTAAATCGATTACTTGTCTTGTGAATACCCTGAAATAGAATCAAAAATTCTTGACATCCGGCCATTTTATATTAAAATCAAACTAATAAAATTTTACTAGTTTAGGAGGGAAGAATGCAAGTTAAAGCAATACTTACAGATAGGGCGAATCAATATCAGAAAAAACCAGCCATTATCTTTAAAGACAGCACAATATCCTTTCAGCAGATGGATGAACAAGTGTGTAAAGTGGCCAATGGCTTGAGATCTCAAGGGGTCAAGAAGGCAGATAAAGTCGCTGTTTATCTGCCAAATATTCCGCCATATATTATCAGTTATTTGAGCTTGTATTCGCTGGGCGCGGTTGTTGTGCCTTTGGATTTTATGCTGACCAATCAGGATGTTATCAACTTCATTAATCATAGTGAGTCAACGGCATTGATCACAATGGAAAAGAAAGGTTGCGATTTAAACAAGATTAAGACAGCCTGTCCGCAGTTAATAGCTATCATTAGCTGCGGATCAAAGACAGAGGCTGTGTCAGCCACATGGGAATCTTTGATGCAAGAGAGCGGTGATTTTCAAGCAGAGGAAGTTACAGAAGACGACGATGCTTCAATTTTTTATACAAGTGGTTCCACGGGCAAACCGAAAGGTGTTCTTTTAACCTACGCGCATTTGGATAACCCGGTGGAGACCATTTCCCAATATCTTGAAGTGACTGATCAGGATTCCTATCTTTGTGCCGGTGTTCCCTTTTCTCATATCGGCGGATTGGATTATATGCTCTTTATGTTGTTTTTTGGATCAACGCTGTATCTGATGGATCGTTTTCATCCTTTTGAAACGATCAAAAATATCCAAGCCCATAAACCGACTATTCTTTGTATTGTGCCCGCCATGTTTTATGCGATTCTCTCAATAAAAAATTGCGAGGAATTTGATTTGTCCTCACTTCGTTATGCCGCTGTTTTTGGCGCTCCGTCGGCTCCGCCGCTTTTGAAACGATTTTCCATGCTGTGCCCCAATGCGTCACTGGTTAACGGATGGGGCATGACAGAAACATCGGCCCCCAATACGTTTTCGCCGAAGAATATCGATAAAATTAACAGCATCGGCCATTTTGGAGTGAACCTAGATGCCAGGATAGTGGATCAAAACGGAGATAATGTCCAGTTAAACGGTAAGGGAGAGCTGATTGTTAAAGGCAAAGCATTAATGAAAGAGTATTTCAAGGAAAAGGAGCTAACCAGGCAGTCGCTTACCGACGACGGATGGTTCAAAACAGGTGATATCGCGACAAAAGATCAGGACGGTTTGTTTTATATTGTCGGCCGCATCAAAGAGATGATCAAAGTCGGAGGGGAAATCGTCATGGCTCCAGAAGTGGAAGCTATTTTGCAGCATCATCCCGCGATTAGCGAGGTAGCTGTGATTGGCATCCCGGATAAACTCAGAGGAGAGGTTGTAAAGGCTTTTGTTGTTCTCAAAGAAGGGCAAGCCACCGATGAGGCACAATTGAAATATTTTTCCAGAGAAAAAATGGCGCACTTTAAAGTTCCCCATCAATTTGAAATCCGCAGCCAGCTTCCTAAAAACAGAACCGGGAAGATTGATAAAGAAAATCTCAAAAAAGAAATGATGCAGGTTTCATAAGCTAAAGGAGTGACTAATGCAGACAATGAAAAAAGATGTTCACTTAACGGGAAAAGATCTCATGGGCATGGTTCAGTTGCGGCCGCAGGATATCGGACAATATGCTATTGTTCCAGGCCCAAAAGAAAGACTGGAAAGTTTGATCAAGAAGATTGAAAATCCAGTCAAGAATTTTTCTTTTATGGAATACACGATGTATACCGGACAGTATCAGGGAACCAAAGTGACAGCGATCAATGGTGGACGGTTTTCGGCCGATACGGCCATTACGACTGAGATTCTCTGTAATGCTCAAGCGCAGGTGATGATCCGCTTGGGAAGCTGCGGAGCCCTGCGGGATGATATGAAAATCGGCGATTTTGTTATCGTTGATAATTGTGTTCGCGGAGACGGCGTTACGCCCTATTACGTAGATGATCAATTTCAGACCATATCCGACAAAGACTTGACGGATAAATTGGAAAATGCAGCAAAAAGTTCCGGCATTAATGTTCATCGTGGAACAGCTTGGTCAACCGATGCCATCCTCAGAGAAACGCGGGAACATGTTAAAAAAGCAACCGACCAAGGCGCCATAGCGGTTGATATGGTAACATCAACATTTTTAACAATCGCTAAACTCTATAATGTCAAGGCCGGTGCAATTCTTGCTGTCAGTGATAATATTATCACAGGCGAGATGGGATTTATGAATACGGATTATTACATGGCCGAGTCGGCTATGATTGGTATTGCCTTAAATTTAATTCAGTTAACTAAATAACAAGGTTAGAGAATAATGAGGCGAGTTCATCTTTTGACTTTATTGGTTTTTGTGTTGCTGGTTTCAAAGACATGGGCTTGTGTCGAACAAGGGGCACATTTTTCTGCTGAAGTTTTAATTGCCAAAGAAGACGTAAGCTGGGAACTGGATCAGCTTGGCACACAGACCAGTACCCAAAAAACAACTATTCACTGGGGGGATGTTAAAGCTGTGGCTTATCCCTCTCACTATGACCAAAGAGTCATTGTTATTATTGCCGAGGAAGAATATCAAGGTAAAAAGTTATTTGATATGATGCTTCAGATTCCCTATGAAAGAAGAAAATGGAATTTTCATTTCTTAAAACCCTATGTCGAAGCCGTGGATATTCGAGCAGAGAGGTTTGATTTCAATCGTGCCTTTAAAACGGAATTAGAGTGGCTGAGCAAAATGGGCGTTCTGCAAGGTTTAACCAATTCAGATATTAAAACGATATCATCAAAAGTTGGTCTTGGAAAATCAGGTTACAATCATCGAATGATTTATACATTAGATGCAATGAAGGCCAAAGAGATTAGGATGAGTACGGTTAAAAGGTCTCCTCTGGATAATAAGACGAGTTGCGGACGAGATATCAATCAAGAACTTTTGATTAGATTGATCAAAGGTCAATAGCCATAACTAACCGAATTGGAATTTAATTTTTGAAAATCATGAAAGAATCTCCGCTTTTTTGGCCAGCGAAATTAAGAGGGAACACAATACAGGTTCTTGACGAGACTGTTCTTCCATTTAAGGAAAAATATATTCGTGTGAACAACACTCAAGATGCAGTTACTGTCATCAAAACGATGAGAACGCGGGCCTTTGGGCAGTTTCTGGTTGTCCTCAATACATTTTTGCTTGTTTTAAAAAATAATGAAAAAGGGTCACAGAAAAAGCTGTCTAAAGAAATCAGAAAAACAGCCAAGGCCTTAAATCTTGCCCGGCCGACTTTTCCCTTTAAAGATGTTACCGGTATTGTTTTGCATTGGCTGGATGAAGCTGAAAATAAGAAGGTGAATATAGCCGAATTTCTTCAAAGAAATATTAAAGGCTTTTTAGACGGCATCAAACACAAAAGACTCAAGCGAGTGCTACAGATCGCAGACAGGATAAAGACGGGTCAAACCGTGCTCACTCATTGCAATGTTAGCGGCGAATTGGCCATGGCGGCTGCTTTGTGCAAAAAACAAGGCAAGGATATCCATTTCTTTGCCACCGAAACAAGACCCTATTTCCAAGGCGCTCGGTTAACGTGCTGGGAACTGAGCGAAGTTGGCGCCGATGTGACATTATTAACCGATAACGCCGTCGGGACTCTCTTTCAGGACGGCTTGATTGATTGCGTTATTGTCGGGAGTGATCGCAGCTGCGCCAATGGCGATATAGCTAATAAAATCGGAACTTATCAAATAGCGGTTTTGGCGCGGGAATTTAATGTTCCTTTTTATGTTTTGACTCAGCCCAGCCAAACGATCAAAAAAGGAAAAGATATTCCGATCGAGATTAGAGACCCGAATGAATTACTGAAATTCAATAAGAAAAGAATTTTTAACAAGCAGGTGAGGGGATTTTATCCCGGATTTGACATTGTGCCCAAATCCTTAATCACTCAAAGCATACCGATCGATGTCCATTAAGAAAAAGAAATCCATAACGATTTTACAGGGGCATTTGCCCGGAGAGTTTTTTGAAAATCTTAAGGTTCAGAATATCTTTATTATGGAGGCACGGCCTCTTTTGGAATCCTCCCGGTCGAATAGCCGTTTTCTTCTTAAAAATAAGATAACACCGACGGTGATTGCCGATAATATGGCCGGATTTCTTTTTTTTCAAGAATGGGTCAAGGATGTCTGGATTGCCTTTCAGGCCGAATCAAAGGATGCTCTGCTATGCGATACGGGCGCTTTGATTCTTGCCGTTTTAGGAAAAAGGCACAGAGTGCCGGTCAATTTTTGCCGGACGCCTGTCAAAACAAAACTTTTCGCAACGAAAGACGATATTCTAACCCTTCTTAAGGAAAAGATTGCCCCCGGGCAAACGGACTTTTACGCTCCTTGTGTGGAGTGGGTTCCTAAAAAATATGTAACAAGGATCAATCATGGAACAGGCAGAGATTAAAAGAATAAAGAAGAATATTGTCGATTTCGGAAAAATGCTGTGGGAAAAAAATCTGGCCTCATCCCTCAACGGCAATATAAGCCAGAGAATTTCCCAAGACACATTTTATTTAACGGGACATAAAACCTGTCTTGGGTTTTTAAGAAAGAAAGATTTGATTAAGATGGATACTGATGGAAATGTGCTTGAAGGAAATCATGCTTCCAGCGAGCGCATGCTTCATTGCGAAATTTACAAGAATCTGCCGGATGCTCAAGCGATTATCCACACCCATACGCCGTATATCAACGGATATTTCATTCATAATATGGAATTGAAGCCTTCCACGCTTGAAAATAAATTGTATTTAGGAACCGTTAAAGCCGTGGATCAAACAACACCGAATGTTCATCATATCAAGCCTGTTATCGCAGAGCTTAAGAAAAGTAATCTTGTTGTTCTTGGTCATCACGGAGTGGTGGCCGTTGGCAAAGATCTGTTCGAATGTTTTTGTCTCATCCAATCATTAGAAGAAGCTGTCCGCATTGATGTGATCTCCAGGATTTATGCCACAGAGGAAGCCGCAGTTAACAAAGAGCTCAAGAGCGATGATGCTCATCGAAAACGTTATGCCCTGTTCAGCGAACAGCAAATAGAGGAGATCGTCCGGCTGGTCAATGATGACCCGCAGATCAAAGAATTAGGCAAAAAGACAAAGATGACCATGGATTTAGCGATCAAATGTGATGAAACAAACCAGGTCTATCGATTCCAATTTGAAAATGGTCACATCCAGGATGTGAAAAAAGATGAGGAAGCCGAGTTTGTGATTTCGGCGCCGACCAATGTCTGGAAGTCGGTTTTTAACAGGGAGATCGATCCCTTTGTGGCCACAACCCAGAAGAAGATGACCTTAAAGGGCGACTTTGCCAAAATTTCTAAATGGTATGCGCCCTGCAGCCGTATCTTTGAATTATGGCAAGAAGTTCCTGTAGAATCATGAGCAAAACACAAACAGAAATGCTGAAAATCAAATTATTTTACGATGGACAATGCCTTGATCCGTTTGAAGGAAAAGCATTAGAGGCGATAAATCCATCGACGGGAAAACCATTCGCTCTGATCGCAAGGGCGAGCCAGCAGGATGTGGATCAGGCTGTTTGCTCTGCCAGAAAGGCATTCGATGAAGGGCCATGGCCTAGAATGTCGGTCAAAAAGCGGCAAGAGTATTTGAAAAAGATTTCTCAGTGTATCCGAAAAAACGCCAAGGAACTAGCCGAACTGGAAACGCTTGATACAGGAAAAACGAGCAAACAAACAACCTTTATTGATGTTCCCACATGCGCGGATACATTTGACTATTTTTCGAATCTCGATGATCCCTTAAAGGAAGAAAGGCTTTCTGTGGCCGCGCCCGTTAAAAGTACGCTTATTAGAGAACCTCTCGGTGTTGTGGCTTGTATTATCCCTTGGAATTATCCATTGATTATGTTCGGATGGAAAGTGGCGCCGGCGCTTTTGGCCGGCAATACGATTGTCTTTAAGCCGTCGCAATACGCCAGTGTCTCGATCATGAGGTTAATGGAATTGTTTCCCAATATCGATTTACCAGCAGGCGTGCTTAACGTAATTACCGGAACAGGAAACGAGGCCGGTGAGGCACTGATTAATCATCCCGGAATCAATATGATCAACTTTACCGGGGGCACGGAAACAGGTAAATCGGTGATGGCCAAGGCTTCTGCGGGTTTAAAAAAAGTTTGTCTTGAACTGGGTGGAAAATCGCCCAATATCGTTTTTGCCGATTGCAATAAGGATGCTGCTTTAGGCGGTGCTATGTCAGCGATTTTTATGAACCAGGGGCAAATGTGTGTGGCCGGCTCACGCTTGATTCTCGAAGAAGGCATTTATAATGAATTTATTGATAAACTGGTTGATAAAACAAAGAAATTAAAAATTGGTGCGACTGACTCCTTTGAAACAGAATTCGGACCACTCATAAGCCAAAAGCAAAGACAAAATGTTCTCAACTACATTGAAAAGGGCAAGCAGGATGGAGCCTGCTTGCTTTGCGGCGGTAAAGTGCCTGAAGGCAAGGAGTTCGCAGAGGGATTTTATCTGGAACCAACAATCTTTGGGGATGTCCAAAACGATATGACTATTGCTCGCGAAGAAATCTTCGGGCCGGTTCTTTCGGTGATCAAATTTCAAGGTAAAGAAGAAGCGATCAAGATTGCCAATGACACGCCTTATGGATTGGCCGCGATGATTTGGACCAGCGATCAAGAAAAGGCCAGCGATGTTTCTCGTAAACTGCAATGTGGAACCGTCTGGATCAATACCTACGGAGGATTCTATAATGAGGCTCCATTTGGAGGATATAAGCAGAGTGGCATCGGCCGTGAACTGGGGATCGAAGGGATTTGGGAATGCACGCAAATCAAGCATGTTTGTCTGGATCAAACACCCGGAGGTATACCGCTTGCGGCTTCATGGTTTTGACTATCGAAAAGTAAAAATGCGGTAGTATTCATCATGACAATGATGATTTCAAAGTTCAAGAAATTATTTAAAACAAAAGAGGTTTAGAGATGAATGTATTATTTATTACACCCCCTATGGGATCATGGGTTACCCATGGCGACCACAAGGCGCCCAATCAGTATTATGCGCAGATTGCGGCTTACTTAAGAGAGAAGACGGATACACAAGTGAAAGTCATCGATGCCAAGGCTCTCGATATAACGGTAGAGCAGATGCTGGCTCAAGTCAAAGAGGTCAATCCTGATCTTTGTGTTTTTGGCGATCTTCTGCATTCAACTGGGGGGTTATCGGTGATCTGGCATTTTAATGAAACAGCAAAGATGATCAAAGAGATTCTCCCCAATACAAGGGTTGTTGTGGGCGCTCTATGGTATTCTGCCTATAGCGTCGAGACACTTACCCAAAATCCACAGATTGACTTTGTTGCAATGGGAGAAGGGGAATTGACGATAATGGATTTGGTGAATGCTATAAAAAACAAGGAGACGGATTTCTCAAAGATTCCCGGATTGGTTTCACGAGATAAAGACAGCAAAATACAAATGGGACCACATCGCTCATTGATACCGAACCTCGATGAGCTGCCTATGCCGGCTTATGATTTATTTCCAATGAAAGAATATGTCGGACACACCTATTGGAAACCGTTTGCCGAACTTCTCACATCGCGAGGATGCCCAGGGGCGTGTACGTTCTGCTATCAATGGAGCCTTTATGATAAGCGGAACAGTAAAACAGATTATATTTCTTGGAGGGGAAAATCGCATCAGAAAATTCTCGAAGAAATGGATTTGTTGGAGAAACAATATGGCGTTAAGGTTGTGGTTATCCAGGACGATGCGTTCAATGTCGATAAGGAGAATGTTAAAAATTTCTGCGAAGAAAAGATCAGACGGGACAATCGGATCAAGTGGGTTTGTTTGGGGCGCGCTGATGATTGGCTCGCGCATAAAGAGATCATGCCTCTCTTGCATCAAGCCGGCTTGTTTATGGGTTTGGTTGGGATCGAAGTAGAGAGCGATGAGCAACTGGCCAAGCAAGGCAAGGGCATTACGCTTAAGCAAATCAAAGATACGGTCAAGGCCCTCAGGCAAGCCAACATTTCTTCCGTCGGTACGGTTTTGATCGGTCTTGAAGATGACACGGAGGCTATTATCAAAAAACGCTTTGAGGTGGCCAATGAAGTGGATCCCGATATTATGGCATTGGATTACGTGACACCGGTTCCCGGTTCTCAACTCTGGAACCGTTCTGTGGAATTGGGCTGGATTAACCCCAAGCACATTGATCTCAAGAGCTGGGATTTCCATCATCCCGTTATTCCCACGAATCATTTAAGTAAGGAAGAGGTGGGACGGTTGGGTAGCTGGTGCATGCGAGAATTTTATTCCCAGCCGCAACGTATTTACCGAATCATGGAAAGTGATTATGATCAGCTGGTGAAACTTTGCGTAAAAGATTTTATGAACAATCTATCAAAGTTTTCGGCCTCGTCGATGGAAGCCGAAAAGACACCTGCTTAAACAAAGGAATGGTCTATGCAATGGCAACAGGATACTAAGGAAAAATACGACCAAATGATTTCTAAAATTCCGATTTTTCACCGACAGGTTGCGGTGGCTGTGGTGGAGAAAGCAGCAGAAATCAATGCTCGCGATCGGAAAAGTGATCAAATTGAAGAATGTGATGTAATCCGGGCCTTTCTGACGGAGGTCCCGCCGGCTTTTTATAGCTTAATGATCCGGCTTTTTAATGATGTCGGATTTGACTACAAGAAATATGAGGAATGATGGGCGCCAAAGAACAAAAAGAGAAAAAAGAGCAGTACCGCCATTTTATTTTTGTTGAAGCGCCTCTTAAGAAAGTTGCTAGACTCGCCTGTCTTTGGGAGAGAGCACCTTGGTGGCCGCAGAAGGCCCCTTTGATCATTAATGACATGTCGGGCAAAGAGCCAGGGGCTCTGGTGATGAAAGCCGAATTTCCGTTTTTCTCTGCTCTTGATGGAAAGATTGTCGAATCACATCCGGAAAAGGGCTGGGCGCGAATATATGATCAGAAAAATTTTCTGATGAAGGAAACATTAAACATTGAAGGACGCCTTAACGGAAGCCGGGTGGATTACCTGCTTGAAGTCGAGATCAAGGGATTTAGGAATAAATTTCTATGGAGTATCTTCTTTAAAGATTCCTACAATGAAGCGATTAGAAGTCTTTTACAATCATTGAAGGAGTATCTTCTTAACCAAGGCAGCAGGGCAGGGGACACATAATGGATATTGCAATTATCGGCGCCGGCGCGATTGGATCATTGGTGGCGGCTAAACTGCATCAGGGTGGAGAAAAGGTTCTTCTGGTAGGCCGGAGTGATCATATTGATGCCATTAAGAGAGACGGATTGACGATCAGTGGAGCGACTCAAAAAGAGGTATTGAAAATTCCAGCTTCAACAAAGCTCGATCGGGTTTATGATCTGGTAATCTTTGGTGTGAAGACTCAGGATTTGGAACAAGCCTATTATGATCATAATGAATTTTTACCCAATCATTGTGCGGTCCTTTCGATCCAAAACGGTGTGCAGGCGGACAATCTTTTGGGATTTCACTTTGAAAAATTCAGAATCATGACAAGCATTGTCATGTTTGGAGCTACCTATAACAAACCCGGACACATTATTTATAACTTTCCGGGTAAATGGATTATTGGAAAACCCTTTACGGTTCTTGATCCGATGACAACCGATGTGGCGGATCTCCTTTTAAAATCATTCGATGTGGTTGTGACACCTGAAATTATGGGTATGAAATGGCTAAAATTATTCATTAATTTCAATAATTGTATTCCGGCTTTGACCGGAAAGTCTATGCAGGAATCTTTTTCGCATATGGATTTATGTCGATTAAGCGTGCGTTTGCTCAAGGAAGGGCTCAATATCATCGATAAGGCCGGTATTAAGCTTGTGTCTTTGCCTGATTTTCCTAAAGATCGCATCAGGGGCCTGGCTCAGATGCCCGAAGAGAGGGCCGCCGGGATTGTCCAAAAAACAATGACGTCATTAAGCAAAGAACCGCTTTACGGTTCGATCTTGCAAAGTATTTTAAGGAAAAGAATAAGCGAAATCGATTACATAAACGGGGAGGTAGCTATGATGGCGAAGCATGTCCGTGGTGAAGCTCCCTTAAACGAAAAAGTCGTTGACCTTGTTCATGAGATAGAAAGAGGCCGTTGCTTTTTAAATGCACAAGAATTGAAAGAGGAATTCAAGCTATGAAAAAGAGACGAGTTGTTATAGCCGGCACCGGAGTGATTGCTCCTAATGGTGTCGGAAATGAAGCCTGCTGGCAAGGGATGACCGGCGGTGTGTCTGCTGTAAGGCGGGTGACCGAATTTGATGTCTCCCAGTTTAATACTCAAATTGCCGCTCAGGCCAGGGATTTTGATCCGGTTGCCCTCGGTTTAAGTCGCGACGATGCGATCCGTATGGATCGCTATGTGCAGTTTGCCCTGGTGGCCAGCCGCATGGCTATCGAAGATGCCCGATTGGATCTTGATAAAATTAATCGACAAAGAATGGGGATATCACTGGCTAATGCCATCTGCGGGACAAAATACATGGAAGAAGAATTTGCCCTGGTCACAGACAGCGGAAAAAATCCGATTGATCCTGCCCGTGTGCGTCCGGATCTTTATGACGCCTCCATGTTCAATACACCGTCGAGTGAGGTGGCCGCTAAATACGGTTTGCGAGGGATTTGCAATACGATTTCAACCGGATGCACCGCCGGGACAGATTCGGTGGGATTTGCCTTTGAAGCGATCCAGGACGGGGAAAACGATATCATGATCGCCGGGGCCTCCGAAGCGCCGGTAACACCCATGACCTTCGCCGCCTTCGATGTAGTGAGTGTCCTTTCGACCAGGAATGATGAACCACGGAAAGCGTCTCGGCCGTTTGACAACAAACGAGACGGGTTTGTGATTTCCGAAGGGTGCGGGCTTGTGATTTTGGAAGAGTTGGAGCATGCGAAAAAGAGAGGCGCCAAGATTTACTGCGAGGTAACAGGTTTTGGAACAACCTGTAACGCGTATCATATGACTGATTTGCCCGCCGAAGGCGAGGCCATGAGCGATTCGATTAAACTCGCCATGGAAGACGCCGGCATTAAACCCGAAGAGATTGATTATATCAACGCCCATGGGTCTTCCACGCGTCAAAATGATGTCTTTGAAACCAATGCGTATAAAATGGTGCTGGGTAAACATGCGTATCATGTGGCGATCAGCTCCTTCAAATCAATGATAGGACATCCTCTGGCCGGAGCCAATGGAGTGGAACTAGCCATTGCCCCGCTGATTTTTGAAAGGAATATTCTCCCTCCGACGATTAATCAGGAAGAGCCGGATCCCAACTGCGATCTGGATTATGTGCCCAATGTGGCACGGGAGATGAAGGTTAACTGCATGCTAAAAACCTCCAGCGGTTTTTCCGGCGTGCATTCGGCCATGATTCTGAAAAGATGGGAGCGGATATGAGCCAGGAAATCAAGATTATTCGGATGATTATTGTGGCTTTGGGAGCAGCGTATTATTTGCTGTATCTGCCTATTTGCTAATATCAGGCGGGAAATATTGCTCTCGCTTCGATGATTTATCCTGTTGTGATATATTTTTGTTTATGCTTTGTCGCCTGGTATTTTTTATTTAAATTTAAGAAATAGTGATCGGAGAATACCTATGAAGAAAGTTGCCATTACAGGCTGCGGACTTGTGACACCCAGCGGAATTGACCAGCGGGTATTTTGGGCCAATATCAAGGCCGGGCATTCGAATGTCTCTAAAATTGAACGGTTTGATGCCTCCAAATATATTTCTCAGGTGGCGGGACAAGTCAAAGAGCTCGAGGCTTACAGTCATGTTAGCTCGAGACTCCTTAAGAAGATCGATGTTTTTTCGCATATGGCCTTAGTGGCCTCACAAATCGCTATTGAAGATGCCAAAATTGATATAAGCAGAGAAAACTTGAAAAGAGCCGGTATTTTTATGGGCAATGCGATCGGCGGATGGCTTTATGCGGAGACCGAGCTGCGGGATCTCTACACCGAAGGGCGTGAAGGGGTGAGCCCCTTTTTGGCCTCGGCTTGGTTTCCGGCCGCGCCGCAAGGGCAGGTTTCGATTCACTATGGAATCAAAGGATACAGCAAGACCGTTGTGGCTGATCGAGCCAGTTCTTTGATGGCCATTGCTTATGCCGCCAAAACACTCAACAGCGGTAAAGATGATTTCATTATCGCCGGCGGTATGGAAGCACCGGTTACGCCTTATGCGCTATTGTGCTGTTGCACTTCAGGAGTGCTGACACAGCGCAATGATCAACCACAAAGCGCTTATCGTCCTTTTGATAAGAATCGGGATGGTTTGGCTATTGCTGAAGGATCTGGAATTATCATTATGGAATCTGAAGAACGTGCTCAAAAGCGATCGGTTCCGGTTTATGGCTATGTGACCGGCTACGGAACCACAACCGACGGCGTGGATCGCATTGAACCGGCTGATGATGGAAAAGAATTGGCCCGGGCCATTAAGATGGCCCTTGATGACGCACAACTTGAGCCGTCTCAAATTGATTATATTTGCGCGGATGGAGCCGGGACAGCGATCGGCGATAAAACGGAAACCTTGGGGATAAAGCTCGCATTTAATTCCTATGCCAAAAAGATTCCTGTTTCCGCCCCGAAATCGATGTTCGGGAATCTGCTGGGGGCATCTGGCGCTGTGGATGTCATCACAACGCTTTTGGCTATGAAAAACAGCATGATTCCCCCGACGATTAATCTTGAAAATCCGGATCCAGAATGCGAACTGGATTATTGCCCGAATAAGGCGCAGAGTAGGGAAATTAAAAGAGCACTTGTGATTAATCGGGGGCGCGGAGGGATTAATACGGCGTTGGTCTTGGAGAGAGCCTAATATTGTGAAGCGTTATTCGTGAAGCGTGAAGCGAGATGCACTTCACGAGATACGGACAAATGAAAGGAGCTGAATGTGAGTTTAGAGGACAAGGTCAAGGGAGTATTTAAGGATGTTTTGGATATTGGTCCCGATGAAATTAAGCCGGATGAAAAACTTGATCAATCCCTGGGGATTGATTCAACGGAAATGGTTGAATTGGCCGTGGCCATCAAAAAAGCATTGGGACTGGAGATGAAAGGCAGTGATATCAAAAAAACCATGTCATTCAATGAAGTGATTGATTTTTTGAAACTTAAAGGAGCCAACTGACGCTATCAGCTATCAAACTTTAGTTGTTAGATGGAGCCCGAACGTACATTTGGAGCAATCAACATGGAAATAATTGATCTTAGCTTACCTATTGATGACACACTCAAAGAAACACACGCCGCCAAAATCGACCGTATTTCACATAGCGATGGCGTTGAGCATTTCAATTGGGTGGTTATGAAAAACCAGCCCGGCGGTTTGGAGCGTTTCGAAAAAGGAGAGCGCATCGCCACACCCGAAGAAATTCCCGACGCTGAGATGCTTGCCCTTGAAATAGTCCATTCATCTGTTCATATGGGGAGTCATGTTGACGCTCCTTATCATTACGGAAGCAAGTCAGAAGGAAAACATTCAAAGAAAATCGAGGATCTTCCGCTTGAATGGTGCTATGGGGATGGGGTGCGGTTGGATTTTACTCATATAAAATATCCAGATGCTATCTCAAAAGACGATGTCATCAAAGCCCTTGAGAAAATACAGTACAAATTAAAGCCGATGGATATTGTTTTGATTTATACAGGCGGCGATAAGATGCTCGGCACCCCCGAATATGTTAATAAATACGTCGGGATGATGCCGGAAGCAGTAGAATATATTATTGATCAGGGTGTTAAAATGCTTGGGATAGATACAATCGGCTTAGACCGTCCTTGCTTTAATATGTTCAAAGAATTTTTATCGACGAAAGATAAGTCCAAAATCTGGCCGGCGCATTTTCTAGGGCGCAAAAAAGAATACGCTCATATGGAGCGCATCGGAAACCTTGGAGCCATTCCGAGTGCGACAGGATTTATGGTTTGTTGTCTGCCGGTTCTCGTAAAGGATGCGGGAGCAGGATGGACTAGAGTTGTTGCCATGGTATGAGCAATTTATAAAATACGATAATATTGTTTATAGTTTTTAAATAGTCGGATTAGTGCTATAGAAAGTTAGATCCTATGAAAAAGAAAGATTTTGCTCACTATCAGCCTATTGAAGTTGATTTAGGTTGTGGAAAAGATAAAATAAGAGGAGCCATAGGTATTGATATTAATCCGGATTCTGATGCGGATATTATTCTTGATATTGAGAAAGAACCGATTCCTCTAAAGAATCATTCTGTAGATCGTGTTTGGGCAAAGCAATTTATTGAACATTTTGAAAACCCGATTCCAATCCTAAAAGAAGTCTGCAGAATTTTAAGAGATAGAGGAGAAATAGTTATTGAAGTTCCTCATTATTCGTATTATGTTTCTCACGGGCTGGGACACAGGCATTACTACTCCTATCATGAAGTTGTTCGTATGTTAACTCGCGATTGTGGCATGGAAATCGTAAAAGCCGAAATCACTTTTTACAAAACTTTTCGCATGTTTGGGATTAAGTGGTTAGCGAATAAATCTCCCGAGAATTATGAACGTTTTTGGGCCTATTTATTTCCGGCTGAAAACATAAAAGCTATAGCCAGGATCAGGAAGGGTGCAGCTTGACTGTCTGGAATTCTAGAAGCTTACTGAAAGGCAAACAAACTAGAAAGGAAGGTGATTTATGGGACACACAAGAAATTCAATAATTGTAAACGCGCCGTTTGATAATGTTTATGACACGTCAAACCATATTGAGAGATGGACAGAGCTTTTTGGCGATGAATATGTCAAAGCTGAGGTCCTTAAAAAAGAGGGCAAGCGGATCGATTTTCGTCTGACAGACAACGAGGGAAATTCGTGGACATCTCATCGCATGCTGTTTAAAGAGAATATGCTTGCTTATGCGCAAAAAAACGAGCCAACATTTCCTTTTAAATACATGAAAATCATTTGGCTCTATACTCCTGTTGAAGGCGGGATCTTGATGACCTGGATTCAAGATTTCGAAATGGATCCCAAGGCCAAGTATAATGATGAGCAGGTTGAAGGATTCATCAACAAGCATTCGCAAGATAATCTGAAGATATTCAAGAAGGTTATCGAAGAAGAATACGCTGCAGCGACCAGCCAGAAGTAGTGGTTTTCAATTCTTTCTTCCTTACAAAGAAAATATTGAAAAAAAGGCAAAGAGCTTGTAATATATATTAATCTTTAATACTAATATTAGTTCCTTTACTAGCATAAGGAGAACAATATCAGCGAAAAAAGATTAATATTCAGCCTGCTTTGCCTGGGGAGTTTTTCCATCTCCTTTAATGTGGCCGCTTTAGCTGCGGCCGTTTCCTCCATCGCCAAGGATTTGGGTTATCCCGTATTTCTTATGTCCCGGATTATGCCGTATTATATGATTCCTTACGGAGCGGGAGCGCTTCTTTATGCTCCTTTATCGGAAAAAATAACATTTAAAAAAATACTGATGGGGTCAATGGTGGTCTATGGTTTGGCCAGTTTGCTTTGTATCGTGTCGTCATCATTAGGAGTATTTTTATTTGCGAGAGTCTTAAGTGGAGTAGCCGGCGCTAGCGTGATTCCTCTCGGGTTGATCCTTGTGGGGAAAATGTTTGAGAAGACGATTCGAGGACGTTTAGTCGGACTCCTTTTTACCAGTGCTTTTATATCATCTTTGGCCGGAACATTTTTAAGCGGGGTGGTTAATTGGAGATTTTTATTTGCCATTCCGGCGCTTTTGGCCTTTGGGATGGCCGGTTGGGCTTTTCGATTTGACTCCTCCTATTTTAATACCACCCAAAAACGCAAGATACATTACTTAAAAGTATTTAAGCACAGCCAACTGCGGAAAGTTTTTCTTTTTATTTTTGTTATCAGCATGCTTTATCATGGCGTTCATAAATGGCTGGGCGTTTATTTTGATCAGGTTTATCAAATGAAGCAGTTTTTGATCAGCTCGCTTTTTATTTTGATTACTCTCGGCGGTGCCCTGGGGCAGAACATTGGTGGGTGGATCGCGGATAAAAGAGGAAGAACCCGGGCCTGTTATTTGGGAATCATTCTTCTTTCGGTCGGGACAATGCTATTAAGCGGTGTTTTTCCGTTGATCATATTATCCGGAATTTTGCTCGTCTTTTCTATGGGTTGGACCATCGGCCATAACGGTGTTTCAACTGTTTTAACCGATTTTGCCGATGATTACAGAGAAGAAATCGCTTCACTGAATTCATCAGTTCGTTTCTTAAGCGGAGGAATCGGATTTTTTTTAAGCGGGTTCTTTATTGAGAAAAGTTTTCAATTAACCTTTTTGGGGATTGGCATCGTTTTGTTTCTGCTTTCATTGACTGTTAAGCATGGAATCCCCGAGACATTGACAGACGAATAGGAAAAGAGAGGGGAGAGATGTCGCATTTAAAGGGAAAAAATGCTGTGATTACAGGGGCTAGCAAAGGCATCGGAAAAGCAGTGGCCATGGAGATTGCCCGCCATGGAGCGAATGTCGCGATCGCTGCCAGAACAAAAGGAACTTTAGATCAGGCTGCTAAAGAAATCAGAGACAAGACCAAAGTGAATGTGTTGTCGGTACCTTGTGATGTCAGCCAATTAGAAGATCTTAAAAATTTGGTGGACCAAGCAAAGAAAGAACTGGGAGCGATTGACATTTTAATTAATAATGCCGGTGTTTCCAGTCAGTATCCATTTGAGAAGCAGCCTCTGGAAGATATTGAACGCCTAGCGCACACCAACTATCTGGGTTATGTGCGTCTGATTCGCCTGGTGATCCCCGAGATGATCGAAAGAAAACAAGGAGCTATCATCAATATGGTTTCTGGTTCCACTTTGTGCGATCCGCTCCCTAAAAATTTTATTACCTATAGCTCGCTGAAAGTTGGATTAAAGGCTTTCTGTAAAGGACTGTTTTGGGAAATGAGGGATCATGGGATTAAAGTGACGTCCATCCTCCCTGGAGTGGTCGATACAGAATTGACCGGAAAATTGAAAGACATTACCGATCAACAAAAAGAACGATTAATGAAACCTGATACGGTTGTTGACATGGTGATGTTTGCCCTCTTAGTGCCGGCCAATGCCTGTCCGTTGGAGCTGGCCGTGATTAATCAGCAGACACCTTGGACAAGACCCGTTATTGATTATAAACAAAAACAGGCGCAATGAGGTTTGAAGCAATGAAAAAATGGTCCATTGTTTTATCTTTGCCGCTATTATTTTTATCCGGATGTACGACAGCCGTGATCGTTGGTGGCGCTACCGCGGCCAGTGTTGTTGCGATCACGAGTGATTATGTCACGACGTCCATCGATATTGAATTTAACCAGGCTTGGAGAGTGGCAAAGAATCAACTTGCCATTCTGGGAGAGCTGGATGAGTCAGAGCAGAAGCTTGGTGAGCTCGAAGCGGTTGTGGATAAAGCCAAAGTGAAAGTCAATATTTCGAAATTGACCGAAGAGACGGTGGATATTCGCGTTGCTGCTCGACGAGAATTGATACCAGATGTGGATTTGGCCCGTTCGATTTTAGCGAATATTATTCGCAATCTTTAAAGGAAGGGAGGTGGCCTGCATGGATAAAACCATCACAACATTCAAAAAGAACAAGTTTCAAGAGATCCGCGTCGGGATTCGGGAATATAAAGGTAACGACCTGATTGATATCCGTACCTGGACGATGACCCAGGGATCTGATGAGATGGTGGCAACCGCCAAAGGTATTTCAATCAATATTAATTTGATTGAAGATTTGAAAAAGGCCATCGGCGATGTTGAAAGAGTTCTTAAAGAAAACAGAATGATTTGAAAGAAAGACTAGAAGCAGAATGCGTCAATGCTTAGATGCCCAAAGCCATTGTTTGCCCGAAGAAGTGGCTCAAAAAACGACATTCTATAAAGTCCATTGGTCTGATGCTCAGAAACAAATTGAGGTCATGGATCAAAACGGAATAGAAAAATCCCTTTTGCTCTATCCGACTTCGGATGCGCACATTCAAATGGGCGGATGGATGAATCTCTGTCAAAGCTATAATCAAGGTATTGCCAAGATCATTGAATCTTATCCCGATCGCTTCGCGGGAGCGGGGATTATTCCGTTGGATAGCCCCGACGATATCCTTAAAGAGCTGAAACGAATTAAGGATTTGGGTTTGAAGGTTATTTCGCTAGCTTCCAGTTATGACGGAAAATATCTTGATGATTCTGGTTTTGGCCTTGTCTTTCAATTTGCCCAAGAAAACCGAATGCCGATTCATATTCATCCCCAGATCATTAATCCTATTGGGGAACAGCGTGTTAAAGATCCGCTTCTTTCTCCGGTTTTGGAATATGTTTTCGATGTTTCGATGTGTTTGGGGAAAATGATGATGGAGGGAATTTTTACGAAATTTCCGGATGTGGATTTTATTTTCGCCCATTACGGCGGCGTCCTTCCGTTTGTTAAAGAACGATTTGACAATACCTACGCAATGCTTAGAAAAAGAAATTATGTGAAAGATTTAGGCAAAATGCCCAGTCAATATTTTCAGAATTTATATTTTGATACAAGCGGATCAAAATCGTTAGCGTCTCTTTTATGCATGCTGGAAGTTGTTGATGCCCAGCACATTCTTTGGGCCAGTGATTATCCCGCCAACCAAGATATCCGGTCATCTATCGAGTTTATCGACGAGATTAGTTTGACAGAAGAGCAGAAGGATTTGATTTTGGGCAAGAATTTGCTTAATTTACTTTCCTCAAAGTAGAGACTCTGCCCCGCAACAGCTCGTTTTCCTTACAAAGACTAAAAATACTGAAAATAATAAAGATAGATAAAATAAAAAACTTGACAAAGACTGTGATCTGTGTTAAATTTCACTACACTTTTAAGAGGTGAAAATTAGTCCTCTTTGAAATGCAAGTTTGACAAACGGGCATCAATAGGTGCTCGTTTTTGTTGCTCTTTTACAAATACACATGAAGAACAGAATGCCAAGTTATTTTTGGAGAGTTTGATCCTGGCTCAGAGTGAACGCTGGCGGCGTGGATTAGGCATGCAAGTCGAGCGATCCTTGTCGACTTCTTATTGAAGTGCTTGCACGGATGTGGGAAGTTGGTTATGGATAGCGGCAAACGGGTGAGTAACACGTGAGTAACTTTCCCTTAAGCCTGGGATAGCTTCGTGAAAACGGAGGTAATCCCAGATAGCATCAGAATGACAAAAGTCGATTTGATTAAAGGCGGGGACCGCAAGGCCTGCCACTTAAGGATGGACTCGCGTCCTATCAGCTTGTTGGTGAGGTAACGGCTCACCAAGGCTTTTGACGGGTAGCTGGTCTGAGAGGATGGTCAGCCACATTGGGACTGAGACACTGCCCAGACTCCTACGGGAGGCTGCAGTCGAGAATATTTAGCAATGGACGAAAGTCTGACTATGCGACGCCGCGTGCAGGATGAAGGTTTTCGGATCGTAAACTGCTTTTGTCAGGAAAGAATATCCGTTATTTAATAGATAACGGATTGACGGTACCTGGCGAATAAGCCACGGCCAACTCCGTGCCAGCAGCCGCGGTAATACGGAGGTGGCAAGCGTTACTCGGATTCATTGGGTGTAAAGGGCAAGTAGGCGGCTTGGTGGGTGAGGGGTGAAATCTTCCGGCTTAATCGGAAAACTGCCTTTCAAACTATCAGGCTTGAGGGAGGAAGAGGAAAATGGAATTCTCGGTGTAAGGGTGAAATCTGTAGAGATCGAGAAGAACACCAGCGGCGAAGGCGATTTTCCGGTCCTTTCCTGACGCTGAATTGCGAAAGCTAGGGGAGCGAACAGAATTAGATACTCTGGTAGTCCTAGCCGTAAACGATGAGCACTAGGTGTTGGCCTTTCGGGGTCGGTGCCGCAGCTAACGCATTAAGTGCTCCACCTGGGGACTACGGCCGCAAGGTTAAAACTCAAAGGAATTGACGGGGACCCGCACAAGCAGCGGAGCGTG